>NZ_CP139286.1:307395-614790 GCF_034067285.1 Acinetobacter pittii
ACAGTTTGTAGAAGTCTTACTGATACGGTATTACGAGACAAATACAAAGCACGACGTAATGGAATCATACCTAGGTAACGTCCATCAGAGTTTCGTGGTGTCCATTTGCCAATCGTAATTGGGCTATCATTCACCATGCTATACGGGGTCATACCTCTTTCTAATGCTAAAGCATAGAGGAATGGCTTGATCGTAGAACCCGGTTGGCGCCAGCCTTGTAAGGCACGGTTAAATTTTGATTGGTAGAAGTTATAGCCACCTACAATTGCTTCAATTGAACCATCATTCGGGTTAATTGCAATAAGTTGACCTTGAACTTTAGGAACCTGAACTAAAGACCATGCAGTTTTATTATCATTTGGGCGTAAACGAACAATATCTTTAACTTTTACAATTTGAGATGCACGCGAAGGAGCACCACCTACACTATTTGCATTGCGATAGGGACGTGCCCATGACATGCCTGACCACTGAACAGTAACGGTTGAGCCATCTTGCATTAATGCTTCAAAAGAGCTGCTATTTACCTTAGTAACTTGCGCAGGATAAGTGTTGGCATATGCTCTAAATTCACTTAATGGTTTGTCATGCGCTTCTGCACCACGCCAGCCATGACGACGGTCATAAGCTTCAAGACCATCTTGCACAGATTTTTCTGCAATCGCTTGGCGTTTAGCATTAATCGTTGTGTAGACTTTATAACCAGAATCAATCGCTTGTTCACCAAAGTGCTTTACAAGTTCTGAACGAACCATTTCGCCAGCGTACGGGTGAATATTATTTAAATCTCGATTGGGCATGTTCAGGTTAATCGGTTCTGCTACACCTTTTTGATATTCTGCTTGAGTAATATAACCCAGTTGTAACATACGACCCAAAATCCAGTTACGTCGTTCGAGTGCACGTTCCGGATTAACCACTGGGTTGTATTTAGATGGTGCTTTTGGCAAACCAGCGATCATTGCCATTTGGGCAACGCTCAGTTCATTAATACTTTTGTTGTAATAAATCTTGGCTGCTGCCGCGATACCATACGCATTTTTGCCTAAGAAGATTTTATTCACATAAAGACTGAGAATTTCTTCTTTAGATAAATTCTGCTCAATTTTTCGAGCCAAAAAGATCTCGGTTATTTTACGTTTTAGGGTTCTTTCTGGACTCAAATAATAGTTCTTTGCAACTTGCATGGTGATCGTTGAACCACCAGTTTGCACATCTGAACCTGTCACACTTTCACTTAAAGCACGACCTAAGCCTTTAAAACTGATCCCGCTATGTTCAAAGAAAGAAGAGTCTTCTGCTGCTAAAAATGCATGGATAAAAGCAGGAGGAATTTGTTTGTATTCAACTGGAATAGAAAGCTTACCACCGTACTCGGCAATCAGTTGATTGTCTGAAGTATAGACCTGAAGCGGTTTTAAAAGCGGAGCTTTCTTTAGTGAACTCATTTCTGGAAGCGATGGGGCGATATAGAGATACATGCCATAAAAGCCCATCGGAAGTGAGACTAAGATAATAATAATGATCAAAAAAATTGGACGCACGAAGCCCAAACTGGATAGCTTTTTCATGATAAGTAAGCTTTAATAAGATCGAATACAAACTAATTGTGGTCAGTATAGCCTTTAGACATGCGGATTGTTAGATGAGATATTGTATCCGTGTAAAAATAAAGACCGAGATTATTGGTTTGTAATTTTTTTTGGGGATAAAAAAATAATAGGACAATAGTGTGCTCAGGTTATATCGTAAACCGAATAAGGGGTTAATGGGCGTCGATATTAGTTCGACTTCTGTTAAGTTGTTAGAGCTCTCTGTTAAGAACGGTAAATATTGGGTGGAAAGTTATGCTTTGACGCCTTTACCTGAGAACAGTGTAGTTGAAAAAAATATCTTAAATCCAGAAGCAGTTGCAGAAGCTTTGGAACGGGCGATGAATTTAGCAAATCCCCAAACCAGTAATGCTGCAATTGCTGTTCCGACATCGACGGTCATTCATAAGACCATCGAAATGGATGCAGATATGAACGATGATGAACGTGAAGTTCAGATTCGATTAGATGCGGAGCAATATATACCGTTCCCTTTGGATGAGGTGAGCCTTGATTTTGAGGTTTTACCAGATCGACTGCCAAATCCAAATCGTGTGAATGTACTTTTAGTCGCAACGCGCACAGAAAATGTTGAAACACGCGTAGAAGTACTGGAACTGGTAGATTTAACGCCTAAACTTGCTGATGTCGAGAGTTATGCGGTCGAGCGTGCTTTTAGTGTGTTTGCTGATAGCTTACCCATGGGTGCAAATACTATTGGTATTTTAGACATTGGCCATACCATGACCACATTATCGGTTATGCAAAATGGCAAAATCGTTTATACCCGTGAACAAGTCTTCGGTGGTAAACAGCTTACTCTCGAAATTCAAAGCCGTTATGGTTTGTCATTAGAAGAGGCGGGACGGGCTAAGAAAGAACGTTCTTTACCAGATGATTATGACATCGAAATCTTAGAGCCATTTTTAGATGCTGTAGTGCAGCAAGCGGCTAGATCGCTACAATTTTTCTTTTCTTCATCTCAATTCAACGAAATTGACCATATTTTGCTAGCAGGCGGGAATGCCAATATTCCAGGGCTAGCTAAATTGTTGCAACAAAAACTTGGTTACCGAGTCACTATTGCCAACCCGTTTTTACAAATGGGTTTTTCTCCTCAAGTCGACATTCAAAAAATTGAAAACGATGCCTCATCACTAATGGTGGCATGTGGCTTGGCTTTAAGGAGTTTTGATTAATGGCAACAATTAATTTACTTCCTTGGCGTGATGGGCTTAGGGAGCAGCGTAAAAAACAATTTATTATTTTATGTTTTGGGGTCGTTGTTTTGGGGATAACCACTGTATTTTCCGGGTGGTTTTATTTGAATCAAAAATTAGATGATCAAGAACAAGCGAATCAGCTCATCATCAGTACAAACCAAAATCTAGATCAACAACTTAAAACCTTAAACGGTTTGCAAGAACAACGTGATGCCATTATTGAGCGTATGAAACTCATTCAAGGTTTGCAAAGTCAGCGTCCAGTCGTCGTGCGTTTGGTAGATGAATTGGTGCGCGTGACTCCGGCAGCTATGTATTTGACCAAATTCAGTCGAACTGGAGATAAATTTACCATTGAAGGTAAAGCAGAAAGTCCAAATACAGTTGCAGAGTTATTACGTAATCTCGAAGCATCCCCATGGTATCGCAATGCTTTTATGAATTCTTTCTTGGCGACTGAAGAGAAAAAAGATAAGGCTGTGAGTTCTTTGCTTCCCCGAGTGGAAGATAGCTATGGCAGTTTTGTCGTTACTGTTGATTTAGGGGAAATGGGAGTGACAGTAACAGATGATACTGCCAACGCATCTGTAAGTACGGATAAGGAGGTAGCAAAATGAGTCTTGATGAACTTCATGAGCTGTCTTTAGAACAAGCTCCATCTAAGAAAAAAAAGATTACCTTAGAAAAATTTCTTCAGCAATTTAACACACTCGATATGAACAGTTATGGTAGCTGGCCATTATCTGTGAAAATTACGTGCTGGATTTTTATTTTCTTTGCTGTATTGGCCTTGGGATATTTTGTTGCTATTCAGCCAAAGCTCCAAGCAATTGATAATGCTCAAGCACAAGAAAGTAATTTATTAAATGAGTTTCGAGAAAAAGATTCAAAATTACGTAACTTGCAGCAATATCAGCTTCAACTTCAAGAGATGCAAGCGAACTTTAATCAGCAGTTAGAACAATTGCCAAAGGAGACCGAAATTCCAAGTTTAGTTGAAGATATTAACTTAACAGGGGTGAATTCTGGTCTGAAGTTTAAAAATATCCGTTTAGAAGATGAAGTGAAGCAGGAAATTTTTATTGAACAGCCAATTACGATTGAGGCAACAGGCGATTATCACGCTTTTGGTGCTTTTGTCAGCAGTATTGCCGCATTACCGCGTATTGTAACCATGCACGATTTTGTCGTTGAAGCTGCTCCTGTTAAAGATAGTAAATCAGATATTCCTGTGCTTAATTATGCTATTAAAGCAAAAACTTATCGCTATATGGGAGCAAGTGAAAGCCAAAATAATAATGATTCACAAGGGATAAATGGTGAGAACCAAGCCAACACCTCCGATAGCCATAATGTAAATATTCCTTCTATCAAGAAGTCAAAGCGAAAGTAGGAGGATAATTAATGAAACTAAAGAAAATTTTACTTTCTCTGGGGATAGGCTTGGTTTTAGTTGGATGCGACTCAAGAATCGACGCCGTAAATCAGCAAATGGCCGATATACGTAATCAGCCACCACAAGCTATAGAACCTGCACCTGTTTTTACACCTGTGCCTCAGTTTAATTATGCAGCCCATCAGTTAAAGAGTCCTTTTTTACCAAGCTCACTTGCGGCTGAACTCAAAATTATGGCTGGAAAACAGGTATATCCGAATTTCTCCCGCGCACCTCAGCCACTCGAAAGCTATGCATTAGAATCCTTAAATATGAAAGGAAGTATGCGTAACAACCGCGGGCAAGTCATGGCGCTTATTCAAACACCTGACCACCAAATTGAGCGTGTACAGGTGGGGAACTATATCGGAATGAATCAAGGCCGGATTACCCATATTGGTCCAACTCAGATTGATCTGGTGGAAATTGTTCCTGACGGACGAGAAGGCTATGTGGAGAGACCAAGAACCTTAGTGTTAATTGGACCTGCACCCTAAAATTTAGGGAATAACAAAGAAAAAGTATTTTTAAAGATTATTTAATTGGGGATGGTTAGACAATGAATCACGTATTCAGTCAGTTTTTTATGGGGGCTGTAGCGGTTGCAATTATGCAGGTTGCATCTGCACAGGTCAGCATGACCAACATAGCACCGACGCAAATAGCGGGTCAGGGTACGGAAATTCGAGTGATGTTTAATGGTTTGCCGCCGCAACCACAAGCATATCAACTTGAAAATCCTTCACGCTTAATTTTAGATTTTAATAAAGCACAGCAGAATCTTACACAGACAAAAGTAGCGATTGGAACTAATGAGGCGAGCTCGGTCGATGTAAGCTCTGATGATCAGCGTTCACGTTTAACAGTAAATTTAAATGAGGCAGGTGCTTTTACTACTCGTATTGAAGGCAATACTTTTATTTTAAAAATTAATTCAGCTCAAGCTGTAGCGAAGCCCGTACCAACAAGTGTTGTGCAACCCCAAGGTGTTTCAAATATTGGTTTCCAGCGCGGTAGTCAAGGTGAAGGCCTTATTGTTATTGACTTGCTGGGAAGTAATACCCCTGTTGATGTTCAACAACAAGGGAGTAAGGTCGTGGTGAGAACGTTAGGCTCTAAAATTCCTACACACTTAGCTAAACGCTTAAATGTAAATGATTTTGCTACGCCTGTTTCGACAATTGAATCTTATAATGAAAAAGGCAATGGCGTTATTACGATTCAATCTACTGGTAGCTATGAATATATGGCTTATCAGGCAGAAAATAAATTGACCATTAGCTTAAAGCGTCCGCAGGACAAAAATGTAACCTCTTTATATAAGACACCTAATTATTCTGGTAATAAGCTTTCTCTCGATTTTCAAGATATTGAAGTTCGTCGCGTTTTACAGTTACTGGCTGATTTTACTGGCATTAATATGGTTGCAGCTGACAGCGTTCAAGGTAATATTACTTTGCGTTTAAAAGATGTTCCGTGGGACCAAGCACTTGATATTATTTTAAAAACTAAAAATTTAGATAAACGCAGAAATGGAAATGTAATTTGGATTGCTCCAGTTACAGAATTGATTAAGGCTGAAGAAGAAGAGGCAAAAGCTGTTGCACAGAGTGTGAAATTAGCGCCGTTACAAACTGAGTATATTCAACTGAAATATGCACGAGCTCAAGATATTATGAGCTTAGTTACCAAAGGCTCAAACAATAGTAATGGTTTGCAGAGTACTTCTGGCGGGGGTACTTCAACCTCAACCAATTTAAATACTGGTGTTGATAGTTTAGGTAATAATGTAGGAAGTTTATTGAGTCCACGTGGAACAATTACCCAAGATGACCGTACCAATACCTTAATTATTAATGATACGGCTCAGTCGATTGATCAAATTCGTAAAATGATTGATCTTTTGGATGTACAAGTTAAACAGGTTATGGTTGAGGCACGTATTGTAAGAGCCTCTACTTCTTTTACTAAAGAACTCGGTGTTAAATGGGGCATATTATCGCAAGGGATTACCAATAATAATAATTTGTTAGTAGGTGGCAGTGAAACAACCTTGTGGAATTTACGAGAACCTAAAAAAGATGAAACCACAGGTGGTTATAAATATACGATTGAACGCCCAGACAATTTAAATGTCGATTTAGGGGTAACTAATCCAGCTGGAAGTATTGCCTTTGGTTTGATTAGTATGTCGGATTTTATGCTTGATCTCGAACTTTCTGCACTACAAGCTGATGGCTATGGTGAGGTGATTTCCACCCCTAAAGTGATGACCGCAGATAAACAACCTGCAAAAGTTGCCACAGGTCAACAGGTTCCATATCAAACTACGACGAATTCTGCTGCTGGAGCTACAGCAAGTACATCATTTAAAGATGCGCTTTTAAGTTTGGATGTTACTCCAAGCATTACGCCTGATGGCAAAATTCAAATGAAATTGGATATTTCAAAGGATTCTGTGGCTGGCGCGGCTCCCAATGGCGAGTTAATTTTAAATAAGAATCAGATTAATACTAATGTGCTCGTCAATAATGGTGAGACTGTTATTTTAGGAGGAGTATTTGAGCAGACGACTTCTAACTCACAAACCAAGGTTCCTTTCTTTGGAGACATTCCCGTCGTTGGACGTTTATTTAGAAAAGATGTGAAATCTGATGATAAGCAAGAGTTACTGATTTTCGTTACGCCACGAATTGTTAATGACACTTTGGTGAGAAATCATTAATATATTTTTTAATGAAAGCAATTGAAATAGGTGGCGCCTTGCCAAGCAAAGCGTTTGAAACCCTGCCAAATATTTATTTGGTAGGGCCCATGGGGGCAGGAAAAACAACCGTTGGACGTCATTTAGCCGAACTATTAGGGCGTGAATTTTTAGATAGTGATCATGAAATTGAACGCAAAACAGGCGCCACTATTCCCTGGATTTTTGAGAAAGAAGGGGAAATTGGATTTCGTACCCGTGAAACCGTAGTCATAAATGAGTTGACTTCCCGTAAGGCCTTGGTGTTAGCGACAGGAGGAGGGGCGATCACTCAAGCACCCAATCGCGAATTTCTAAAGCAACGTGGTATAGTTGTTTATCTGTACACCCCTGTAGAACTACAATTACAACGAACTTATCGCGATAAAAACAGACCGTTATTACAAGTTGAAAATCCTGAACAAAAATTACGAGATTTGTTAAAAATACGTGACCCTTTATATCGTGAAGTTGCTCATTACACGATTGAAACCAATCAGGGCGCTGCTCGTGATCTTGCTCAAAAGATTCTGCAACTTATTTTGTCCAACCCGCTAAAATAGCCAAACTTACTTGTGGTTTTATAAACTCATGCAAACTTTACATGTTGAATTAGGCGAACGCCGTTATCCTATTTTTATTGGCAGTCAACTTGATCCTAAGCAGTTGCTTGAGCCTTATCTTCATGGTCAACAGGTTATGATCGTGAGTAACGAAACGGTTGCTCCTTTATATTTATCTCACTATCAAGAAGCTTTAAAAAGTTTGGGTAAAACTGTAGCGACTTGTATTTTGCCTGATGGTGAAAAATATAAAGATATTCAGCATTTAAATTTGATTTTTGATGCATTACTTGAAGCTGGCTTTAATCGTGATTGTACGGTTTTAGCTTTAGGCGGTGGTGTTATTGGTGATATGGCTGGCTTTGCATCGGCATGTTTCCAGCGCGGTGTTTATTTTGTTCAGGTTCCAACTACGCTCCTTTCACAAGTAGATTCAAGTGTAGGCGGTAAAACTGGTATTAACCACCCACTCGGTAAAAATATGCTAGGTGCATTTCAGCAACCTCAAGTCGTTTTAGCTGATATGGCACAACTCAATACTTTACCTGATCGAGAGTTATCGGCTGGATTATCGGAAGTCATTAAATATGCTTTATTAGGCGACGCTGATTTTCTCGTTTGGTTAGAGCAGAATATGGATGGGTTGATTGGACGGGATGCTGAGCTTTTAGCGGAAGCTGTTTATCGTTCATGTGCTCATAAAGCGCGTATTGTGGCTAATGATGAAAAAGAGCAAGGCGAACGAGCTTTACTCAACTTGGGGCATACTTTCGGCCATGCAATTGAATCTTACTTGGGTTATGGCACTTGGTTACATGGTGAAGCAGTAGCAACAGGTATGGTAATGGCCGCTGATTTATCACAACGCTTAGGTTGGATTTCAAGCGATGATGTAGAGCGTACAAAAAAAATTATTCAACGCGCTAATTTGCCGATATCATGTCCAAAAATTCCATTGGATGAATTCCTTGGATATATGGCTCATGATAAAAAAGTCCTCAATGGTCAATTACGCTTAGTGTTGTTAAAGCAACTTGGTCAAGCAGTAATTACCAAAGACTTTGATGTCGAACTCATGAAACAAGCTATTTTGGCGAATCAACACGGATAATAAATTAAGGTAACACATGACTGTATCACGTACACTTTGGCAGAATGTTCAACAATATATCTGGTTGGTGGGTGGTATCGTCTGCTTGTTTCTGGCCTTTATTTTCTGGGTCATGACCGATAGTAAGAAGCTAGTTGAAGTTGAAAAAGCAGCTGATGCAGATGCACCAGTGCAAATTCAGCCTGAAAAAGTAGCAACAACTGCTAATTTAGGGGCTTTAGCTGATGAAGTTAGGCCTCTTGATTTAACGACTCGTACGGTTGCTTCTGGTCAACATGAGGCAGAGTTCCGCGGTACAAAATTTATTAATGAAAATAAGAAACAATGGACGCTTGAGCTTTTCCGTGCGTCTGATGAAGATATTATTAAAAACTTTTTAAAAAATCGTCCAGAGCGCAATAAATTTATCTACTTCCGTTTAAGTGGAGATAAGCAATCTGAACAATATGTATTGACGTATGGCGTATTTAAACGTTCTGAAGATGCTATTCAACAATTAACTCAACTGAATCTTGATTTGCCTGAGTCAGTTAAACCTCATCCCCAACAATTCTCGACCTATGCACCCTTAGTTAATGATTTGGGAGCGGATGAAATGAAAGGTGGAATGAGCCAAACTTATGAAGTGCGATTACGTCCAGCTGCCTTGCCTAAAATTGATGAGTCATTACTCATAGGGTCTGGCGTAGGCGGAACCGTGAATACACAACCTAAAGTAGCTTCTCCAACAACAAACTCTACAACTCGAACAACAATTATTCGTCGAGATGCTGAGGGAAATGTAGTGGATGTACATCAGTCTAATTCTGGTGCAGGTGATGCGGCTAAAAAGGCTCAACAAAATCGCACAACTGAAGTTTCTACAAAAAATGCAACAAATGAGGGCACACGAGGCAATTAATCATAAGGTTGAATTGCTCTATTGTGGTGCAAAAATAAAAAACATATATATATTTTGATCGACAGTGGTGCATATTTGGTCATTTATTAAAATGATAACCTGAATAAAACCTATCTATTTTTAACAAATATAAACACTTAACCTCTAAAAATTATATTGGCATAGTTTTTGCTTTATTCTTGTGCTTATTAATGTGCTGCAAACTATTTTGGCGCTCTAAAGAGTGAATTCTATGCAGAGTCGTGGGGTCGAACTGCTTTAAAAGAGTGCGAAATAAGTCAAAACATTTTTCTAGCAAAAACCAGTGTACGTAAAAATGGAACAGCGTATATTGGCTTATCAGCCCAAAATTTTTTTTTGCGAAACATTGAGCTAACTATCGTCCATAGGCAATATCGCAGAAATAAGTTGTTTGTTTGACGCTCGAAAGAGCCTTATTGAAAGAAGGGTACGCTATGCACATGCCATCGCCTAATACTGTAGCTCCCGCTCAAGGTTTATATCAGCCTGATGAGTTTAAGGATAACTGTGGTTTTGGACTGATCGCCCATATGAAGGGTGAATCAAGTCATCATCTTGTGGAAACCGCGATTCACAGTTTAAGTTGCATGACGCACCGTGGTGGTATTGCCGCAGATGGCAAGACGGGAGATGGTTGCGGCTTACTATTGGCGATGCCAAAGCAATTTTTCCGTGATGAAGCAAAAAAACTGAGTGATATTACACTGAGTGAAATTTTTGCTGTGGGTACTGTATTTTTAAATACTGATCCAGCATTAGCGCAACATTCTAAAAATATTTTAACGAAAGAAATCGAGTCAGATGGCTTACGTGTACTGGCTTGGCGTGTTGTCCCTACAAATAACGATGCACTAGGTGAAATTGCTCTTCAATCGCTCCCTGCTTTTGAACAGGTTATTGTGAACTGCCCAATGGGTGTGACTGAAGTTGAATTTAACCGTAAATTATTCTTGGCACGTCGTCGTGCAGAACAACAATTACAAAATGATCCGTCATTCTATGTGACTACGCTTTGTTCGACAGTAATCAGCTATAAAGGCTTGATGATGCCGGCTGCAATTGCTGAGTTCTATACAGACTTAGCAGATGAGCGTTTAAAATCACATATCGTGGTATTCCACCAACGCTTCTCTACCAATACATTACCGCGTTGGCCTTTGGCTCAGCCATTCCGTTATCTTGCTCATAATGGTGAAATCAACACAATTACAGCAAACCGTAACTGGGCGTTGGCGCGTACTCCTAAATTTGAAAACCCATTATTACCAGGCCTCACAGAGCTTGACCCAATCGTTAACCGTACGGGATCAGACTCATCAAGCTTAGATAATATGCTTGAGATCTTGGTGGGTGGTGGTATGGATTTATTCCGTGCCTTACGTATGCTCGTGCCACCAGCTTGGCAAAACGTAGAAACTCTAGATGCAGATTTACGTGCTTTCTATGAGTTCAACTCTAAGCATATGGAAGCTTGGGATGGTCCAGCTGGTCTTGTTATTCAAGATGGTCGTCATGCGATTTGTATGCTTGACCGTAATGGCTTACGTCCTGCACGTTGGGTGATTACCAAAAATGATTACATTACCTTAGCATCTGAGATTGGTGTTTGGGGATATGAGCCTGAAGATGTTATTTCTAAAGGTCGCGTAGGCCCTGGCCAAATTTTAGTAGTTGATACCCTAACAGGTAAAGTACTTGATACTAAAGATGTTAGTACGCATTTGAAAAACATGCGCCCGTACCGTGAGTGGTTGCGTGACCATGCAATTCGTTTAAAAGCAAATCCAGAACTTGAAGAACAATTAGTTGATAAAGGTTTAACTGGCGATGCTTTAAAAGCGGCTCAAAAAATGTTTATGGTGACATTTGAAGAGCGCGATCAATTGTTGCGTCCAATTGCTGAAAGTGGACAAGAAGCTGTAGGTTCTATGGGTGATGATACGCCAATGGCTGTATTGTCTCGTCAAGTACGCCACGTAACTGATTATTTCCGTCAACAGTTTGCTCAAGTAACAAACCCGCCAATTGACCCACTACGTGAGTCAATTGTAATGTCGCTTGAAACCTGTTTAGGTCGTGAGCAGAATGTATTTGAGCAAGGTCCTGAGCATGCTGATCGTATCATCATCTCTAGCCCTGTATTGTCAAATTCAAAAATGCAGCAAATCCGTAGCATTGAGCGTCCGGGTTACGAAGCAGTTGATATCAACTTAAACTATGCTGAAGAAGAAGGTTTGCAAGCTGCGATTACGCGTATCTGTGAAGAAGCGGCGCAAGCAGTTCGTGACGGCAAAACTTTAATTGTTTTAACAGATAAAAATATCCGCCAAGGTTTATTACCTGCAAACGCAGCACTTGCAACAGGTGCGGTACATCATTACCTCATCAAAACTGGTTTGCGTACTGATGCGAACATCATGGTTGAAACTGGTTTTGCACGTGATCCGCACCAATTTGCGGTATTACTTGGTTTTGGTGCAACCGCAGTTTACCCATACCTTGCATATGACGTGATCAATGATTTGATTGCTAAAGGTGAACTTTTAGGTGATCCAATTCATGCGCAAGCAAACTTCCGTAAAGGTATTGAGAAAGGTCTATTAAAAGTTCTTTCAAAAATGGGTATCTCTACCGTTGCGTCTTACCGCGGTGGTCAGCTTTTTGAAGCAGTAGGTTTGTCATCTGAAGTTGTTGATCAATGTTTCTTAGGCGTTCCAAGCCGTATTCAGGGCGCTACATTTGCTGACCTTGAAAAAGATCAGAAAAAATTAGCAGCGACAGCTTGGTCAAATCGTAAGCCAATTGATCAGGGTGGTTTACTTAAATTCGTATTTGATAAAGAGTACCATGCGTTCAACCCAGATGTGATTAATGCATTACACAAAGCTGTTCGCTCTGGTAAATACGAAGACTTTAAAGAATATGCTGAGCTGGTGAATAACCGTCCAGTAGCGACAATCCGTGACTTATTTAAGTTAAAAACAACGAATTCAATTCCTGTTGAGCAAGTTGAATCAGTTGAAGATATCTTGCCTCGCTTTGACTCGGCAGGTATGTCTTTAGGTGCTCTTTCTCCAGAAGCACATGAAGCAATTGCAATCGCGATGAACACGATTGGTGGCCGTTCAAACTCTGGTGAAGGCGGTGAAGATCCTGTTCGCTACGGAACAATTCGTAACTCGAAAATCAAACAGATCGCATCTGGTCGTTTTGGTGTAACGCCTGCATATCTAACTTCTGCTGAAGTATTGCAAATTAAAGTTGCTCAAGGTGCAAAACCAGGTGAGGGTGGTCAGTTACCGGGTGGTAAAGTAAATGGCTTAATTGCACGTTTACGTTACTCGGTACCGGGTGTAACGCTAATTTCACCTCCGCCACACCATGACATTTACTCAATTGAAGATTTGTCTCAGTTAATTTTTGACTTGAAACAAGTTAACCCGAAAGCAATGGTATCTGTGAAATTGGTATCTGAACCGGGTGTGGGAACAATTGCAGCAGGTGTTGCTAAGGCATATGCGGACTTCATTACCATTTCTGGTTATGACGGTGGTACGGCGGCATCTCCACTTTCTTCAATTCACCATGCGGGTTCTCCATGGGAATTGGGTCTTAGTGAGGCGCATCAAGCACTTCGTGTAAACGACTTGCGCGGAAAAGTACGTGTACAAACTGATGGTGGTTTAAAAACTGGTCTTGATGTGATCAAGGCAGCAATTTTAGGGGCGGAAAGTTTCGGCTTTGGTTCAACACCAATGATCGCTCTAGGTTGTAAATACCTCCGTATTTGTCACTTAAACAACTGTGCAACTGGTGTTGCAACTCAACAAGATCATTTACGTCAAGAACACTACATTGGCGAGCCAGAAATGCTCATCAACTTCTTCCACTTTATTGCGGAAGAAACGCGTGAATGGTTGGCTGCTTTAGGTGTTTCTTCATTGAAAGACTTAATTGGTCGTGTTGATTTACTTGAAGTATTACCGGGCGAAACTGAAAAGCATGCTCACCTTGATTTAAGTGCGTTATTAACTTCACATCCTTCTGCTGAAGGTAAAGCGCAATACTGTCAAGTAGAAGGTAATGCACCATTTGATAAAGGCGTTTTAGCTGAGAAAATGGTTGCTGAAATACTTCCTGCAATTGAATCAAGTGCAGGTGGTCAGTTCAACTTCAAGGTCGTGAACTGTGACCGTTCGATCGGTGCTCGTGTATCAGGTGAAATTGCTCGTCGCTATGGCAACTTGGGTATGGAAGCACATCCGGTTGTAATGAACTTAACTGGTACGGCTGGTCAGTCTCTTGGGGTTTGGAATGCTGGTGGTTTACATATCCGTCTTGAGGGTGATGCAAACGACTATGTAGGTAAAGGTATGGCTGGTGGTCGTATTTCGATTTTCCCACCACAAGGTTCGCCTTTCCAAACACAAAATACGGCAATTATTGGTAATACGTGTTTGTATGGCGCAACTGGCGGTAAGCTTTTTGCAGCAGGTACAGCGGGTGAGCGTTTTGCAGTTCGTAACTCTGGTGCATTTGCTGTAATCGAAGGTGCCGGTGATCACTGTTGTGAATATATGACAGGTGGTGTTGTGACTGTACTTGGTAAAGTAGGCCATAACTTTGGTGCGGGCATGACTGGTGGTTTTGCTTATGTACTTGACCTTGATAATGACTTCGTAGATTACTACAACCACGAATTGATTGATTTAAATCGTATTTCAACAGAATCTATGGAAGATCATAAAGAGTTCTTGTTGCGTATTATCGATGAGCACATTAAAGAAACTGGTAGTGCTTGGGCTTATAAAATCCGCAATGAGTTCGATTTCTACAGCCGTAAATTCTGGCTTGTGAAACCAAAAGCTGCTAATTTGCAAACGCTTTTGAAAACAACACAAGCTGACCCACAATAATTCCACGACTGCAAAGACATAGGCAGGTGCGGGCAACAAGGAAATCCGCGCCTACCCACGGAGAGAGACATGGCAGAACGCCTAAATAATGACTTTCAATTTCTGGATGTACCTCGTCAAGATCCAGAGAAAAAAGATATTACTGTCCGCAAAGCAGAATTTGTGGAAATTTATAAACCTTTTACATCGGAAACTGTCACTAATCAGACACACCGTTGTTTAGGCTGTGGTAACCCTTATTGTGAATGGAAATGTCCTGTACATAACTACATTCCAAACTGGTTAAAACTCATCGCTGAAGGCCAAATTTTCCAAGCTGCTGAGCTTTGTCATCAAACGAACACATTACCTGAGGTATGTGGTCGCGTATGTCCACAAGACCGTTTATGTGAAGGTGCGTGTACCTTAAATGATGGTTTTGGCGCAGTGACGATTGGTAATGCTGAAAAATATATCAACGATACAGCCTTTGCTTTGGGCTGGCGTCCAGACATGTCAGGCGTAAAATGGACTGACAAAAAAGTTGCAATTATTGGTGCTGGTCCTGCTGGTTTAGGCTGTGCGGATATTCTAGCTCGTGGTGGTGTTAAACCAGTTGTATTCGATAAGCGTCCTGAAATTGGTGGCTTACTTACATTCGGTATTCCAGAATTTAAAATGGAAAAAGATGTAATGAAACGCCGTCGTGAAATTTTCACAGGTATGGGCATCGAATTCCGTTTAAATACGGAAATTGGTAAAGACATCACGATTGATGAATTACTTGCAGAATATGATGCTGTATTCATGGGTATGGGTACTTACACCTACATGAAGGGTGGTTTCCCAGGTGAAGATCTTGATGGTGTTTATGATGCACTTGATTTCTTGATTTCCAACGTGAACCGTTGCCAAGGTTGGGAAAAAGATCCAAGTGAATACATCAGCTTGGATGGTAAAAAAGTTATTGTTCTAGGTGGTGGTGATACCGCTATGGACTGTAACCGTACGTCTTTACGTCAAGGTGCTCACGATGTAACTTGTGCATACCGCCGTGATGAAAGCAATATGCCAGGCTCTGCACGTGAAGTAAAAAATGCCTATGAAGAGGGTGTAAAATTCCTATTCAATCGCCAACCGATCGAGATTGTCGGTGAAAATGGCAAAGTGACAGGCGTAAAAGTGGTAACGACACAAATGGGTGAACCAGATAGTCGCGGTCGTCGTAGCCCCGAGCCAATTCCTGGTTCTGAAGAAGTATTGCCAGCAGATGCAGTTTTACTTGCTTTCGGTTTCCGTCCAAGTCCAGCGGACTGGTTTGGTAATGCGAATATTAATCTTGATGGTTCAGGCCGTGTTGTGGCAGCTGAAAAACAAGAGTTCAAATTCCAGACATCAAACCCGAAAATCTTTGCGGGTGGTGATATGGTACGTGGTTCAGACCTTGTCGTAACTGCGATCTGGGAAGGCCGCCAAGCTGCTGAAGGTATTTTGGACTACCTTGGTGTTTAATAAATTAATTTGTTAAAACTCTTAAAAAAGCCTACTTAAAGTAGGCTTTTTTATTATCTACCATTAATCAGTTTGATGTTTTTGGCAAATACAATAAGCTTTTTCGCCCTTTTTAGCTTTTTAGGCTCGCGACATACTCGAAACCTCCTTCTTCAATACAATAGGTGTTGAATATGAACATCGCAGGTATGACGGCAGAAAAATCATATTTAAATCGTCGAAAAGCGTTGGGTATTACAGTGCGTCGTCTTGAATTTAATCCAAAAGCGATTAAACGGCACTATTTTGCAAAATCGCCCCTCATGTCTCATTTTTTAACTGCACTCTCGTCAACGTTTCCGGTAGGAGAGCAATTTTTCGTAAATAGCGTACGTAATGTTCGCGATAAAGTTTCAGACTCTCAACTACAAGCACAAATTGCGGCTTTTATTGGACAAGAGGCCATGCATTCCAAAGCACATGGCGAGTTTAATGAAGCTTGGCGACGTGATGATTATAATCTGGACAGTTTTCAAAATTGGCTAAATCAGCGCGATAAATATTTAAGAACAATTTCACCTAAGCTGCAATTGGCATTGACCTGTGCGTTTGAGCATTTCACTGCTTTACTTGGGGGATATATATTGCAGCATCCAGAGCTATTAAGAACGCTAGATGAAGATGCGCTAAAACTTTGGGTATGGCATGCGATTGAAGAAATTGAACACCGTTCGGTTGCATTTGATGTCTATCAACATGTATATGGTGATGATCGTATCCGACGTTTATTGATGCGTAGTGTCACTACAGGATTTGCGAGTCTCGCTTTTTATGGGACAACGCGTTTATTTTGGCAAGATAAATGGAACAGCTTGCCTAAAATTGGAGGTAATCTATTTGGATTGTATTTGCTAATGAAGATGCTTGTTCAGTTAATACCAGAATACTTTGCATATTACAAAAAAGACTTTCATCCGAGTCAAAAAGATTATGGCAGGATGGTTAATTACTGGAAAAGCTCTTTAGCAGAAGAATATCAAATGGCAAGTTTTGAACAAGAAAAAGATCAGCGATTGAGCTAGTAGATAACCGGATCTAAAATCCAGTTTTTTAAAATCAATAAAATAAAAGCAACACAATAATGCCAAAATCATCATACAATCAGGCAAAGAGGTTAAAAATATAAAGAAAAACTTGAGGATAATGTGACGATGAAAACATTGAAACAATTTGCGATTGCAACAACACTTGCCAGTACCTTGCTGTTTTCAGGATGTGGTTATAACACTCTACAAGTAAAAGATGAGGCTGTAACAGCAGCTTGGTCTGAAGTACAAAACCAATATCAACGTCGTTCAGATTTGGTACCAAACCTGGTTAATGTAGTGAAAGGCTATGCTAAACATGAAGAGCAAGTACTCACCGAAGTAACTCAGGCGCGTTCTAATGTTGCGGGTTTAAAAGTTGATAAAGAAGTTTTAGAAGACCCAGCTTTACTTGAAAAATATCAACAGGCTCAAAGTCAATTAACAGGGGCATTATCTCGACTCATTGCTGTTTCGGAAAATTACCCAGATTTGAAAGCTAATACCCAATTCCAAGAATTACAAGTTCAACTTGAGGGTACAGAAAACCGCATTGCAGTTGCACGTAATCGTTATATTACAACGGTACAAGACTATAACTCATATGTGCGTCAATTCCCGCAAGCAGTAACTGCAAAAGTAATTGGTATGCATCCAAAAGCCAATTTCTCTGCAGAAGCTTCTGCTCAACAGGCTCCAAAAGTTTCTTTTGATTAATTTTATAAATCAAAGGAGTGCCGTATGAGAAATACTCTATTGCTTCAATCAAAGCAAATTAAGGTCTTTATTTCGACCTTAATTTTGCTCTGTTGTGGTGTTCTTTTTCAGAATACGGCATGGAGTGAAAGCAATATTGCAACTGCTACGGATGAGACTGATACAGTAGTTGCTGGCAAAATTATACAAAAGCAACAAGCTCAAGCTTCTTCAACTAAATTAGAGGGGCAAGCTGCTTCAAGTGCTGCCCCTCAAGTCCAAGTTGCTAACGATATGGCTGATGGTGAATCAATTCGTGGTTTGCCAACTTTAAATCAGCCTGTTATTGATCAAGCTAACATTTTAAGTGAAGCTGAGAAACAGCAGCTCGACCAAAAAATTCTAAGTTTATATCAACAAGGTAAAGCGCAAATTGGTGTCGTTATTGTTCCGACTACGGGCCAAGAAGATATTTTTGATTATGCATTACGAGTGGGTGAACAGTGGCAATTAGGTTCAGCTAAACGTGACAATGGATTACTCATTGCAGTTGCTGTAAATGATCGCCGTATGCAAATTTTAACCGGCTATGGTTTAGAAGGTGTGTTACCTGACATTGTGGCAAGTCGGATTATTCGAAACCAAATTACACCTTATTTTAAACAAGCCCAATATGGGCAAGGTTTAAATGCAGGTCTGGATGAAATTGGAAGAATTTTAAATCTTGACCCAGAAGTAGCTCAGCAAGCTGCTCAAGATTTGAAAGAGCGCCAACATCAAGCTGCTGAAGAACAACAAGCCAAACAGACAACGCTGACAATGGCTTTATTTATTCTGGTTGCTGGAATTGTGGGATCATTTATTGTCGGTCGTCCACTTAGTGCCTCTACAGCAGGTGTCGCTGCTGCAGTAGCAGGTTTTGTAAATGGTGCTGGGCTAGTGACCAGCTTGTTACTTGGTTTTGGTATTTTCTTTTTACTCATTACTTCAATTGCCCAACTTATTTTACAGGCCATTTTAAGTGGTTCTGGTGGTGGCGGTCGCGGAGGTGGCTTCGGTGGAGGTGGTGGAGGCTATGGCGGCGGCGGAGGTCGTTTTGGCGGTGGAGGTGCTTCAGGCTCATGGTAACAACATCAGAAACAACACAAATTATTACTCAACCAAAAATTGAGGAATCAGTAGAACCTAGCCTAAAACGTTGGTTCAAGCACTTTTGTTACTTGCCAGCCAGCAGCCGATATTTTTCCAAACAAGATAAACAAGCTATTGCTGATGCGGTACAGCAGGCAGAACATGGGCATGTTGGAGAAATACAGGTTGTAATTGAAGGCCATATTCCATGTTCACAAGCCTATAGACAAAATACACGTTTAAGAGCACAGCAATTATTTGCAGAATTAGGTGTTTGGGATACTGCATTAAATAGTGGTGTATTGTTATACCTAAATTTATGTGAACGAACAGTAGAAATCATATTTGATCGCGGAATTCGAAATGCGACTAACGATCAAGTCTGGCAACAGATTTGTGAAGCAATAGTACAAAAGCTTAAGCAAAAAGAATATCAACAAGCTGTAGTGATGGGCGTACAACAAATTGGAGAGGTGATGTCACAGTTTTATGACGAAAACATGCCTGATCAATCCAATGAATTAGGCAATGCTCCGATTATTTTGAATTAAGCTGCCTTGTAACCTTCCTATATTAGCTAATTTTCTTATTTTTACTTTTAAAGGTGACTGACAAAAAATGTCACCTTTTTTTCTATTTTTAATGAGATTTTTATCACAATAAAGAATTAAAAAATTGAAATAAGTGATGAGCTGTTTTTTATTAGTGACCTATTGCTAATAAAGTTTGAGTGACAAATTTTGTCAATTATTTACAGTGATTATAAGTCTAATAATAATTAAATTTAATATAAGTGTTTGTTTTTAAATGTTAATAAAAAGTTGGCATGGATGCTGCAATATAGTTGATAGCTGAAAAAGCTTATATAAAAACATACATACAATCTTTGGGGAAAAGGCTATGAATGCACAAAAAGGTTTTACATTAATTGAACTCATGATCGTAGTTGCCATCATTGGTATTTTGGCTGCAATTGCGATTCCACAATATCAAAAATATACCGCACGTTCACAAATCACAGCGGCATTAGCCGAGATTAGCCCAGGGAAAACTCAGTTTGAATTGGCTTTATCAGAAGGCACAACTGTTACAACTCCTGCTAATATTGGTTTAAATGCAACGACTAATAACTGTAGTGCTGTTACAGCAACCTCAACTGCGGGTACTACAGGGACTATTACTTGTACCTTAAAGGGTTCTGCAACAATCACTAGCGGGGTAATTACATTAACTCGTACTGCTGAAGCAACAGATGCTTCTGGAGTAACCACTGATACCGGTGGTTGGGCCTGTTCAATTGCAAATGCTGGTTCATCAGAAATTACAGCAGCCATTGCTCCGAAGTCATGTACAGTTTCTTAAATAAATTAGTGTAAATAAAAAGGGGGGTAATCCCTCTTTTTATTTAACTTTTTAATAAGTTTAAAACAACAAATTTGCTTATAAGTAAAGTGTATAATTTCAATAATTTTATTAATAGTTACTAGCTTCTGGTATGCAAGTATTCTTCCTATTTTTCGCTGCAATTCTATTGGGTTTTGCATGGTTGTCGCCATTTCATTATAGCCCTTGGGTGATGTTCTCCAGTGAAGTGAGTACATTTGTAGCTGGGTTATGTGTTCTAGCTGCCCTAATTCAACAAAATATTAAAATTCCTAGAGCACAGCTCTTATTACTGCCATTTACTTTTATTCCGATAGTACAGTGGGGCTTTGGTCTTGTTTTTGATTTGAGTACGGCCTTACTAAGTTCATTTTACTTGCTAGGTTTTTGGTTTATGGTCTTGGCAGGTTACAACCTATCTTTAGATCAGCAAAAGCGAGATCAATTTTTTTCTGGTTTTAGTGTTTTAGTGTTAGCAGTTTCTGTAGGAACAAGTTTTATTGCGATTTGCCAATGGTTAAATTTAGAGGCAAATTTTATTTATATACTCAATTTGATTGGTAACCGTCCTTACGGAAATTTTGGTCAGCCCAACAATATGGCAACATTCCTAATTATTGGGTTATTAGGGTGTTTGTATCTATATGAAAAAAATAAAGCAACCGTCTGGTTACTCCTGCCTTCAGCACTCATTATTCTGTTTACGATCGCCTTAAGCCAGTCACGCACTTCATGGATCGTTTTTCCATTCTTATTCATCTACTGGATAGTTAAACAATTTAAAAAACAAAAAAAATTTGGTTTTATTCAAGGTTTTTTGTGGTGTGTTGGTTTTTTCGTAATGGCTGGCATAGTTCTGCCATTTGCTACTAGTTTAATTGAAGCATGGTCAACTACTGATGTAACCCAAGCAAATAGTTTAGTTGAAAGAGCGAGCTCTGGGTATTTGCGTTTTAATATCTGGTCACAAATGTTGCTTGCTGTACAGCAGCACCCTTGGTTGGGTTATGGTTGGAATCAAACCAGTGTGGCACAAATGACCGTTTATCATGCTTTCCCAACTGGAGAGTGGACGACTAGTGCTCATAATGTGCTGCTCGATTTAATTATTTGGAATGGTATTCCACTGGGTACTGTAATCATTACCTACTTTGCTTGCTGGTTTATTTGGTTAAACCAACAAGCTAAAAATACCATCTCAATTATTGCGATTATGATGGTATGTACAGTACTTATTCATGCCATGCTAGAATTTCCACAACGTTACGCTTATTTCTTGCTTACTTGTGGGTTTCTACTTGGTATTGTACAAGCTCAGACTCCTGTGCTTAAAGGAATTGTCCTCAGTAAACATCTGCTTCGTTTGTCATGTGTTGTGAGTTTGCTGCTTATTATTGCGATTTTACGTGATTACAATGTCTATGTTCTAAATAGTAATTTGCTTTTTAATAATAAGCGTCCAAACGCTGAATTTATGGGAAGCGGTAAAATTTTTGTTTTAACGCAGTTTGAGCAGCGTTTAAAGTGGATTGAACTTAATCCCCAAAATGTTTTATCTGAAGCTGATTTGGTTGAATGGGCAAATTTTGTAAAGAATAAACCTACCCCATATAACTTACGTAAATACGCAAAATTACTCGCTTATAATGGAAAAGTAGAGCAGGCACAGCAGCAGATATTTATTTTACAGCATCTCTATAGACAGAAAATAACGCTATCGGAATTACTAAAAGAGAAGTAATAAAAAAATCCCCTTGTACTCAAGGGGATTTTTTTATGAGGAATTACATTTGGCTCTGGATATAGTTTTCAATACCTACGCTGCCAATAAGATCAATTTGAGTATCTAACCAATCCCAATATTCTTCTTCTTTTTCTAAAATTTCTTGAACAAGGTCACGAGTGACATAGTCTTGTTCTGTTTCAGCTAAAGCAACCGCTTTTTGAATTGCTTCTATATTTTCTTTTACTTTACGGATATCACACTGGAGAACTTCTTCTGTGTGTTGACCAATATAAAGTTTACCTAAATGTTGAAGGTTAGGTAGACCTTCTAAAAATAAAATACGTTCAATAATTTTATCAGCATGTTTCATTTGACGAATTGATTCTTTATATTCAGCAGAACCAAGCTGCTCAATTCCCCAGTCATTAAACATACGTGAATGCAAAAAGTATTGATTAATTGCAGTTAAATGATGATACAGCACTTGATTGAGCTGATTAATGACATCACGATTGCCTTTCATTGTAGCTACTCCAAAACAATTTCTGCCTCAAACTTGATTAAGGCAATCTATAAATCCATTTTAGTGAACAATCAGAGAGATGGCGAGTAATTTATGGAACAGCAAATGAAAATCGCAATCAAAAACAACACAATATTAGAAAGAAGGTTTTTATGCCAAAAAAAACCGCTTGAATGAGGAACTATGAATGTTCCGCAAAAAGCGGTGGAGGAGTCAATAAATTTTGTTAAATATTCATTTTTATTATGCAGCTACAGAAATACGAGCAGCGATTTCTGCTAATTCTTCGCTAATGATAGCGCGAGCTTCTGGTGCACAGCGTCCACAGCATGTACCAAGATCAAGCAAGTCGCGAATTTCACGATAGCTTTCAGCGCCATTTTCGATAGCGTCTTTAATATCCTGATCAGTAATGCCACGACACAAGCAAACGTACATGGGAGTGATCCCCAAATATAAATGCGATAATTGATATTATTGATAATTATTATCGTTTGTCAATGAAATTCATTTAAAATCTCATTTATCCTTATTGGGATTTTGAATAAAAAAAGACCACCTAAGCGGAAATCTAAGAATAATTTAGATTTTTACGCCAAGGTGGCTCATGTTTTAAAAATGAAATAGTGAAATTTAGATATTTTAATTTTTTTATATCTTATTGATTAATAATTACAATTCCGTCCATTTCCACTAATGCACCTTTTGGTAAGCTTGCTACACCAAGCGCTGCACGTGCAGGGTAGGGTTGAGCAAAATATTCACCCATAATTTGGTTGACGAGTTGGAAATTTGATAGGTCAGTTAAAAAAATATTGAGCTTAGCAATATCTGCAAGTGACCCACCAGCAGCTTCACAAACTGCTTTTAAATTATCAAATACACGGCGAATTTGAGCTTCAATACCTTCTACAAGTTCCATACTGTATGGGTCTAAACCAATTTGCCCTGAAAGATATAGCGTATTGTCTACTAAAATAGCTTGAGAATAGGTGCCGATAGCAGCAGGGGCATTTTCAGTATGAATGACTTGGCGGGACATTTGGTTCTCCTTGATTAAATCTATTTCCATCATAATCGATGATAGCTTTGGACAAAAGTACCATCGATTTAATTGATTAAGTGAATTTGGAAAGTTTGATTTTGTTAAGGAAACATAAATCTAGTCAATCATCTCTAGAGAAACTTAGCTTACTTTTGAAATTTCCATTTGTGGCGTAGGGGCATCTAAACGTTCAATACGTGGGAAACCATAGTGCATGCGTAAATCACGGATGACTTTTGCAATGTGCTTACGGTTATTCACTACAATATTCACAAAAGTTCTCTGCTCATTTGAGTGAACCATCTCTACACCAGCGTTATTTTTACGACATTGATAAATCAGATCTGATACCTGTTCATCATTCATCGCCATATAAATAGCAAGGTAGGCTGTAAAACGGACATCATCTACATCATCTGCTTTCCATTGAAGCGGCATAATATTTTCAGGGTGTAGATGTTGTTCATGTAGTAAGTTATGACAGCGAATACGGTGCACAATTAATCCACGACGTGTTAAGTGCCCTTGAATTGGATCGCCTAAAATTGGATTGCAGCAGTGTGCATATTTAACGTCGACACCTTCAGTGCTTTGAATAAGTCGATCTGAGTTTTCTACTTGTGGGTGTTTATCATGGGCAAACAGGTGATTTGCTACAAGTTGAGGTAATAAATCGCCTACTGCAATTTGTTCAAACAATGTATTTTTATTATCGATATGACGCCATTGCAACAGATCTAGCCAATCAGCGTCAGAAAGATCATTGATTGAACGATTAAAGAGTTTCAGTGCACGAGAAAGGGCTTGCGCACCAACTAGACGTTGTTCTTCGATATCTTGATCTTTAAGCACATGCTGTAATGCACGACGAGCTTTCTGCGTATTAATAAAACTTAGCCAGTCTGGGTTTGGTGTTGCCAAAACATCCGTAATAATCTCGATAACCTGACCGCTAACTAATGGGGTAGAAAGTGGTTTAATCTCACCATCGACTTTTGCGCCAACGGCATGGTTACCTAAAAATAAACTTGCTGAATAAGCAAAATCAACTACGGTAGCGCCTTGTGGCAGCTCATGCAGTTGACCATGCGGTGTATATACCCAGATTTTTTCTTGGTGTAGGTAATCGAGTAAATCATTGAAAGTTGTTTTAGCACATTCGCCATCAATCAAGGTATTTAAGTTCTGCATTGAGGCTTGAATGGCAGAACGACAAGTTTGCGGCGCATTTTCGCCTAACACGACCCCAAAACGAGCAGCTTTACGCATCAGCTCGGTTTGAATTGTAAGAGAGAGCGTCGTTTTTTCGCCTTTAAGCTTAATCAGTAAAGACTGGTTCCCGCCAGGTAATGGGCGACGAATATGGTCTTGATACTGGATAACCTGAAAGTTTTCTCTTAATGCTTCGACTAAGCGGTCACAGTCGGCAATAGACTGTAAAACGATTTCAAAAGCATGACTATGGGTAAGCTCTTGGAGATCCATCTCGTTTTTAACGAAATGGCGTAATAATTCGATATTGTTATTTTTCTTTTTAATACGGCCTTGAATATGATAATTATGTAGAAGTTCAGCGAGGTTTTGTTCCCAAATACTTTGATATTTACAGCGTTCTGGCTTTGTTTGAAGCAGTGCATTTTGAACATTATCAAACATATCTAGATCAAGGTTTTGATAACAGAGATTCTCTAGATTATCGCCCATTTCATTCATGCCGACTAATCTTGCCATCGGTACAAATATATCAAAAGTTTCTTGAGCAATACGGGCACGTTTATCTGGACGCAGAGCACCTAGAGTTGTCATATTATGATAGCGATCTGCTAATTTAATAATGATGACACGCGGATCTTGTAAGGTTGCTTGCAAGATTTTTCGGAATGAAGCTGCCTTGTTATATTCTTTATCGCTTGATTGGCTAAGTTTGGTTACACCATCGACTAGCTCGGCAACGGTTAGGCCAAATTTCTCAATAATATCTTCTTTTGTATATTGAGTATCTTCAATAACATCATGCAAAAGTGCTGCCATTAAAGTTTCAGCATCTAAACGCATGTTTGCAAGAATGCAGCTTACCGCAATCGGATGCAAAATATAGGGTTCGCCACTTTTACGTGTAATGCCAGTGTGCGCTAGATCGGCAAAATCGCAGGCAGCAAGCACTTTTTCGACTTCGCTTACCGATAAGTAAGGGTCGATAATTAATTTAAGCTGTTGCTTGGCTTGGCTGACCTCTTCGCCTGGCATAAATCACCCTTTTTCCTATTGCTGAAAAACTAAATCTATCTGCTTCTTAATGAAAAGCATATTGCGGAACTTGTCAATTTTTTCATTTGAAAAAGTGTATTTTTTTTTCAATGAAAATAATTGCTTTTCCCAATATGTTTGAATATGGCGCAAAGCCAAATAAAAAACCATCGCAAAAAAACGATGGTTTTTTTATGAAACAGAGTGAATTAGAAAGAAAAACCTTCTAAATTCAAGCTGTTTGTAGAAAGGGCAAGATCAAGACTAGAAGTTTGGTAATCTTGCTCACGTTGTTTAAGAATTTCTTTCGTAACGTGCCCTGCCGCGATTTCGCGTAAAGAAACTACAGTCGGTTTGTCGTTATCCCATTCTACAGTTGGCTCCATGCCTTGACGTGCCAATTGACGAGCACGTTTACTTGCAACGAGCACAAGCTCAAAACGGTTGTCTACATGATCTAAACAATCTTCAACGGTGACGCGTGCCATAAAAGTTCTCGTTTTGGAATGGTGAATTTGAACAGACTAAATAGTATAAAAGGCTTTCGACCTAGACTCAAGTTATTCCTGTTTTGGTTGAGGAGTAATCAAGTCTTGGATTAATGTTTGATGACGTTTTGCTTGCTGAGATAGCACTAAACGGTTCGCTGTAATCACAGCTTCAAGCTCATGTAAGGCTTTATTAAAATCATCATTGATAATGATGTAATCAAAGTTCGTGTAGTGCTGCATATCTTCTACTGCACAGCTTAAACGATGCTCAATGACTTCAACTGAGTCAGTGCCGCGATTAGATAAACGCTGACGCAGATCAAATTGAGTTGGAGGCAAAATAAATATTTGCTTTGATTCAGGGAAAAGTTTGCGGACTTGTTCTGCACCTTGCCAATCAATTTCAAGTAAGACATCGTGTCCTTGAGCTAACTGTTGTTTTACCGTAGCTTGAGAAGTGCCATAGTAGTTACCAAATACTTCGGCGTATTCGATAAAGCCATCATGGTTGACTTGGTCTAGAAATTCATCTTTTGTAGTGAAGTGATAGTGAACACCATCTAACTCACCGGGACGTTGACCTCGGGTTGTATGCGAGACTGAAACATGTAAATTGCTCACACGGTCAAGCAGGGCTTTTACCAAAGATGTTTTGCCCGTTCCTGATGCAGCAGAAACGACAAACAATAGACCCGACATGATATTTTTCCTGATATGATAAAATATCTTCGCTATTGTAGTGTACCGTGCGTTTAAACTGAATAGTTTTAATTGCAAATATTCAAGAGAAATTCCCCTGTTTTATTAATTTTGAGGCTGTTATGGAAATTGTGTTAGCTAATCCGCGTGGTTTTTGTGCCGGTGTTGATCGAGCCATAGCAATCGTCAATCGGGCTTTGGAATGTTTCAACCCTCCTATTTATGTACGTCATGAAGTTGTACACAATAAATTTGTGGTTGATGACTTACGTCAGAGAGGGGCCGTTTTTGTTGATGAACTAGATCAGGTTCCAGATGACTCAATTGTAATTTTTAGTGCGCACGGTGTTTCAAAAGCAGTTCAACAGGAAGCTGAACGCCGAGGTTTAAAAGTTTTCGATGCAACTTGTCCTTTAGTGACTAAAGTTCATATTGAAGTGACTAAATATGCGCGTGAAGGTACTGAAGCCATTTTAATTGGTCATGAAGGGCACCCGGAAGTCGAAGGCACAATGGGCCAATATGACAAATTAAAAGGCGGTGATATTTATTTGGTTGAAGATGAGGCTGATGTTGCTGCACTCACCGTACGACATCCTGAAAAGCTTGCATTTGTAACGCAAACAACGCTATCTATTGATGATACAGCTAAAGTTATTGATGCTTTGCGTGCTAAATTTCCGCATATTCAGGGTCCTCGTAAAGATGACATTTGCTACGCTACTCAAAACAGACAAGATGCTGTACGTGATTTAGCAGAAAAATGCGATGTGGTATTGGTTGTAGGTTCACCGAACTCATCAAATTCAAATCGATTGCGTGAGCTTGCAGAGCGTATGGGTAAAGCTGCTTACCTTGTAGATAATGCTGATCAGTTAGAGCAGTCATGGTTCAATGAGACTTGCAAGATCGGCGTTACCGCTGGTGCTTCTGCGCCAGAAATCTTGATTAAACAAGTTATTCAACGTTTACAAGATTGGGGTGCTCAAGCACCGAAAGAGTTAGAAGGGCGTGAAGAGAATATTACTTTTAGCCTTCCTAAAGAATTACGCATTCATGTGACTCAAGCATAAAGTGTGACTTATTTAACATACTGATTTTAAAATAGTTAAACAGATAATTGTTGATATGACAGTTATCTGTTTTTTTATACCCTTTATCTGCTTTGTATTTGTTTTGTAAACATAAGGCGTAAAATTTAATTAATAAATAAAAAATTTTTAAGTTTATTTGGGGTTCTGGGGATGAGGGGAATTATTCCGCAAGACGGGTTCACCTTGGTTGAACTTATGGTGACGATTGCGGTCATGGCTATTATCGCGATGATGGCTGCGCCGTCTATGTCAAATTTATTAGAAAGCAAACGACTAGATGAAAATCAACGAGACCTAATCAATACTTTGTCAGAATCAAAGAGCCAAGCAATACTTGGTCGCCAAGATGTATCCATTAATCTGAATTCAACAGCCTCAAATACACCGACTTCTTTTAATTGGAAAGCTGCTTCCAATAGCACTCTTGAGCTTAAAAATATCGCTGCTAATGGTACACAGAGCTCATCAACAGCGACGACTTTAACTTTTAATGCAAATGGAGTGGTAACCAATATTACTCAAGATACGCTTTTATCTATTTGTAATTCAAAAATAAATAAAAAGAAAATTATCATTTTAACGAAGCTTGGCACATTAATTTTTAAAGCTGAGGAGACATGTTAATGCGGGGCTCTAATCAAAAAGCTCAAGCTGGGGTTGGTTTATTAGAAGTATTGGTCGCCTTAATTTTACTTGCGATAGGAATTTTAGGATATGTCGCTTTGCAAATTCGGGCTATGGATGCTTCTTCAGAAGCATTAAGTAAATCTCAAGCCATGATGATTATGAGAGGGTTAGCAGAAAATATTCGCGTAAATAATTCTCAAGCTAGTCAATATCCTGCATTTGTTCGTAGTTATAGCAATTATTCATCTGCTACTGCAGCTCCGACTTCCTGTTTCAATGCCGCTTGTACGCCTTCTCAACTTGCTCAATTTGATGCATATCAAGCAGCAAGAAATGCTGATCAACTTGGCATGAAAATCACAATGACAAATTGTCCTGGAGTTACAACCACAATGGCCCAGCAGAGGCAGTGTTTGTTTGTTTTTTGGGGGAAAACCTCTCCGGTAATTACAACAAATGGGGAAAGTACTAGCGCGGATGTGTCGAGCTGTATGAGTACAGACGGTGTTTATGCCAATAATTCAAATTGTTTGATGATGGAGGCATATTAATGGCTCACTCATTTGTATCGTGGAAACAACGAGGCTTTACATTAATTGAGCTTATGGTTGCATTGGCTTTAGGCCTAATTTTAGTAGCTGCAGCAACTCAACTATTTATTGGTGGACTTTTATCAAGCCGTCTACAAAAAGCAAATGCTGAAATACAAGATAGCGGTATTTTTGGTTTGGAATATATTGCCCGTGATATACGCCTTCTAAATTATGGAAATGTAACCAACCCAATATTAACTGATATGACGCCTTGGGGCGGCGTTGTGCTAACTGGTTCAACAGCAACTAATAATAACACTGTTAATTTTGTCCCTAATGTCGGAGCAAATACTTATATTGCTGACACATTATTGAGCCGTGGTGCAGGCGATACGGTAAGTACAGTGAGCAATCACTGGAAAGGTCTTACAAATATACAGAATAGTTCAAATGCAGCTGTGCAAAGTGATCAATTGACGATTCAATTTATTGCGCCTACGAATATGACTAATTGTGAAGGTGTGAATGTTCTTGCAGGAGATTTAATAGTAGAGCGTTATTTTTTACGACTGGATAGCAATGGTACCTCCCAGCAAGATTATGCACTTGCATGTGATGCAAATACTCCCTCTATTGTAGCCACAGCTCAACCGACCACGATTGCCGGGTTGGGCGACGCTGGTCAAATTGTATTGCCGCGTATTGATCATTTTCATGTGCTGTTTGGTGCAAAAAATGCGGCTGGCAATTTTGCTTATTATACCATTCCCCAATATCGCGTTGCTGCACAGGCTGCCCGAGATGCCACACCATCTGTGATGCCGCCACGAATTCTTTTAATACAAATATCTGTATTAGCGCGCTCTACTAATAATGCTCAAAACAAAGCAATAGATCCGGCGCAGTCTTTTTTTATGTTAGATCAGACCGTGCATGCTTCTGATAATACAACTCGATTCTTACGCCGTACTTATAACGTAACAATTGCTCTACGCAATGCGATGGGGGAAAGTCTGTGACCCATTTAACTCATAAAGGTAGATCTAAAGAAAAAGGGGCAACCCTTATTGTTGTGCTTATTATTTTATTGCTTGTTATTTCTGTAGGTGTTTTAGCAATAAGAGTGGCTATTGTTTCTTTAAAAGTTGCTACCAATAGCCAAGTTAGCCAATTAAATTTTCAGTCATCTGACACGCCTTTAGAACTCATTGTACAGATGAATCCTACTACCCTAACTAATATTACTAATGTGATTGGGGCGGCGCTCAAAGAGCATGAAAGTAACCCAGGTGCAGAATACAACTTTTGTTATAAACCTGTTTCTACAGCAACAAATTTTGCTCAGACCAGAGGTGCAAGTTTACTTCGAGCAGGAAGCGCTAATAATGCAGTCGTTGAAGATGGCGGCGTAGCGGGTTTCTGTGATTTAACAAGTGACTATGGAAGTAATCGCCAAGCAGTGGTTACTCAAGTTGCTGTAAGTATTCCAACAGATGCTGCTAGTGATATTCCAGGTTCAAATTTACCGCGAGGAACAAATACTTCGGAAGGTACACAACTTCCTAAAAGCATGTTGTCTACGCAGCGTATTCGAGTGATTACAACAGCTTTTTTACCAGCCTATGCATCTACCTCTATCGAAACTTTACAAAGAGATTGCTTAAGCACGAGTTCGGCAAAAATTAGCGACAATTTTGATACCACTTTAACAGCTAAACAAACATTGGCTGAGTGTTTAGCAAATCATAACGTGCCTTTTAGTACTCAAGTTCAAGAATTTAACTATACCAATAAGCTCACTCAAATTACGGCACCGGGTTCATAATGGGGAATATCGTGAAACTAAAATTGAAGAATTTTAAGCCAAATAATTTATGGTATGCCATCTGTTCGAGTTCGGTTGCTTTTACATGGTTGATGACAAGCTCTGTGGTGCAGGCAAGTGATTTACAAATTTATGCTTCACCTACAGCGGGTAAAAAAACCATTGTGATGATGTTGGATACATCAGGAAGTATGACCAATAATAGTTATGGTGAAAACCGGCTGGCTATGCTTAAAAATGGTATGAATGCTTTTTTAGCCAGCAATAATCCAGTTTTAAATGATACTCGTGTGGGCTTGGGGAATTTCTCTGCCAATGGTGATAGTCGAAGTGGACAAATTTTGGTGGCTGCTGCTCCTTTAGGAGATGCGAGTACTTTAAATACGGTAGGTTCTCAGCGTTATAAATTAAAACAGGCCGTTGCAAATTTAACTGCTGGTGGGTCAACGCCCTCAGCACATGCTTATGCAGAAGCTGCTGCTTATTTAATGGGTACAACGACCTATTCAGAGACGAATTATGCTATTCGAAAAGATAGCTATGTAAAGCGTGTGCGAAAATCTGATAATAGGACGGAATACTCATATTGTACGAATTATCGCGATTCACAAATTGATACGGCAAATTTATGGCAACCTTGCCGCTCTAGTAACTATTGGAGTAACTGGTCAACCGCTAATCCGGGTGTGGATACGGCAACCGCCTATGATACTTCGTCGGATTGGACCTATTCTTATACTTATTACTACACTACTTTTAACTATGCGATAGCAAACGCAGATAGTGGCATTCCAAAATCAAAAACAAATGATACGACAAGCAATCCAAATATTGTTGTAGATAGAAATGCTTCTAACTTAAATGCCATTTACCAATCTCCTTTGCCTGCGGTGGCCAATCGTCAAAGTTGTGATGGGCAAGGTATTTACTTTTTATCAGATGGTGAACCGAACAATACAACAAATACACGTTCGGCAAGTGTCATGTCGACAGCCCTAGGCGGTACTTTGGGAGCAAATTTTACTTGTTCTGGAGGTTTATCTAACACTACAGCAGACTCTGGTTGGGCCTGTATGGGGGAGTTTGCAAAACGACTATTTGATAAAACAAAGAATCCCGCCGGGGTTTCTATTCAAACAGCATTTGTTGGTTTTGGTAGTGACTTTTCTAGTTTAAGTTCTTCTGATGTAAAAAATGCCTGTCGTTTAAGTTCGAGAACCCAATCTGACCGTAGAAGTGATGATAATTGTTCGCCGAATCAGACCACAAATGCGGTCACTGCACCTGGTTATGGAAATGGAGGCTTTTTCCCTACCCAAAGTGCGCAAGGTGTAACAGACAGCGTTATCGCATTTATTACTAACATCGGAAAAGTTCCTTTAGAACCCTTAACCACAGGAGCTATCTCTGTTCCTTATGATGCACTAAATCCTAAAAATTTACAGGAATATGGTTACTTACGTGCTTTTGAGCCAAATCCAGCAAATGCTTATTTAACTTGGCGAGGCAACCTAAAAAAATACCATGTTGTTTTATCGGGAACAAATGCTGGTGCTTTTGAAGCTAATACTGGTGGGTTGGTTTACAACGCAACTGGGGCATTTAGAACGGGTACGAAAGATTATTGGAATAGCTCTACTTATAATGATGGAGGTAAAGTCTTTTTTGGCGGTTCATATGCAAAAGTTCCTTTACCAATTACTGGACAAAATGAAACACGTGATGAAGAAGGAAATATCACAAAATATTATTACGTAGTACAAACTAAAATCCGCAACTTATTTACTGATGTTTCCGCTGTTGCAGCGGATGGTAGCTTAACGAAGCTATCAACTTCTGGAACTAATTTGCTAAAAATTCCAGCTGCTCCACCAGAAGGAACTAATCCTTTTGATAGTGTGGCTAATACAGCAAGTTATGTTTTAGGAAAATTTAATGCATCGACTGGACAAGATATTTTAAAAGCTTTCCCAATTAGCTTGAAATTAAAAATATTAAATTATCTAGGTTATTCAACTGATATTAGCGCTACGACTTTACCTTCGTCATTAGTTACATCGAATGAACCCTATTTATCGATGGGCGGTAGTATTCATTCTTTACCGGTACAGCTTACCTATAATGGAACATTAGATGAAAATGGGAATTTAACATCTGCGCGTGAACAATCCATTCTCTATGGAACGATGGAAGGCGGTTTGCATATTGTGGATGCCTCAACTGGTATAGAACAAATGGCTTTCGTTCCTGCCGATATTTTAAATGATCCAGTCGCTTCAAAAGCTTTAGTTGTTGGTCAAAGTGATGCTACAGCTCCTGCTCACGGTATGGATGGGGCTTGGGTATCTGACCCTGCATATAGTATTACTACAACGGGAAGTGGTAGCTCCGCAGTATCAAAAGTGACTGCAAAGCAAATGAATATTTATGGTGGCATGCGAATGGGGGGCAGCAGTTATTATGGCTTAAATGTCTTAAATCCTGCTTCACCTAAGCTCCTCTTTCGAGTAGGAGCAGACCAAACTGATTATAGTCGTATGGGGCAGAGTTGGTCTAAACCTGTACTTGCAAATATACGTTATAACGGAGTTATTAAACGGGTCATGATTGTTGGTGGTGGCTACGACCAATGTTATGAAAACCCGAATATTACCTTGAATAACTCTTGCTTTACGAATGGAAAAGCAAAAGGAAACGCTGTCTATATTATTGATGCTAAAACTGGGGAACGCTTATGGTGGACTAGTGATACAGGCTCTAGTGTAGATAACTCTAATATGAAGCACAGTATTGTGAGTCGTATTAGTACCTTAGATCGAGATGCTGATGGTTTAGTAGACCATTTATATTTTGGCGATTTAGGTGGACAAGTTTTCCGTATCGATCTTAATAATAACCAGACCAAAACAAATTCAACTTATAGTAGTTTCGGGGTTCGAGTTGTTCGATTAGCCAATTTGGCAACGAATGATGCTACTTATGATAGCTCGAACGACTATACAGCTGGGAATGCGCCGCGTTTTTATGAACCGCCAACAGTGACAATTCACGATTATGGAATCCGTACTTTTATTACTGTAGGTATTGCTTCAGGTGACCGTAGTACACCGTTAGATGTTTATCCACTTACAGGTCGTGAGGGGATGTCACCAAGCACAGCATTAAGCGGAAGACCTGTAAACAACATCTATGGAATTATCGACAAAGATTTTATTAAAAAGAATTTAATGTCTTTAACGGATAGCCAGCTTGAAACGAAAGATATTACTCGATCAACGCTTCGAAAAAATCCACAAATTTTACGATCTGGAGAAACACGAGTAGCACAGATTTTCTTTCCGAATACGGGGACGGGACAAAATGGTTGGTATCGCTCACTTTCTAGTATGAGCGATGGTACCGAAAAAGCTAATAATAGTTTCCGTATTAAAGGAGGTCTCAAAGCTTTTGAAGAGCCTATGGCAATTACAGGGACTTTAATTGTGCCTGTTTATGACCCACAGGGAACAGGTATTGTAGCGGCAGACCCATGTTTACCACGTGTAGTTGGTGAAACTGACCAGCAGACGTTCTGTTTACCATTTGGCGCGTGCCTTAATTCTGATGGGTCAATCGATCAAAATAAAGAGAATGGAAGTGGATTTAAAACACAAACTGGTACTAATTGCCCAGTAGGAGCCTCTGAATGTAATAAAAACGTTATTGGCTCAGGTATCCGTGGCATAGCATTCGTTCCAAAAAGAGACGAGCCTCCAGTGACTAATAGTTGTGGGAAATTACAACTGTCTGGAAACGAGAGTGGAACGGGCGAGTGGCAGTGTACAAGTCACTTAGTTCCTGCGCGTTGGTATGAGCGTTATCGTTAAGGGATGACTGATGAATAAATATTATATTCTGCGGTTTAATCAGGGTGTTACCTTGATTGAGCTCATGGTTGTCATCGTGATTGTCGCTATTTTTGCTTCGATTGCTATCCCTTCATATGAAAGTTATAGCCGTAGAGCGACGGCTTCTGCTGCTAAAGGCGAAATTCTAAAATTGGCAGAACAATTGGAACGGCATAAATCCAAGAACTTTACCTATAGAGGATTTACCACCACATCTGTAACGTTGCCACGGGGCGGTTATACGATTGAAATTAGTGATGATACGACGACAGGAAATTTATTGACGAATGGTACGGCGAATGGGCAAACATGGGTCATTAAAGCGACAACTACAGATTCAAGAAACTTTAATTTTATTGCTAAAAATTCAGGTTTGCGTTGCCAAAGTTTAACAGCTACCGCTGTTGATAATGATTGTGGTGGAACAGTCACTTGCAATGTATGTGAAACAAATAGTGAGAATTGGCAATGAAAAATGGTTTTACCTTAATAGAGCTCATGATTGTAGTCGCAATAATTGCAATTTTAGCAGCTATAGCGACACCTTCGTATTTGCAGTATTTACGCAAAGGACATCGTACAGCTGTTCAATCTGAAATGATGAATATTGCCCAAACATTAGAAGCAGAAAAAGTAGTTCACAATCGTTATCCATCGAATGCGACTATTACATCGATTTATGGTTCTAGTGTAAGTCCTCAACAAGGCCAAGCCTTATATAACTTGGCTTTTGTCAGTATAACTGATTCAAGTTGGGTGTTAACGGCTACACCTATTGCTACTAGTTCACAAGCTGGTGATGGGATCATTTGTCTTAATGATCAAGGACAAAAATTTTGGGCAAAAGGTGCAACTGATTGTGCGTTATCTGCTGCATCAAATTGGCTAGAGTAATTTTAAATTCAAAACTGCGGATAACTCAAAAAATAATCTTTCTTTCAGGGCGAAAATCACGTAGAATGTCGCCCTCTATGAAAGGGGTTTGAAGTGTTGCCGATGGTCGGCGCAGGGATAATCCGTAAGAATTATAAGGCTTTTATCATGGTTGTTATTCGTTTAGCACGTGGCGGCGCAAAAAAACGTCCATTCTATCAAATCGTTGTGACTGACAGCCGCAATGCACGTGATGGTCGTTTCATCGAGCGTATCGGTTTCTTTAACCCGACTGCACAAGGTCAAGCAGAAAAACTTCGTTTAGATGCAGACCGTTTTGCTCACTGGGTTTCTCAAGGTGCTCAACCTTCTGAACGTGTTGCTTCTTTAGCTGCTCAAGCTAAAAAAGCTACTGCATAATTTTTGTAGTAGGTAGCCCATGACATCAACACAGAATGTTCCCGAAGATCGTATTCAGATTGGACAGTTACGTTCAGCTTATGGATTGAATGGGTGGCTCTGGGTGTATTCAAATACAGAACCTATGAGCAACATGTTTGACTACTTGCCTTGGTACATTGAGACCAAGGCCGGTTGGCAAACAATAGATGTAAAACGTTGGAAACCCCATGGCAAAGGCCTAGTTGTCGCGTTGAAAGGTGTGAGTGATCGCACTGGAGCGGAAAGCTTGGTTGGCGCTAATATCTGGATTGCTAAGTCTCAACTGCCAAAAGCAGATGTAGATGAGTACTACTGGTCGGATTTAAAGGGCTTAACAGTGTTAGGTCTTGATGAAGAAGAACAGGAAGTAAACTTAGGAAAAATTCATGAGTTGTTTGAAACTGGAGCCAATGATGTGATGGTGGTGCATGCTACCCCAGACAGCATTGATTCAGAAGAACGCATGATTCCTTGGCACAAAGATGTAGTACAACGTGTTGATCTTGAAGCTGGTCGTATTTACGTCAATTGGGGCGTAGATTATTAATCCTTTTAGGATTAATACAGCAGGAAAATAGAGGAGTCTGTAATGTTTTTTGCAGTCATTACGCTTTTTCCTGAAATGTTTGAAGCGATTACAGCCTACGGCATCAGCGGACGTGCGGCAAAACGAGATATTGTACAAGTCACTTGTATTAATCCTCGTGATTTTGCTGAGGGAAACTACAGAAGAGTGGATGAACGTCCATTTGGTGGTGGCCCCGGTATGGTGATGATGGCTGAGCCTTTGGCGAAAGCAATTGCACATGCCAAACAGCTTGCCTCACAAGCAGGATATGTTCATGTCCCTGTGGTGTATATGTCCCCACAAGGCAAAACCTTAAATGAAAAGGCAGTACAGCAGTTTGTCGATTATGACGGCTTAATCGTACTGTGTGGACGTTATGAGGGAGTAGATGAACGTTTGATCCAGCATTATGTTGATCAAGAATGGTCAATTGGTGATTATGTTTTATCTGGTGGTGAACTGCCCGCTATGGTGTTACTTGACAGTATTATTCGCCGTTTGCCGAATGTAATGTCAGATGAACAATCAGCAGTACAAGATTCTTTTGTAGATGGTCTTTTAGATTGTCCACAATATACAAAGCCTGACCATTTTGAAGGGCTGGATGTGCCAGAGGTATTAAAATCTGGGCATCATGGCAATATTGAAAAATGGCGTTTTTTGCAGCGATATCAACGAACTCTAGAGCGCCGACCGGAGTTGGCTGAAAAAGTTGAGTTGACTAAGCAGCAAAAGAAATGGCTAAAAGATACGCAAGAGAATGGCGGTAATTCTTAATCGTTATTCTCAAGAACGAAAGTTCTGCAATCAGACGAGAAGCAATGCTTCGAGTTAAAGCATAATTCTATTTAATGAATAGTTTTATGTATATTTAAAGGCTCTTTATAGACATATTGTCGTAAAGGGAAAGATAAACGGGTTGATATGCGCTTTAGCCTCTATCCCCAGCGGAATCTTAGACCTCTTCTGACTCCGCACATATTGGAGATTCCCACAATGAGTGGTAAACATCCTTTAGTTCAAGCTGTTGAAAATGCACAGTTAAAATCTGATATCCCTGCTTTTGCTCCTGGTGACACTGTCATCGTTCAAGTAAAAGTAAAAGAGGGTGATCGTGAACGTCTTCAAGCATTTGAAGGTGTTGTAATCGCTAAGAAAAACCGTGGTTTGAACTCTGCGTTCACAGTACGTAAAATTTCTAGCGGTGTTGGTGTTGAGCGTGTATTCCAAACTCACTCACCAGTTGTTGCTAAAATCGAAGTGAAACGTCGTGGTGACGTTCGTCGTGCTAAACTTTACTACCTTCGTGACTTGTCTGGTAAAGCTGCACGTATTCGTGAAAAATTACCAGCTCGTAAAGCGTAAGCTTATAGCGAGTAAAAAAATGCGCCTTTTGGCGCATTTTTTGTTTAAAAACTATAATCCTTGAAGTTTCAAACGGTTGGCATGTTGACGGTAAACCGAGACAGGATCGGAAGCAAAAATAGAACGTACCCCAAGTACTTGGTTCACTTCATCTAAATGATTCCAGTTGTAATCATCACGAATTGTTTTACCAAATTTGGCACTGCATCGGGAAACAAGTCCATCATTATCACCGAATGGATCGACTACTAAACTACTGCCAGTAAGTGCAATATCAAATGGATCTAATGGGTTGGTGAGAGCTTTATTTCCTGAGAAAGAATACATATAGATACCTTTCTCTTGATATGCTCCTTCACCACAAGAAGTGGTCGGTATACCCATTGGGAACTGAGCATTAAATTTTGCTGAACCTTGTGTAGATAAGCTATGAGCTCCGGCTAGAGAATCGTGCGGATAGCTTGTCGGATCTAGGCCACCTGCCCAAGTAATTGCTGCTGAAAACCAGTTTACTAACGTTGCCAGTCCAGATAGAGGAGTACCCTCAACGTTCAGGATGACATCTGCCATTGGTGAGCCCTTATGAGGTGCACCAATTGTGGTGAGTGAGGCAACTTTCTCTGGCATGATACCGGCCACATAGCGAATTGTCGGGCCCCCATGGCTATGACCGATTAAGTTGACTTTAGGTTTACCGGTAATAGCAATAATTTCTTCTACTTGTTGGGCAAGTTGTTCTCCACGCACTTCTGTTGAGTTAAAAGGGGACACCCTTGTTGCCCAGACATTTCCTCCATTACGTGCCAGATCAGGAAGAATTTGGTACCAGTAATCGAGACCAAGAGTATCTGTTCCAACTCGGTTAAAACCTGCCATACCATGGTTAAAAACCAATGGATATTTGGTTTGTGCGTAAGATGAGTAAACGAACGAGTTTTTAACTTGTTCAGCATTTGTGGCATGGGCCGCCGAAATACTCAGTCCTGAGAGCATTGCAGCGCAAAAAAACATTAACTTCCTTTTCATTTTTTACTCACTATTTTTATTTTGCATGAAAAGCAGCTTCTTACTGCTAGTGAATGTTTAGCCTATTCCTAAAAGAAAAGGCTTAATAATTAAATGGCAGTTCACCTCCCTGATCATGGACCGTTTCAAAAGTTCGAAGTCTTAATTGTTCTTGTGATGAGTTAAATTGTTGTTGGCGTAATTGTTGTATGGCTTGATTTTTACCACTATCACTCATATTGCTTTTAATAATTTCATCTCGTCCACTCAAGTAACTTGTGACTCTCTGCTGCCAAGCACTACGCTGTGTATCTAAAGTTTCTAGCCTTTGAGTTGCTTCAGCTCCGACGAGTGCTGTACGCATTTGTCTAAGTTCTTCTGCAGAACCATGACGAGATTTAATTTGTTTGGTTAGTGTATGTAAATCATCAAGTTTAGAGAGCTCTTGCAAGTTTTGTTGCCAGTCTTCTGGTAGTTGTTCAAAGCGCTCTTTGAGTTTTTGTGCCTTTTTAATTTCGCTTAAAGACGAGTCCTCAAGTATTTGCATCCGATCAAGCGTGTAGTTCTGATAGATATCTTCGGTTGAGAAAAGCCCTTCAATTTCTGTGACGGAAAAGAAACGTTTTCTTAAATCTTGAATTGAATTAAAAATCTTTTGAAAATAATTTTTATCTTGTTGTTTTGATGGAGGTGTTTGAATTTGAGCCAGTTGTTCGCGATATTTTAAGTAACGGCCCCATAAATCTATAATCTGTGAGCGGGCGGGCTCAGAATATTTTCCTTGAATAAATTTCCCAAAGTGATTTTTGATTTGCTCTAAATCATTTTCTCCATATTGGGTAATAAAATACTCAAAGCAGTCGCGTGTTTGACTATTCACGACCAAATGCTGGGAACTATCAATTTTTAACTGACAGTTCACTTCGGTATCTTGCTGACTTTTACTATGGTAAGCATCTGCATTTAGCGTTGAGTTCAAAGAGATTTGAGGCGTAGATGCTAAGCTTTTAGCTTCATCCTGATTTAGTTGAGTTGATGTATTTTTTGAATCAGGACTTAACCAATATACACATGCAATGAGGCTCAAAATAAAAAATCCGAGCACGCACCACAATACCTTCTTCTGCATTCCTTGCATAAAGATATCTTCCTTAAGTTTTAATTTTTTGTTTTTTTACTCGATCATTAATGTGCCACAAAATAAGTGAAAAGGCACCTAAATATTGTGAAAATATCTTGCCGAATTTGCTAACATGTCGGCACTTTTTTCTAGCTTTGTGTTCCAGTAAAAATGACGACAAAAAATCAAAAAATTTCTCGTCGCCATATCAGTGGTGTATTTCTATTAAATAAACCATTAGGCTTAAGTTCAAATGCGGCTTTGCAAAAAGTGCGTTGGTTATATCGCGCCCAAAAAGCAGGTCATACTGGAGCTTTAGACCCATTGGCAACAGGTTTGCTCCCGATTTGTTTGGGAGAAGCGACCAAGTTTTCACATTATTTGCTGGACTCCACAAAGCGCTATCAAACCACTGTTCGATTAGGGCAGACCACAACAACAGGTGATGTGGAAGGGGATATTTTACAAGAACGCATTGTCCCTGTTCTTAACCAAGAGCTTATTGAACAAACCTTAGAGAAATTTAGAGGTGATATTCAACAAGTTCCGCCCATGTATTCGGCTTTGAAAAAAGAAGGCAGACCCTTATATGAGCTTGCCCGAAAAGGTATTGAGATTGAGCGTGAAGCTCGCCCAGTTACAATTTATGCTTTAGAGCTCTTAGAATTTACCGAAAATACGATCACTCTGGATGTAACCTGCTCTAAAGGGACATACATCCGTGTACTCGGTGAAGATATTGGTGAGGCTCTTGGCTGTGGTGGGCATTTAACGATGCTAAACCGGACTCAAACAGGACATTTTGAGCTTATTCCGAGTTATACCATTGAATATCTGGAAAGCTTAACAGAAGAGCAAAGAGAAGCTTTGCTACTTCCAGTTTATGCTCCAGTTGACCATTTCCTAAAAATTCAAGTTCCAGAAGGACGTGAAAAATATTTTTGCAATGGTTTAGAAAGCAATATTGAGCATTCTGCAGAAGCAGAAGTTTTGGTGTTTTCGGGTGAGCGCTGTTTAGGCTTAGCTGAGATTACCGATAAAAAACGGTTGATACCTAAGCGTATCTTAAATTTGTAGTAGATGTAGAGTATAGAGCATGGGCATGGAATGGGATGTTATCCTTAGTTTGATCTTTTTTGCGTTTACTGCGGGAGCAATTGATGCTGCTGTAGGTGGCGGCGGACTCATCCAGATTCCCGGTATCATGAGTACTTTTCCGAACATGCAGACTGCAACGGTTATTGGTACAAATAAATTATCTTCAATCTTTGGTACTGCATCTGCAGCTTATACTTTTGCAAAAAGAGTAAAGTTGCAATGGAAGCTTTTAGCCGTTATTGCCATTTGTGCATTGATTAGTTCTTTTGCTGGTGCGGCTTGTTTGTCACTTATTCCCCAATCGGTATTACGTCCTTTTGTGTTTGTAATGTTGATTGTAATAGCCATCTATACCTTAATTAAAAAGAACTTTGGTCAAGTCCATACAGAGCAAAAAATTACCAACAAAATGTTAATTTTGGCTGCTATTGGTAGTTTGGCGATTGGTTTTTATGACGGTATTTTTGGGCCGGGTACTGGTAGCTTCTTTATCTTTTTCTTTATTCGTTTTTTACAAGTTGATTTTTTACATGCCTCAGCTTTGTCTAAAATTGGTAATTTTATGACGAACTTGGCTGCATTGAGTTTCTTTATTCCAACAGGTCACGCTATTTTGCATATTGGTTTGATGATGGCGGTAGCTAACGTGCTTGGTTCTATTGTTGGGGTGCGTACCGCGCTTAAATACGGTAGTGGTTTTGTCCGTATTATCTTTTTAATTTTAGTCAGTATTCTAATTTGCCGTTTGGGCTACCAAATGTTTGTTACAGGCTAAATAAGATAAAAAAGTATGAGCTGATCTTAAGGAGCAGTTCATACTTTTTATGTATCCTTCCTCATTAAAAATATAAAAATCATTACAGAAACTTACTAGAAAGAAAACTGTGTAAAAAATAGTCTCATTTTAAGCTACTTAAATAATATAAATTTCAACGTATGATAAACCTTGAAATAAAAAAGATTTTTTAGCTAAAAATGAGGAAGAGAATGAATATTTTCGAAGCATTAAGAGAAAGCCATGAAAATCAACGAAACCTTTCTGAGCAATTAATCCAGACACATGGTTTAACCGAAGAACGAAAAGAATTATTTGATGCATTAAAAAATGAACTTTATGCCCATTCAGTTGCTGAAGACCGTTATCTCTATATTCCTTTAATGTTTGATGATGTGGGTTTAGATATTACGAGACATGCTTTATCCGAACATCATGAAATGGATGAGTTGGTTGAACAGCTTGAAAAAACCGATATGAGTAGCCCTAGCTGGTTAGCAACCGCAAAACAGTTGAGTGAAAAAGTCCATCACCATTTAAAAGAAGAAGAGCATAAGTTTTTCCAGCAAGCTGGAAAAATTCTGAAAGACAGTGAAAAAGAAACGCTGGGTAATAAATATTTAAAGGAATATAAAAAGTATAAGAAGCAGCAGTAGAGCAAACCTACGCAGCTTTTCTAGTACTTCTTAAAGTAACCCCAATTGAGGCCAGCATTACACAAGCCAAAGCCACCCATTGCAGCGTGCTGATTTCTTCGTGAAGTAATAAGAAACCCGTTAATGCTGCCAATGCTGGTGCTAAACTCGTTAGAGTACCGTAAGTTAATTTATTGAGTTGTTTGAGTGCCATTAAGTCGAGTGCATAGGGAATAGCAGTCGCTAAAACCGCAATAAGTAATGCTTTACCCCAGTACTGCGTCTCAAGTAATGCAGGAGCATTATGCCAGATCCCAATTGGTAATAATGCAAGTGCAGATACGCCAATTCCAATTGTTAATGCATGCATCCCTATATTTTGAGTCACTACTTTATGGCCGAAATAAATATAGAAGGCCCAGCAAAGCCCTGCTCCTAGAGCACAAGCTGCACCTAAATACGAGAAATGGTGTTGAACTGGGTTTTGCCAAGGTACCATAAGTGCGATGCCTAACATGGCAAGCGCTACCCAAATGTAGTCACTCTTTTGTTTAATAGAAAGAAGCGCAAGGCCTAATGGACCAATAAACTCTAAGCCAACAGCAATACCTTGGGGTAATTTTCCGAGCGAAGTATAAAATAGGATATTCATTAACCCTAAAGATGCGCAGTACATCAACAAATCACGCCATTTTAAGTAGGGTAAGCGAGACCAGATTTTCCATGAACGAAACATGACGGCAACAATAACTGCTGCAAAACAGAGTCTTAAAATTGTGACAGTGAGCGGGTCTAATGTAGCAATGAGCTGCTTGGCAAATGAAGCGCTGATTTGATAAGAAACCATCGACAAAATCATATACAGCACAGCAATAATTGGAAGATTTTGCATGGAAAAACCTTAGCGCTTCATTTGATATTTAAAAAATAATAGGAGTCAATTATAACGAATACTGAGTTTTAACTGGCAACGATCATTAAATTAACTTGCCGCTTTTTCACGTTCTTGGCGAGCTTTTTGGGTGGTTATGGTACAACCAACAGAAGCGGTAATAATGGTTGCAAGTGCTAGCCATTGGTTCCATAAAAGATATTCGCCTAAAAAGATAAAACCAGATAGCGCTGCAACTGCGGGTTCTAGGCTCATCAATGTTCCAAAGCTTAAAGGCGTCAAATTGCGCAGCGCCAACATTTCTAAAGAGAACGGGAGTGCACTGGCTAAAATGGCTAAACCGATAAAATAGAAAAGATAGGGAAGTTCTATCACTTGCCCAATTGAACCTGAGAACAGAGTAATGGGTAATAAGATACATGCACCCACACTCATTCCTAAACACACCGTGTGATTTCCGGAAATACCTGAAGGTTTCTGCCCAGCAATAATATAAAGTGCCCAACAAGCGCCTGCGCTAACAGCAAATAACACCCCAATCCAATCTAGACTATGGACCTGATTGAAAGGGAAAAGTAAAATCAGCCCAATAATTGCGAAGCTCACCCAAACAAAATCATATTTTTGGCGTGCGTGGTATAACGCCACACTTAAAGGACCAATAAACTCAAAAGCAACCGCGATCCCAATTGGTAAGCGTTCAATCGACAGATAAAACAGTGCGTTCATTCCTGCAAGCGCAAATCCATAAGCCAAGATTGCTTTCCAATGAACCTGACTAAAATTAATTCGCCAAATTCTAAAAATAAAGGCAAGAATAATTGCACCTAGGCATAAGCGCATTGCGGAGACAGTGAGCACAGGAAAGTTCTGAAACAGAATTTTTGCTAAAGATGCACTGCTTTGTACGCTTAACATAGCGAGAATAAGAAAGCCCAAAGCATGCAGCTGAGATTTCTGGTTCGAACTGGACATTTTATTATTTGATCGATTGGTATACTTTTCACATGATAATGTAAATGCCCATAAAAAAGCCACAGACATTGCTGTGGCTTTTAAATTTACAGTTCGTATTAGAACAATACGCGCACGCGAATTGTACCTTCAACTTCATGCAACATATCTAAAGCTTCGTGAGAAGCAGAAGCGTCAACGTCCATGACGAGGTAACCGATGTCGCCTTTAGTCATAAGTGACTGACCAGAAATGTTGATGCCTTGTTCAGCAAACAAGTTGTTGATTTTAGACAATACACCTGGCACGTTTTTGTGGATGTGCAATAAACGGTGTTGGCCAGCTGTCAATGGCAATGCGATTTCTGGGAAGTTAACCGCAGAAAGTGTCATACCTTTATCAGAGTAAGCAACAAATTTCTCTGCAACTTCTAAACCGATGTTTGCTTGCGCTTCCATGGTTGAACCACCAACGTGAGGAGTTAAAATCACGTTGTCTAAGCCGCGAAGTGGAGACTGGAATTCTTCACCGTTTGCTTTTGGCTCTTTCGGGAATACGTCAACTGCTGCACCAGCAATATGACCAGATTTGATTGCATCAGCTAAATCTTCAATCACTACACATGTACCACGTGCAGCATTTAAGAAAATCGCGCCTTCTTTCATTTTCGCAAATTGTTCTTTAGTGAAGAAGTTGCGTGTAGACGGAACATCTGGCACATGTAAAGTCACAACATCTGCAGTTGCTAAAAGCTCATCTAAAGAACCAACTTGGCGAGCATTACCCATTGGTAATTTAGTTACTGCATCATAATAAATGACATGCATACCCATGCTTTCAGCAAGAACTGAAAGTTGAGAACCGATGGAACCATAACCCACAATACCTAAAGTTTTGCCACGAGTTTCAAAAGAACCGACAGCAGACTTGTCCCAACCACCACGATGACAAGCCGCCGATTTTTCAGGAACACGGCGAAGAAGAAGAATCGTTTGGGCAAGTACAAGCTCTGCAACCGAACGCGTATTTGAATACGGTGCGTTAAATACAGGAATACCACGTGCCATTGCTGCTTTAAGATCAACTTGGTTTGTTCCGATACAGAAACAACCTACTGCGATCAATTTATTTGCAGCTTCGAAAACTTCTTCAGTCAATTGGGTACGCGAACGAATACCAATAAAGTGAGCATCTTTAATTGCTTCTTTAAGCGCTTCGCCTTCAAGAGCAGTTTTACGATAGTCAATATTGGTGTAACCCGCAGCGTTTAAAGTATCGACTGCGTTTTGGTGAACGCCTTCTAACAAAAGGAAACGGATTTTATCTTTAGGTAGTGAAAGATGTTGGCTCATTACGGCTCCGCTACAAAGGCCAAATTTGGTGGCGGTATAATAACATACTGGGCAGCGCTATAGATATTTCGTTTATACCATCGCCTTATGGCAATTTTATCTATGTCTAATCACTTCTGTTTATGGCTTGTCGAGCATTTAAAAATATGCTTTGGTTGTTATTTAAATGCAATTTTTCTCTGAAAGCCCCATAGAAAGTATTTATTTACGTTAAACATGTTTTGTAGTGACAGTATCTCTATTCTGAACTTTATCGCTTGCGCGGATACATGTAGAATATAGGAGTTCCTTGAACATTATGGCTTTGCTCAAGTGAGAACCTTGAGGAATATGAGGTCATAGTCCCACCACAGTTTACTTCTTGCTAGGTCTGCAAACGATGAATGCTCCAGTCGCTTTAACACCTGAGTTACTCACCCAATTAACAGCAATCGTTGGTGAAAACCGTATTAAAACCGATGCTGATAGTCTCGAAAACTGGGGTAAAGATCATACCAAGCATTTTAATCCGAACCCATCGGTCATCGTTTTTCCATCAACGACTGAACAAGTTCAGGCAGTTGTAAAGCTTGCGAACCAATTTAATATCGCGATTACACCGTCAGGTGGTCGTACTGGTCTCTCTGCTGGTGCGGTAGCAACCAATGGTGAAATTGTCATTAGCATGGACAAAATGAACCAAATTCTTGAGTTCTTCCCGGCAGATCGTATGGTTCGAGTGCAAGCTGGTGTTGTGACTGAGCAATTGCAGAATTATGCAGAAGAACAAGGCATGTATTATCCAGTGGACTTTGCGTCAGCAGGTTCTAGCCAGATTGGCGGTAATATCGGTACTAATGCCGGTGGTATTAAAGTTATTAAATATGGCATGACACGTAACTGGGTGCTTGGCTTAACCGTAGTGACTGGTAAAGGCGATATTCTACGTTTAAACAAAGGCATGGTTAAAAATGCAACTGGTTATGCATTACAGCATTTGTTTATTGGTGGGGAAGGTACATTAGGTTTAGTGACTGAAGCAGAAATTAAACTTGAGCGTCAACCACAAAACTTACAAGTATTAGTTTTAGGTGTTCCTGATTTTGATGCAGTAATGCCTGTACTACATGCGTTCCAAAAAGATATCGATTTAACTGCCTTTGAGTTCTTTGGTGAACTTGCAATGCAAAAAGTTTTAAATAATGGTCATGTACAACGTCCATTCGAAACTGAATGCCCGTTCTATGTATTGCTTGAGTTTGAAGCACCATACGAGCCGATTATCGATAAAGCAATGGAGATTTTCGAGCATTGCATGGAGCAAGGTTGGGTACTTGATGGTGTAATGAGCCAGAGTCTTGACCAAGTAGAAAGTTTATGGCGTTTACGTGAAGATATTTCTGAATCTATCGCGCCGTTTATTCCATACAAAAATGATATTTCAGTGTTAATTACTTACGTGCCAGCATTTATTCGTGAGATTGATGCAATTGTTCAAGAAAACTATCCAGACTTTGAAATTTGCTGGTTTGGTCATATCGGTGACGGTAACTTGCACTTAAATATTTTAAAACCTGAAAACTTAACCAAAGATGAGTTCTTTGCGAAGTGTCAGGTGGTGAATAAATATGTGTTTGATACCGTGAAAAAATACGATGGTTCTATCTCTGCTGAACATGGTGTAGGCATGACGAAAAAGCCGTATTTGGAATACTCGCGTTCGCCTGAAGAAATTGAATATATGAAGGCATTGAAAAAAGTATTTGACCCAAATGGTTTGATGAATCCGGGTAAATTATTTGATCTTTAAGTTAGATCTATTTTGTAGAGCTACATAGTTTCTACAGAGTAACCGACAAAGCCATAGCATCATAAAGCTATGGCTTTTGTTTTTTGGTGATAAAAATGCAACGTTTATTTTTAATTTCAGCGCTTTGTGCGGGACTTTTTACTGGCTGTGCGACCACCAGTAAATTAATTCCTTTTGTGGCTTCTGAAACCCCAATGCAACAAGTACTTAAAGCTCAACCAGAGATCGTAAAAGAGCATAACAATACCTCAGTTCAGCAAGTATTTAACCGCGTAGAATCTCCAACAGTTTCCCGTATTACCGTGATTCAAACTGGTTTAATGGATGATTCTGTTTCTGCAATCCGAACAGAATATTCATTTAAATTGATTGATGAAAAGTGGCAATTACAAAATAAACAAAAGAGCTATCAATGCGCGAGAGGGAAAGGCTCTAGAGGCTTTCAAACGCAGCTTTGTTCTTAAAAATAAAAAAGACGATAAATATATCGTCTTTTTTTTTATGGACTAAATAAATTATACGCCGCTTTCTAATATTTTAATTTTGACATCAACAACATCATCTTTAACTGCTGCGTGATGTGCTTGCATATGCGGGGTAGCTAAATGTGCTTCAAGGTGAGCCACACTTTCCCATTTTTCCAACATGACAATTGTGTCAGGTTCTTGAGTCTGGAAGCTCGCATTTGACTTGTGATCAACTAAAGGTTCATAACCATGGCAACCATCTTCTGCTAAAACAGTGGGAATGATTTTTTGAAAGGCATCCAATACATTCTGGCGATGTTGTCCGCCCGATTGAGTACGAATTTCCGCAATAATGGTTAGCATGGATTTCTCCTTATTAGGCTGCTGCAAATACAGTATTTAAGTGTGCTTTATATTCTTCAATATAACTATCAACGTCAGGCATTTTAATCACGTCGTTTACAATAAAGGTAGGTAATGTAGTCATGCCTAAGAATTGATTGGCCTTATGAAATGGTAAATAAACGCCGTCTACCCCTATGCCATGGAAGAACTGATCTGCATCGTCAAATGCTTCCATCGGTGCATTCCAGGTGAGTGATAGCATATATTTTTTGTCATGGATTAAACCACCTGAACCATATTTTTTTGAGGCATCGGAACGGCTACGACCATCACTTGCATAAAGGGAACCATGGCCTGTGGTAAACACATCATCAATATATTTTTTGACTGTCCAAGGTGCACCCATCCACCAGCCTGGCATTTGATAGATAACGACATCTGCCCACAAGTATTTTTCAACTTCACTTTCAGCATCATAATTGCTGTCTGCACGGGTGACTTGAACTTCGTGTCCGAGTTCCGTGAGGTGTGTAGTTGCGAGGGTGGTTAATGTGTCATTTAATTCACCGTTTGAATGGGCAAATTGTTTAGCGCCATTAATCACTAAAATCTTACTCATGGAGGTTGCTCTCATTAAATTCCTGTATTTGAGACATACTCTATGAGATTTACTGTTGTAGAAAAATGCATGAATTGGAAAAATATTATTGATTAAAAATCAACAATTATTAAGATTTTTCTTTTTAAAAACTTCCTATCTCATTCATATCACTCATCTTATGGATGTTTACAAAGTTCAAAGGAAAAAACAGCTTATTCGTTTTAGCATTAATTCTGAGTAAATAGAGGGGAAGGATAATGAAAAAAAATTGTTTGTTGATTATTTTCAGCTTAGGCATATTAACGGCTTGTGTTCCGCCTCAAAATTCTTCGACTCAACTTGCTGATAGTCCGATACAGGCCGTATTACTTGATCAACCAGATCTTTTAAATGATGCAAGCAATTTAGATATTTCGCAGCAAATGAATGCTGCAGATGATCCTTCCAATGCGCAAGTTACTATTTTACAAACAGAGCCTAGTCCAGATGCTGTCTCGAAAACACGTACTGAATATTTATTAAAACGAGATCAGCAAGTTTGGAAAATTGTGAATAAAAAGCAAAGCTATCAATGTACAAAAGGGGAGGAAACCACAGACTTTCAAGTTAATCCTTGTCCTTAATGTTTAATTTTTTATCGAAAATGTGGATAACTTTGATTTTGTACACAACAGAGATTTTTAGTTTTTTTAGGGCAAAAACTGAAATTTGAATTTCTTGAAATTGCATGATTGCTGATCAATTTAAAAAATGCTATTGTTGCGCTCGGCAATTGTGCCGATTGGTAAAAATTACCGAATCTCACGTCATATATTTTTTTCTCGTTTTAGACACCTTGTGAATACGGTGTTTCACATTCTAAACATGCACTCTCACGGCATATAACAACTTAACTAAAGATTGATTGACCATACATGTCATCGTCATGACTACATCTTATTTTTTAGATAGTCATAGAGACATATGGCCGCTATTTTGAAGTGTAAAACTCATGAAAAATATTCAAACGACAACGTTGAACCGTACAACGTTGATGTTTCCTTTAGCTTTAGTGCTATTTGAATTTGCGGTTTATATTGGTAATGATTTGATTCAGCCAGCCATGTTGGCAATTACTGAAGATTTTGGGGTAAGTGCAACTTGGGCCCCCTCTTCAATGTCATTTTATTTATTAGGCGGCGCTACAGTTGCATGGTTGCTTGGGCCTTTGTCGGACCGGCTCGGACGTAAAAAAGTACTATTAGCAGGAGTTTTATTTTTTGCTCTATGCTGTTTTTTAATTTTACTGACGACGCAAATCGAGCAATTTCTAGCTTTAAGATTTTTGCAGGGAATTGGCTTAACCGTAATTTCAGCCGTTGGTTATGCGGCCATTCAAGAAAGTTTTGCTGAGCGTGATGCGATTAAAGTCATGGCACTCATGGCGAATATCTCATTACTTGCGCCCTTGCTCGGACCTGTACTTGGAGCTTTTTTAATTGATTATGTGTCTTGGCATTGGGGCTTTGTCGCCATTGCTGTATTGGCATTACTCAGTTGGATCGGTTTGAAAAAACAGATGCCAAGCCAGCAAGCGAGTGTAACTAAGCAACCCTTTAGTTATCTTTTTGATGACTTTAAGAAGGTGTTTACCAACCGTCGTTTTTTGGGTCTAAGCCTTGCATTGCCCTTAGTGGGCATGCCTTTAATGCTATGGATTGCTTTATCACCCATCATTTTAGTTGATGAGTTGAAGCTTACCAGTGTGCAATATGGTTTAGCTCAATTCCCCGTATTTTTGGGCTTGATTGTCGGCAACATCGTCTTAATTAAAATTATTGACCGTTTGGCTTTAGGTAGAACGGTCATGATGGGTTTGCCCATTATGCTGTTGGGTACACTCATTTTAATCTTAGGCGTGGTATGGCAAACCTATCTCATACCTTGTTTGCTTACAGGTATGACTCTGATTTGTTTTGGTGAAGGGATTAGTTTCTCAGTCTTATATCGTTTTGCACTCATGTCATCTGAAGTATCAAAAGGAACGGTTGCTGCAGCAGTTTCGATGTTGCTGATGATGAGTTTCTTTGCAATGATTGAGCTAGTACGTTACCTCTATACACAATTTCATTTATGGGCTTTTGCATTATCTGCATTTACCTTTATTGCTCTTTGGTTTAGCCAACCGCGAATTGCTTTAAAGCAGGAAATGCAAGAAAGAAAGCTCGAAGGAAATGATTAAATTAAAAATACCGGAATAAATATTCCGGTATTTTTTTGTTTTACATCATTTCTTGTTCTAAAAGCTTGCCTTTAAGCGTTAATAGTTCAGGCAAAGTTTCTAACAATAAAGTGATTTGTTTCAAGACTAATATATATTTTTCGGAAAGGTGTTCATGTGCAGTTATGCTTTGAATTTCTTGTAAGGTTTGTTCAATAAGCTTCGGGTTGGGAAGTGACTGCTCAAGAACACTCTGGCTTATAATTTGCTGGCAACGTAACAATAATTGCAAAATCTGCTCATCATCAATTTTTTGACGCTGACTTCCTAACGCTGCTACGTAACTCAGTTGGCTGTGGCTATAAACCAGATAACGAAAAGCATAATGGATGAGTTGAGGGTTAGGATTTGGTTCGGCACTTAAACTCGAGATCATATTTGATAGCTCGATTTGAGCATTATGCGCAGCACGACGAATTCGGCGGTACTCTATATCCTGATTTTTTCCATATTGATATTGTTCAACAATCACATTGAAATAATCTAAGGTGGCTTTGCTACTTTTCTTAATATTGTTTGGAATATTACGGAAGTTCCAGTCGGGCCAAATGAAGTTTACGGCAAGCCATGCAATCAAGCAGCCTAATAAGGTATCGATTAGGCGAGGTAAAATAATGCTGTAACCTGCACCTTTTAAGTTGAAAATGAGCAATACCATTAAGGTTGCCATCAGTGTTGCTAGGGCATATTTCTTCTGGCGTAAGTAGAAAAAGCTAACTCCACAAATAATGGTAAGAATGAGCTGGCCTTCAATACTTGGAACAAAATATAAAATTGGTATACCTAATAAAACGCCGAGTAGGGTGCCAATAGTTCTTAGTTTAAGACGGCTTTTAGTCGCAAAATAAGTAATCTGACAGACAAATAAACTGGTGAGCAAAATCCAATAACCATGCTGCGCAAAGGGTAATAACGAAATCGCATAACCTACCGCAAAAACCACAGCAATTCGTACGGCATGTCTAAACAGGGCTGACTGCGGCGTAAGTTGTTGCCGAAGTTTTAAGATAAGATCTGAAAATCCTTGAATATCATCATCAAGTAAATTTAAGTGTTCTTGTCTGGTGTGTGTGCTATTTTCAGGGATGGGTTGTGCGTATTGCAGTTGTTCAAACTGTTCATGCATTCCTTTTAAATTATCAAAAATAAGTTTTAAATTTTTAACTTCAAAATTTTGCGGATGTTGTTGTATCCAGTCTTTTAAAGAACTTTCCAAATGTCCTAATACGGTCTGACTTTCTTGCGAAGGCTGAAATGGCTGGTTATATAAAATACATTGAGCTAATTTTTGGCATGCTTGTGCTTGTAGGCGCAGGTTTTTTTGGAAACGGAAAATAAGATCACTGCGGCTAAAATTCTGTTGAATATGTTCATAATGTAAATAATTTGAAGTCGCTTGCTCGTGAATATCACGGGCGAAAAAATACAGGTTTAGCCAATAGATACTTCTATTACTCACCCTCGAAGCTTTCAATCGAGTAAGTAGGGAACTGCGGATTTGATTCAGGCTTTGGGCAACTTGCGTATTTTGTAAGGATAGTTCATATAAAAGCTGTTCTACATTCTCTTTATTGTCAGGATCAAACAAACGTGCTTTAGCTTGCAGTAGTGCAGAAATTTCTTGAAAAATTTGTGAGAGTTTGTCTTGTAAGGGAAGGGTAGGTTTAATAATAAAAAATAAAATAGAAGTTAAACCGTACCAGAGAGCACCATAAACAAAATAGGTAGGTTGTTGATACCAATGCACATATTCGCCTACCCCGAACATGCTATAAATGGAAAGCAAAATTGTGCCAAAAGAAATCGTGGCATAACGTTGCCCTAAGGCCCCTAGTAAAATAAAAAAAGCACTTGAGATTGAGAGATATAAAATAAAGAAAATTTTGTAGGGAGCTAAAAAGCCAAGGATACTGCTGACTGTAAAAAAGAGCAGGCAGACATAGGCCAAGTTACGTAATCGAATACTTAAACGATCATCAAAGTCTGTTAAAGCTGCTGCAATTGCTCCTAAAGTGACTGGAACAATTAGCTCGTTATGTCCTAACCAAAGCAAACCTAAAGTTGTGCCTGTGAGTACAATCAAAATTTGCAGGCAATAAATTAAAATAGAATTTGTCTTAAAGCTATTAAATAATTGGGTCAGATAATTCACGGCTTTTGTTCTAACTTAGAGAATACGTGAGAAAGCAGTACGGAACTTTAAATTTTTATTACTTCAAAAATATTATTCTTTTTATCTACAAAAGTCAGTCAATTTTTAAGATTTTATTATGCTTAGACCAAGTTGTAATGATTAAAAAATTAGCAAAATTGTGGATATCTTTTTAGATACCCACAATTTAAAAAAGACATCAATTATTTAATCACACCACACGCAATTCGTGCTCCGCCACCGCCAAGAGGTTGAGGTGAGTCTGAGTAATTGTCGCCACCCGCGTGGATCATAATAGCTCGACCTTGAATGTCAGCAAGTTTTAATCGAGGTGCGATCACAGCTGTTGTTGCAACACCTGTATTATCGACTACTAAAACAGGTAGATCACCGAGATGGCCTGTGGTTGGTGTACCATGGTGAGGTGCTTGGTTCGGGTTATAGTGACTACCCGCAGCTAAAGCCGCACCAGGTTTTCCATCTTTTACAGCAGGTGCACAAGAACCATTTTCATGAATATGGAAACCACGAGTACCGCTTGGTAAGTCAGCAAGGGCTGGGGTAATAATTAAACCTTTATCGCTATCTTGGAAGCTAACCGTACCAATTTTTTTACCAATACCGTTAGCGGTTACTTCATTTACATCAACCACTTTTTTTGTATGCATTGTGGTTAATGCTTGAGCTGTGTCAGAAACAGTTTTTGTGACCGAACTACAGCCAACCGTAAAAAGAGCCGTAAGCGCGCAGACCGCACCAATTTTATTAAACATCTGCATAATTGGATGTCCTTATAAATATGTATGATTGTTTGATTCAAACAAACGCAGGTTTAACCTACAAGTTAATTTAAATAGTTAATTTGTATCTAGAAACATTTTTAAATTAAATAGCGATGTCACTCTTTATCAGTTGAAGATTCATGATCAGAATCATAAATCATAGTGGTTTTTGGCATAGGTTCTGGTTCAATCGTTTCATGTAACCATTCACGCCAAATTGCTAGCAAAATAGCCAAAATGACAGGGCCAATAAATAGACCTACCAATCCAAAACTCGCAATACCACCTAATACACCGAACATAATTAATAAGAATGGAATTTTGGTAGCACCAGAAATCACCAGTGGACGAATAACATTATCTGAACTGCTGACAATGACTACCCCCCAAACAACCACGCCGATTGCTTCCATGGTTTGACCTTGAGAGAACAACCATAAGCCAACGCCTAAATAAGAAATTGGCGTACCAAATGGAATTAGAGCCAATAAGAAAGTAGCAATAGTGAGTACCATAGGGTTTGGTACACCTGCTACAAAGTAACTTAAACCAGCTAAAACAGCTTGAGCAATTGCAGTTAAACCCACGCCATACACGACTGCACGAGTTGTCTCAGAAATCGTATCAAGATAATGATGAATACGAGGGCCAATCACCATTTCTAAAGCTTTACTCACCTGAGATAAAATCAGTTGTCCATCACGATAGAAGAAAAATAGGCTAAATACCGCAAAGCCGAGTTTGACAACATTTTTACTAATTTCACCGAGCAACACACGACCATAACTTAAATGGCTTTGTACCCAAGCTGCGATATTTTGAATCGTGCTATTAGGATCATTATTTAATTCATTGAGTGTGCGAGAGATTTCTTTTCCTATAAAAGGAAGATTCCGAATAAAATCAGGAACACTTAAATGGCCTGAAAAAACCTGACGTTGTAAGTCAAAATATAAATTGCGACCTTCATGCTGCAAAATAAAAATAGCGCATGTAAAAGGAACGCCCACAACCAAAATGACCAGACTGATCATGAGTGTTGCATTTAAAGTATTACGACTTTCTCCAAAAAAACGTTGAATTCTTAAATAAATAGGCCAAGTCATATAAGCAATGATGGCAGCCCAAAGTACAGGAACAATAAAGTATTTCAGGATATTAAATCCTAAAAAAATTAAAATAAAAAACAGCCCAAACAATAAAACGCGCTGTAAATTAGGAGCGTATGGATGCACGAACAATATTTCTCTAATTTTCTACATAGAATAAAGTCATATTAACTGAAAAATAACCTGAGGCAAATTTTAAGGCTTTACTGTAAAGAACCTTATACATTCAGTTTCCGTGCTTAAATTCCTTTAAAACCACTCAGCTTTATCCTCAATTAATTTATTTAGAACTGGTTGCCATTGATTTTGGATACTAATAAAGTTTTTTTGAGGCTTGTCGAAAATGCTTAAACCCTGCATTGCCAAGCTGCCATACGCACTGCGTTCTGCAATCCAGGCAACAGGTTCTTGTTCAATTTTTTCAAAAAACTGTTGAATATCTTTTGAACTGGCACTGTTAGGTTTGACTCGATTTGCAAGCAGTAAAATCTGTACTTTGCCTTTACGAATACGTTTAATGTCTTGTAAATGCTTTAAAAAACGACGCGTGCTGTCTATATCAAAAAAGGAAGGCTGAAGTGGAGTAATAATGGCATGAGCTTCACTAATCAGTTGTTCAGCATGCTCACCTGAAAGTGCACCAGGCGCATCAATAATTAAATAATCCAGATTTTTGGGTGCATCACCAATTGATTTTTCATGACGCCAGTCAAGGCTTTGAATTCTTGCGACAGTATTAGGGCGCTGTTTTAACCACTGTAAAGCCGATTTTTGATTGTCCGAATCTGCTAATGCTACTTTATATCCTTTTTGTGCCAATGCTGTTGCCAACGTAATGGCCGTCATGGTTTTTCCGCATCCGCCCTTTTGATTTGCAATAAGTATCGTTTTCATAAATCCAGTTATTTTCAGCAGCACATTTGTTTATGTTTTATACCTTAGCATCTTTTTGTGTGAAGGAGATGACCGCATTTGACAAAAGTTTAAGCTGTTTCGTTATTTTAGATATGATTAGATCTGTAATCTTAATTCGCACTTTTTAAGGAAAGTTTATGTCTGTATGGCTTGCCATGCTTATTGGTGCTGGAATTGGCATCATTATCACTACTCTTATTTTATCAAACACTCGCAATGGACGAATTAAGGCTGAATATGAGCAATATATTGCTGAACTTGAACTAGAGCATCAACAAGCTCTCACACAAGCACAAAAGAGAAGTGTAAATACAAGCCGTGCAGTGTTAAAAGGAAAAATGGCAGAACAATTTGCCCCGGTTTTACCTGAATTTCAATATTTACCCAGTGATGCAAAATTCATGGGTGATCCAGTGGACTATATTATCTTTGATGGATACACCGATTTTCGAGATGGTGATGGGACAGCAGAAGACATTAATATTATTCTACTCGATGTAAAAAGCGGTGGGGCTAGGCTCACGAAGGGGCAACAGGCGATTGCACAAGCGGTCCAACAAGGTAGAGTTCGTTTTGAAACTTTGAGAATAGATTTTGAAGACTAATAAGCTGTTTAATTCAGCACAAAAATAGACGAAATTGATCTGTATTGTTACTAAATTTCGATATTTTTTTCATCGCTTAAAGCTATTATAAATTGAAGATCTATTCACTTTGATCTAGCAATATTTGAGGTGTAACGCGATGAAAAAACAACGTTTGATGATGGGCTTTTTAGCTGCTATTGGCATGAGTTCAGCATTTGCATCGACCTCAAGTGAATATAATATTGCCAATGGTTTGAGTCCCATAGAAAAAGATCAATCTATTTCTGTATTACAACCTTTTCAAGGAAATTTCAGAATCTTGGGCTCAAAAGTTTATCAAAATGATGAACAAGCTAAGTTTTCTCCTATCGACTATGCAGTAAGTTGGGGATTGTTTGCACAACCTGAAATTGCACGTCATATTTCAGTGAAACAATATGACCGTTATTTAAACTGGAAAATTCCTAAATTACCTGTTCCAGCAGAGCAAGCAATGCAAATGGTGTCTAACATGCACATCATTCCTGCAAACCCGAAAATTGCAGAGCAGATTAAACACGTTAAACGTGGTGATCTGGTCTATCTTAAAGGTGACCTTGTCGAAATTAAGGATAAAAATTTAGTCTGGAAATCATCGCTTACGCCAACTGATACGGGCGATGGAGCATGTGAATTATTCCGCGTTCAGGCAATTCATTGGGTTGAAAAACAAAATATATAATTTGAAAAAAGCCTTCATATTGATGAAGGCTTTTTATAAGAAATTTAATATTTATTTCTGCTGCGATGCTTTCCAATATTTCAATTGATTTTGCGCTTGTAAATAGTCAGCAAGATCGTTGATCTGTTCATCGTTATTGGCTTGCTTATCACTCAAATGTTTTTCTTGGTTTTCCCAATATTGATAAAATAAACCCTGAATGTAACGGCCTTGCTCAGTTTTTAAATCTAAATCTTTTAACATGGTCAGAGAAGAGCGTACATTATCAAGAGTACGTTGTTGCTCAAACTCTGTAGTCAGAGTTCCAGCTTCATGCATTTTTGCTAGTTCGCTTTCCATCTCGTCACTCATTTCTGTAAAGCGACGGTCATAATCTTCTAATAGCGCAATATCGTGTGCGTCATCAGCAGTGGCAGGAAATGTCTTAACAGGTCTTTCATTTAGTTTTTCTAAAACCTGATCGGTAGACGAGGTGGCAGAAGGTTGCTCCGTCTTAGCAGGCTCATCCGCTTTTTTACAGGCAGTAAGAAATAGGCCAGAGCAAAGCAAAGACATTAATATGATTTGAGGTGTTTTCTTCTTCATAACTTTCAACCAAACCTATTCACTAATTATTTAACGGCTAACGTACTTTTCTGAAAGTGATATGCATACGTAACATATGGAAAATCAATCTGATCTTGAGGACCTAATCCCGTAAAATCATAAACAATTTTTTCAAACTGTGCTTTGAGTTGTAACTGATCTTTTTCAGTCATTGCAGCAATAAAACTCGTAGAGAGTAAACGTTTACTTACGACTTGTTCGACAGGACCATGTTGTGACTGTGTAAATGTTTGTAGGCTATCAAATACGAATAAATCTTGTTGTTCAAACACACGTTTCCACTTTTCACTATGGTAACGCGGCGTGTCTCCTTCAAGTGGGAGTAAAAAATCAGCTAAGGCTTTTACCCAGTCCGTACGTTCGTCGCGTTGATTCCAAACGAGTCCTAAATGTCCTTGCGGTTTTAAGACTCTATACATTTCTGTTAAGGTATTAAGGTTATCAAACCAGTGAAAAGATTGCGCACAAATAATGGCATCAATTATATGGCCTGCTACAGGAATTGAATTGCTAAAAGCCTGTAATGTTTTGATATCAGGATAAACTTGTTGGAGCTGCTGTAACATCTCGCCAATTGGCTCAACTGCAATAACATCTGCATGTGTTTGTTTTAAGTAGGGTAAGAATTTGCCAGTACCCGATCCAAGATCAATAACAGTAGAGTTTTCCTGTATTTGTAGGCAATTTTGCAGCCAACTTACTATTTCTGCGGGATAATTGGGTCTAACTTGCTGATATAGTTCAGCAGCTGAACTGAAGCCTTTTTGAGCGGCAGGATGTAAGGATTGTGTCATATTTTGCGCTTTTTAATCTGACTGGCATCTATAAAATAAGATACTCCGCAATCATAAATTGGCAAAACACCTATTTTGTTTCATTTTTGACGTTGTATGTGGGAGTAAATTTTCTTTCGGTGTGAGCATGGATAAGCAAATTATTTTTGAAGACGAACACATTAGAGCCATTTTTTTACCAGGCGATTCTAATACATTGGTTCTCTCTTTTGGCGATTTGATTACCCGAGCGAGTGGCTTATCTATCAATGCTGAAAAGTCCCTAATTAAATACCATTATAATGTTATTGGGGTAATGCCAAAACAAAAATCATGGTTTCCTCAAGCGAGCATGATTGAGCTGGCAAAAGCGATTTCGCCTATTTTAGAAGGCTTTAAAAATATTGTGGGTTATGGCGGTTCAATGGGCGGCTATGCAGCAATTAAATATTCTAATTTATTGAATATGAACCGTGTGATTGCATTTGTGCCTCAATATTCAATTGATCCTGAGCAGGTTGAAGATCGACGCTATGCTGAGTTTTTTGATGCTGTGGCAAATAAAGACATGCAAATCCAGTCGCAAGATGTGGATGCAGCGCGTGAATACGTAATTGTTTATGATCCATATTTCTCGGTTGACCGTGAACATTATTTAAAAATAAAAGAGTTGTTACCAAACTTACATACGATTCATTTGCCATTTACTGGTCATGAAGCATTGTCTGTATTGGCAAGTTCAAGCTTATTGCATGATTTTATTGAACATGAATTTGATGAAATCTATTTTTATCAGCAGGTTCGTAAGGTCAAAAAGCAAAGTAAATTTTACTTCCGTAATGTACTTGCGCATGTTCTTACCCATCATGACGAAATGTTGTTAAAAATATTGCGTCAGAACGATTTTCAGCTCGATGAACGTTATTTTGATAACCCACTTAAACAGGCTATTACACGTAGCCTGATAAAGAGTAAGCAAGCAACGGAGCTAGACTTTCAAAAGTTGGGTATTAAAGTACAGCGAATTCAGGAAGCAGCAAATTATAAAGAAGGTTTGCAGACCAGCTTTGGTTCAGTTCTGGTATTCAACCTCATTAATTCAAAGTTTGAAAGCTATGCAGTAGATACTCTGCTGGTGAATAAATCTTATTTGGTTCCAATTGTGGCTGAGCACACAGGTGTAGTACATATTGAATTAAATAATGAAATTTATTTGTTAGCTATGAATGATCGTAAAATCATTAAATTGTTCAAGAGTGAAGAGCCTTTAACGTCGGATATGAGTCCGTTTGTAGTCAAAAAATATTCTGACTCTTTTTCAATTAGCTATAAGCAACTAAATTTGTCTTGTGATGAACAAGGGTTGTGTGAATTTACAGAAGGTTCAATCCAGCCTACAGAACAATTGACTCCAATTAGCTATTAAAAAGTTATAGCGCTTAAATAAAGCTCAAACCTGAAAGTTTGAGCTTTATTTTTTGCTTAAAAAAAATTTTTTTATAAACTTATTTGTATATTATTTTAAAACTCATTATTTAAATAAATAGTGTGTTTATTATGTACATATTCTCTGTATTAAAATTAGCCATGACCAGCCATGCATATAAATATTATATTTGAAAATAAATGGGTTTTTAATATATATAAATTTTGGAAATAATATAAGGTTAATTAAAATACAGTTATAACTATAAAAAATCTTAAATAATTGTTTTTAAATATTATTTGTTTTTGATACAAGAGGCGTGGTTAAAATAAATCCACTCCTTAAAGATAATTGCATATTTATTTTTTTCTCCTAAAATGATTTTTTACTAAATTGTCGTTACAGTTTTTTATATGCAATCATTAAATTATCGGAATAATGATGCATCGCAACATGGAAGTTCTGCACCTTTGAAACGAGCAATGAGTACTCGACATTTGGTGATGATCTCCCTTGGCGGTGCCATAGGTACAGGTCTTTTTTTAGGGTCTGGTGATGTAATTTCCCAAGCAGGCCCAATTGGCGCAATTATTTCTTATTTTTTGGGCGGTTTAATTGCCTATACCGTGATGTTATGTCTTGGTGAGCTGGCGGTCCATGTGCCCGAATCAGGTTCTTTTGGGGAATACGCTCGTCGTTATATCGGTCCGGGTACGGGCTATATGATTACTTGGCTCTATTGGTTAACTTGGACTGCAACTTTAGGAACTGAGTTTACCGCTGCGGCTTTACTGGTTCAGGAGTGGTTTCCTTCTACCTCAGTATGGGCTTGGACTCTTTTTTTTGGTGCCTTAGTTTTTTTCCTTAATATTAGTTCAACTCGATTATTTGCCGAGTCTGAATTTTGGTTAGCACTCGTCAAAGTTATCACCATCATCTGTTTCATTGGATTGGGTTTACTGGCAATTTTTGGTTTTATTCCTTATCACGGACATGAAACGGCACCATTATTTAGCAACTTGACGGCTCACGGTTGGTTTCCAAATGGTCTCTTCCCAATTTTTGCCACCATGCTTATTGTTAACTTTGCTTTTTCCGGTACAGAATTAATTGGAGTAGCGGCTGGGGAGGCTGAAAATCCAGCACAGACAGTTCCTAAAGCAATTAATGCAGCAATTTGGCGATTACTGATTTTCTTTGTGGGTACGATTGTAGTAATTAGTTCATTACTACCGTATCAACTTGCAGGTCTTAGCGCGAATGAAGTAAGTAATAGCCCTTTTGTGACAGTATTTAATTATATTGGGATTCCCTACGCAGAAGACATTATTCGCTTTGTAATTATTACGGCTTTACTATCTGCTGCAAATTCTGGTTTGTTTGCTGCTTCACGTATGATGTGGTCACTGTCAGCAAAAAATCAATTACCAAAAATCTTTTCTAAACTTACTCCTTCAGGAACACCTATTGTTGCCATTACTGTAACTATGTTTGGTGCAATTCCTGGATTACTTTCAGAACAATTTGCACCAGAAACAATTTTTAAGAATTTATTGGGGGTTGCAGCTTTTACAATGGTTGTGGTTTGGATTGCGATTTGTGTTTCACAATTTAACTTCCGTAGACAATGGTATAAGTCAGGTAAAACAGCAAAAGATTTACGTTTCGCCGCACCTCTTTTCCCTCTTACTCCAATTGTAGGTGGGCTGTTCTGTATCGTTACCTGTATAAGTATGGTGTTTGATCCATCCATGCAAGTTGGTTTTATCTGTTGCATTATTTTTATTCTTCTGTGTTATCTAAGTTATTTCGTTTTTTATCGAAACAAAGATGAAGTGCGGAGCTAAGCTTATATGCACACAGAAATGTAGTTTTAGGGTCCCTATATGGGGCCTTTTTTATGGCTGAGAAGAAACTTTGAAAGTAAAATTTATATATTTTTTTTAAAAATGTTTTTTTAATTTTAATCATAGAAACAAATATTGTTTTATGAAATTACCATTTATCGGATTCTTATTAATATTTATTTATTATAACTCATTGATTAAGTCTATGTTTCATCTGATTATTTAATAATGAGAAATTTAGGGTTTTATAGATTATGAATTGGAAATGGACTTAATATAGATTTAATGTAGAGAATACATAATTTTTTGATGGGTTTTTATAGATATCTAATTTTTAAGTTATTGTTATTTATAGTTTAAATTTATATCATTTTTTATATTTATGGTTATTTGTTTTCTATAAAAAATTTTTATCAAAGTTAAGGTTTTTTTAATATTTGTTGTTTTATTATTATAAGAAACAGTGTGAATTGATTATTTTTTCTCTGCTTATTTATTTTAAAATGTTCTAAATGAGTGCGCTCTATGCTATATTTATTAGAAGATTTTATAGCTATGTTTCGGCTTAATTTTAAGCAGTATCTGTAGAGATAATTAATCTGTAGCATTATTGAACAATGTTTATTTCTAAAAAGACTAATGGAGGGATCTATCGATTAGTCAAAATAATTTTTATGGACACATGGTTTTTCGATAAATCATCGTTCTTTTTAACTCCCAAACGGTTATGTCATTTCTTTTGTACTTATATTTCAGCCGACTGGATTAAGTGGGTTGTGGTTAAACTTTGCTTTTATAAAGATAGCTTTATAAACAGTAAGTTAAACGAAAGAAAGCTTGTAAAAGATATCGATATATAAAAGTAGATCATACTTTTAGTATCAACAAATGGAATTTAAAAAATCTGATGCTTTAGAAGGGCAAAAGATTTAGTAAATAAACTAAAGCATTGTTATTTCAAGGCTTTGGTTGCTGAATAATAAAGACTGCAGATTTATCAATTCTGAGTCTATGAAGGTATATAGGAAAAAAGATGTCAGATCTTTCATACGTAAACGAACACAGCGATGCATGGCAAACTTACTTGGCACAAATTGACCGTGTTGCTCCGTACTTAGACCACTTAGCCGAGTTTATCGACACTTTAAAACGTCCAAAACGTGCACTTATTGTAGACGTGCCAATCGTGATGGATGACGGATCTATTCAGCACTTTGAAGGCTACCGTGTACAACACAACTTGTCTCGTGGTCCTGGTAAAGGTGGTGTTCGTTATCATCCAAATGTTGACTTGAATGAAGTGATGGCGTTGTCTGCATGGATGACAATTAAAACTGCTGTTTTGAACTTGCCATTTGGCGGTGCGAAAGGTGGTATTCGTGTTGATCCACGTAAATTGTCTAATCGTGAATTAGAGCGTTTGACTCGTCGTTATACGACTGAAATTGGTCACATTATCGGGCCTCAAAAAGATATCCCTGCTCCAGACGTTGGTACAAATGCCAATATCATGGGTTGGATGATGGATACTTATTCTACAAGCCAAGGTTACACAGTAACAGGTGTTGTAACTGGTAAACCAGTTCACTTAGGTGGTTCTTTAGGTCGTGTAAAAGCGACTGGTCGTGGCGTATTTGTTACAGGCCGTGAAGTAGCTGCGAAAATCAATTTACCAATTGAAGGTGCGAAAATCGCTATTCAAGGTTTTGGTAACGTAGGTAGTGAAGCAGCTTTCTTATTTGTTGAATCAAAAGCTAAAGTTACACACGTTCAAGACCACACGGGCACAATTTTCAATGCTGATGGTATTGATCTTGAAGCATTACGTGATCACGTAAATGCAAACCAAGGTGTTGGTGGCTTTGCTGGTGCTCAATCAATTGCTGACGAAGATTTCTGGACAGCTGAAGTTGACATTATTGTTCCTGCTGCATTGGAAGGCCAAATCACTGTTGAACGTGCGCAAAAACTTAAAGCTAAGTTGATTTTAGAAGGCGCAAACGGCCCGACTTATCCTAAAGCTGAAGACGTTTTAGTTGAGCGTGGCATTGTTGTCGTTCCTGACGTTGTATGTAACGCCGGCGGTGTAACTGTAAGTTACTTCGAATGGGTCCAAGACATGGCGAGCTACTTCTGGACTGAAGAAGAAATCAATGAGCGTTTAGACAAATTGATGGTTCAAGCTATGGACGACGTTTGGAATACAGCAAACAGCAACGCTTGTACTTTACGTACAGCAGCTTACATCTTGGCATGTGAGCGTATCTTAAAAGCTCGTAAAGAGCGCGGTATTTTCCCAGGCTAATCTGCGGAAATTACTTTAGAAAAAGTGGTTTGAGCAAATATAAAGGATGTTATAGGGTTTATTTGCTCACTCCCTTTTTCTCAATGATTCAAATTTAAGTATTATCGAATATATTAAATAAATACTGAGGTAAGCATGGAACAGCCAATTTCTGTAACTCGAAGCAACTTTAACGACTGGATGGTTCCAGTTTTTGCACCGGCAAATTTCATTCCGGTACGTGGTGAAGGTTCACGTATTTGGGATCAAGAAAATAAAGAATATATCGATTTTGCAGGCGGGATTGCAGTAAACGCATTAGGTCATGCGCATCCAGTGGCAGTAAATGCTTTAACAGAACAAGCAACAAAACTTTGGCACGTTGGTAACGGTTATACCAATGAACCTGTTCTACGTCTTGCAAAACAACTCACCGAAAACACTTTTGCAGATAAAGTATTCTTCTGTAACTCAGGTGCAGAAGCGAACGAGGCTGCATTAAAATTGGCTCGTAAAGTTGGTTTAGACAGTGGTGTAGCTGGCAAAAGTGGCATCGTTGCATTTAACAATGCGTTCCACGGTCGTACCTTATTTACCGTTTCGGCAGGTGGTCAACCTAAATATTCACAAGACTTTGCACCACTCCCAAATGGCATCAACCATGTTGCCTTTAATGATTTAGAAGCTGCAAAAGCAGTAATTAATGAGCAAACATGTGCTGTTATTGTTGAGCCAATCCAAGGTGAAGGCGGCGTTATTCCTGCTGACATTGAATTTTTAAAAGGTTTGCGTGCACTGTGTGATGAGTTCGGTGCCTTACTGATTTTTGATGAAGTACAAACGGGTGTTGGCCGTACTGGTGCACTTTATGCCTACATGAACTCTGGTGTTATTCCAGATGTGTTAACCACTGCAAAAGCATTGGGCGGCGGTTTTCCAGTCGGTGCAATGTTAACAACCGATAAGTTTGCCCCACATTTTTCAGTAGGTACACATGGCACGACTTATGGTGGTAACCCGCTAGCAAGTGCGGTTGCGGGTGCAGTATTTGAATTTATTAATACGCCTGAAGTACTTGAAGGGGTAAAGCACCGCCATCAATATTTCCTTGACGCATTAAATAAATTAAATGCTGAGCATCAGATTTTTGAAGAAATTCGTGGCCAAGGTTTACTGATTGGTTGTGAATTAAAAGCTGAATATGCAGGGAAAGCTAAAGATATTACGACTTGGGCGGGTGAAGAAGGTTTACTTGCTTTAATTGCAGGCCCGAATGTAGTTCGTTTTACACCGTCTCTGATTATTCCTGAACAAGATATTGATGAAGGGATTGCTCGTTTAAAAAGAGCATTGGCAAAGTTGGCTAAATAAGAAAAAGGAAAGCTAGCCATGATGATCGTCCGTCATGCCGAGTTTCGAGACCTTGAAGATATTTATAAATTAGCGGGTAAGTCGGGTGTAGGCCTGACTTCCTTGCCACAAAATATGGATACACTTTCGGCTCGAATTTCACGTACTCGCAATACTTTAAATGGCAATGTCCATAAAAGTGAACAAGGCTATCTGTTTGTTCTTGAAGATACAGAAGCACAACGTGTTATTGGATTAAGTGCAATTGAAGTCGCTGTAGGGCTCATTGAACCTTGGTACAACTTTCATGTTGGTACTCAGGTGCACGCTTCAAAAGCATTAAATGTTTATAAGTCACTACCTACTTTATTTTTAAGTAATGACCGAACAGGTAGTAGCGAACTCTGTACATTATTTTTAGACCCAGAGCGTCGTGAAAATCAAAACGGTAAATTCTTATCGAAAATCCGTTTTATGTTTATTGCTGCCTTTAAACAATATTTCGAGAAAAAATTAATTGCTGAAATGCGTGGTTTCTCAGACGAAAATGGATGTTCTCCATTTTGGGATGCGATTGGTCACCATTTCTTTAATATGGATTTCTCAACAGCAGACTATTTGAGTGGAATCGGGCAGAAAGTATTTATTGCAGAGCTTATGCCACGTTTTCCGGTCTATGTAGATCTCTTGCCAAAAGATGCGCAAGAGGTGATTGGAAAAATGCATCCACAAACATTGCCTGCTTATCATGTGCTTGAGTCGGAAGGCTTACGTTATCAAGGATATGTCGATATTTTTGATGCGGGACCAACCATTGAAGCCAATATTGATGAGTTGCGTGCAGTAAAAGAAAGTCAATTATTAAACGTCAAAATTACAAGTGAAGCTGTGGTCGGTAAGACCCAATATCTCATTGCTAATGATAATTATCATGACTATAAGGCAATGTTGTTGAAGCTTGATCTTGTTGATAACACTATAAATTTAACGCATGAACAAGCTGAAAAACTCGGTGTACAAGAAGGTCACGTTGTTCGTGTGTTATCACTAAATCCAATGGAAGTATCCTGATGTCAAACTCTTTATTTATTAACGGTGTATGGTTACAAGGCAACGGCACAACATTTGAAAAGACAAATCCAGTTGATAACCAAACTGTATGGTCAGGTGCTGAAGCAACTGCTGCTGATGTAGAGCAAGCGTGTCAGGCAGCGCGTACTGCATTTCCAGCATGGGCACGTTTACCACTTGCAGAGCGTGTAGCAATTGTTGAAAAATTTGCGGCTTTGCTTGAAGAAAATAAAAAGCATTTAGCAGAGGTCATTAGCCAAGAAACCAGCAAGCCATTTTGGGAAACCTTAACTGAAGTTCAGTCAATGATTGGTAAGGTTGCGATTTCAATTCGTGCTTATCATCAGCGTACAGGCGAAAGCTCAACTGAAATGGCCGATGGTGTAGCCTCTTTACGTCACCGTCCGCATGGTGTACTTGCAGTTTTTGGTCCATATAACTTCCCGGGTCATTTACCAAATGGGCATATTGTTCCTGCCTTGTTGGCTGGTAACACAGTTGTATTTAAACCAAGTGAATTAACACCTTGGACTGCTGAAGAAACTGTAAAACTTTGGCAGCAAGCTGGCCTACCAAATGGTGTGATGAACTTAGTTCAAGGTGGTCGTACCACGGGCGAAGCATTAGCTGCCTCACATGAAATTGATGGTTTATTGTTTACCGGAAGTGCAAACACCGGTTACCACTTGCATAAACAAATGGCAGGTGCACCCGAAAAAATTCTTGCGCTTGAAATGGGCGGCAATAATGCATTGATTATTGATGAAATTGTTGATGTCGATGCAGTAGTGAATCTTGCTATTCAATCTGCTTTTGTTTCGGCAGGTCAGCGTTGTACATGTGCACGTCGCATCTTGGTGAAAAATGGTGCTGAAGGTGATGCATTTATTCAACGTTTTGTTGAAGTTGCTAAAAACCTAAAAGTTGGTCGTTGGAATGATGAACAACAACCATTTATGGGTGGCGTTATCTCGTCGGTTGCTGCAACAAACATGATGAATGCTCAACAAAAGTTACTTGAACTTGGTGCAAAAAGTTTATTACCAATGACGCGTCCACAACAAGACAGCTCATTACTCACTCCGGGTATTGTTGATGTTACAGGTGTGAAAGATATTCCGGATGAAGAATATTTTGGTCCGCTTACGACAATTCAACGTTATGACAACTTTGAAGAAGCATTAAAAATTGCTAACGCAACTCGTTTTGGCTTGTCGGTTGGTTTGGTTTCTCCAAAGCGTGAACTGTTTGATGACTTACTCATTGAAGCGCGTGCAGGTATTGTGAATTGGAATAAGCCATTAACTGGTGCTTCAAGTGCTGCACCATTTGGTGGTGTAGGGGCTTCAGGTAATCACCGCGCGAGTGCTTTTTACGCTGCTGACTATTGTGCTTGGCCGATGGCATCACTTGAAAGTGACAGCTTAACCTTGCCAGAAAAATTATCTCCAGGGATTGTGTTGCCTTAAACACTAGGGAAAGAAAAAAATGAAAGGATATGAAGTAAATTTCGATGGTTTAGTGGGGCCAACGCATCACTATGCGGGGTTGTCTTTTGGTAATGAAGCATCGACGAAAAACCGTAATAATACCTCGAATCCAAAATTAGCAGCTAAACAAGGTCTGCTAAAGATGAAAGCCTTAGCTGACATGGGAATGAAACAAGGTGTGCTTGTCCCGCATGAGCGCCCACATGTTCCAATGTTACGTCGTTTAGGTTTTACGGGAGATGACATTAGTGTTATTGCTCAAGCAATGCGTCATTCACCAGAACTATTATCATCTTTAAGCTCAGCTTCACCGATGTGGACTGCAAATGCGGCAACTGTTTCACCTTCGGCAGATAGCCAAGACGAACGCGTGCATTTTACCGCAGCAAATCTGAACAATAAGTTTCACCGTTCAATTGAAGCCGAAACTACAAGCCAAGTTTTACAAGCGATCTTTAAAAATGAACGTCACTTTGTTCATCATGAGGCTTTGCCACAAGTGGCTTTGTTTGGTGATGAAGGAGCAGCAAATCACAATCGTTTAGGTGGTGATTATGCTAAGCGCGGTGTTCAAGTTTTTGTTTATGGCCAGCAACATTTAAATAATGGCTTACCGGGACCAAAACGCTATCCAGCTCGTCAGACACGTGAGGCGAGTGAAGCAATTGCACGTTTGCACCGTTTGGATGATACACATACAGTTTTTGTTCAGCAAAATCCGGATGTAATTGATCAGGGTGTATTCCATAACGATGTGATCGCGGTAAGTAACCAACAGGTTTTATTCCATCATCAACATGCATTCTTAAATCAAGATCAGGCTTTTGCTGAAATTCGTCAAAAAATGGCAAGTATCGGTGAAGATTTTATCTCGATTGAAGTTCCTGAAAACCGTGTTACGGTTGACGATGCTGTAGCGACCTATTTATTTAATAGCCAGATTTTGACTCGTCCAGATGGTGGAATGACTATTGTTGTACCAGAAGAGTCTCGTCAAAATGCAGCAGTGTGGGGCTATTTGAACGATATGATTCAAATGGGTACACCAATTGATGCTATTCAGGTATATGACTTACGTGAAAGTATGCGTAATGGTGGTGGTCCGGCTTGCTTACGTTTACGTGTAGCTTTAAACGAAACTGAGTTAAATGCTGTAAATCCAAAAGTACTAATGAATGATCAATTGTTTGCCACACTCAATCAATGGGTAGATAAACATTATCGTGATCGTTTAGCACAAGAAGATTTAGCTGATCCGCATTTGTTAATGGAAAGCCGTATGGCGCTCGACGAACTGACCAAAATTTTAGGTTTGGGTTCGGTTTATCCTTTCCAAAAATAGTGAGGAGGTGACATGCAGGATTTTCTAGCATTAACCTTACAAGGTGAGCAGCCTAAAACCCGCGAAGGAAAACAAGATAATTTTTCTTGGCGTTGGTTGGGTGAAGGACTTCTTGAATGTACGCCAAACGCACAGTACGACAAAGCCGTCGTACTGTCAGCTGGAGTACATGGTAATGAAACAGCACCAATTGAATTGTTATCTCATCTTTGCACAGATTTATTTGCAGGACGTTTAAACCTTGCTGTGAGGTTGCTGTTTGTATTGGGTAACCCCTATGCAATGCGTCAAGGCAAACGCTATGTGCATGATGATGTAAATCGAATGTTTTGTGGTGGATATAAAAATCTACCCGTGACTGAAGAATCAAAGCGTGCTGAGGTTTTAGAGCAAGTTGTCACGACTTTCTTTCAGGAAAGCTCAAGTGAGGCTAAACGCTATCACTATGATTTGCACACTGCAATTCGTGCTTCTTTATTGCCTACTTTTGCTTTATTTCCATACCAAACGCATGCTTATGATGCAGGTTTGAAAGCGAGCCTTGAAGCAGCTGATTTAGATGCTTTGGTTTATCACAATGCGGTCGGTAAAACATTTACACATTTTACCAGTGAAAATTTTAAAGCTGCGAGTGCAACTTTAGAGTTAGGCAAGGCCTTGCCATTTGGACAAAATGACCTGAGTCAGTTTGCTGCAATTGACGAAGTCATTCGTAATGTAGTTTCTGAACAAGCATTACCACCACGCAATAAAACAAAAATTCGGATCTTTAATGTATCGGATTCTTTAATTAAAAAAGATGAAGATTTTCAGATGAATTTATCGGCTGAGGCCCCAAATTTTTCAACTTTTACCAAGGGTGAAATCATTGCGACTCAGCCTTCTGGTAATTATGTGGTTGAGCAAGATCAGGTCTGGATTTTATTTCCAAATCCAAATGTGAAGCTTGGTTTGCGTGCGGGTTTAGTTTTAACTGAAATAAACTGAATCATTGATTTTAGAGAAATAAAAAAGGGCAATTGATTGCCCTTTTTTATTTGTAAGAAATTAGTTAGTACCGAAAAGGCCTTTAATCCAAGATTTCTTTTCAGCTTTTTGAGTAGAAGTTTCAGCACCAGCATTTACATTTGCGTTTGCATTAATTCCAACAGGAGCAACGTTTACGCCAACATTTACACCAGTTTGAGCATTAATAGCATGTGCTGGTTGAGCTGCATTTAACTGTGCTTGAGCACCAGCTTTAGTGTCAGCTACAAATTCTTTTTGGTCAGCTTGGTTTTGAGCTACACGAGTTTTTACTGCATCTACGTGCGCTTGGGCATTAGCTTGTTTTTCAGCAGTAAATTCTTTTTGGTCAGCTTGTTTTTCAGCAACTTTAGTTTTTACAGCATCAACACGTGCTTTAGTATCAGCTTTAGCTTCAACTGCTAGATTTTTAGTACCGTTTACAGCTTTAGTTGCTACGTCTTTAGTACCTGTTACTGCCTCGGTAGCAAAATGCTTAGTACCATTTGCAGCTTTAGTCGCTACATTTTTAGTACCTGTTGCAGCTTCGGTAGCAAAGTTTTTAGTACCTGTCGCAGCTTCAGTAGCTAAGTGTTTTGTACCATTTGCAGCTTTAGAAGAAAGTTCAGTCACTTTTCCTGTTGTTTTTTTAGTTGCTTTAACTGTAGTGTCAGCAGCGACATGGCCCGCATGCTTTGCTGTGCTGCCTACAGTGTGTGCAGTATTTTTGACTGTATTGGCTACGCCACTAACAAGACCACCCGGTTGTACATTTACTTGAGCAGAAGCACCTGCATTAACGCCCGCACTTTGTGCAAAAATAGAGGCAGAAGCAAGAACACTTGCAGTAACGATAGCTGTTTTCATCATTTTCATTGCGATATCCTTCAAAGAATATACCCTTTAGTGAGGTATTTCATAAACGCAATCGCATCATAGCTAAGGAAATAGGAGCTTGGGAACTCACTTCATCAAAACGTTACAACAGTGTTACATTGAGTAAACAGACTAGGGATAAATTGTGAAGATTAATAAAAATTAATAATAAAGTGAAAAAGAACATTTATTTTTTAGTTATTCTAATTAAGCTGGCCCTATTTCCCTCTTACGGCTTTTTAACTCCCATCTCCTAAATTTTTTATCATTATTCATAAGCTATTTGCCTATATCTCTAGATGTGATGTAGTTCTCATTATTTATTAGAGGAAACGGCATGCTAATTGCTTATTATGAGAATAGGGTGCTTTTTCAGCACTTTTTTGAACCATATTCTGCCAGAAATATAAATGTACAGGGCAGAACTGTATTTTTGCTTATTCGGGAAAAGGTAATTTAGCTTTTCTCATGTTTATATATTTCATGAAATGTAAATTTCACATGAAATATATCTAAAGAAATAGCACTTTATTTCGAATAATCAAAAATAAAAATAGATGTCTATAAACAAAAAAACAGAGATCTTACAGATGAAAATTATTGCTTCCCTTCTTGTATTAGTCGGCTTAATCGCCGTTGTTTTCTACTTTAAACCCACAAGCGGTGCAGCTGATGTGTTCAATTCTGCTTTACATGAGTCGAATTCACCACAGCCAAATACATTGTCTTTTCTTTCAAAACTTAAGGAGCCTACCCAACCTAAAAATCTATCTCAACATTCAACTCATTCTCAATCGGTAGCAGTTAATACCGTTCCTTTATATGACACGAAAAGTGATCTTTCTATTCAACCGATTGATCCAGAAAAAGATCCAGCAAATGAAATAAAAGCGAAATAAGCAAATTTTTAGTTGAAAAACTACGGAGAAAAATAATGCAAAGTAAAACGTTATTTCTATTAGGTCTATGTACGATTTTAAGTACAACAGCATCCGCTCTTCCTTTAGATTCTAAAGGTGCTAAGCAGCGATTAAATCAAGCAGCAAAACAAAAAGTATTTCAGGGCAAAATCGATTTGGATGCCTTAGTCAATAATGATTCGAATGATTTAATTGTTGAATACAATATTCCTTCGGCGAGTGTGCCTTCCGGTCTAGAACGGCGTAGTTATATTGCTACAAATAAAAAGAATATTCAGGCAAGGTTTAACCGTGCTGGTGGTGTTCAAGTACTTCGGGACTACAATAATTTGCCTTTAGCTTTTTATCGGATTAGTAACCGCGAAGCTTTGGTCTCTTTGCTCAATGATCCGAATGTTAAAGCGGTTTATCCAAATCGTATTAATCAAACCACGACCAATGAAAGTTTACCTTTAATTAATCAACCACAAGTAAATACTAATGGTTTCACTGGTGAAGGCTCGAGTGTGGCAGTGATTGATACAGGGGTGAATTATCTACATTCAGATTTTGGGTGTACGGCAGTGAACACACCATCCAATACTTGTCGAGTTGTTTATTCATTTGATAGTGCACCAGATGATGGCACTTTAGATGATGATGGGCATGGGAGTAATGTTTCAGGCATTGTGTCTAAGGTTGCCACCAAGACCAAAATTATAGGCATTGATGTTTTTAGAAAGGTCAGATCCCAAGGTAAATGGGTAAGCACGGCTTATGATAGTGATATTCTCGCGGGGATTAACTGGGCTGTAAATAATGCACAAACCTACAATATTAAAGCAGTTAACTTAAGCCTTGGCGTGCCAGGTGTTAAATATACCTCGGAGTGTAGCGATAGCAGTTATGGAACGGCATTTGCCAATGCACGAGCTGCTGGTGTGGTTCCGGTTGTAGCTTCAGGTAATGATGCATTTTCAGATGGAATTTCATCTCCTGCCTGTGTTGCTGGTGCCGTAAGAGTGGGGGCTGTTTATGATAGTAATATTGGTGGTGTGTCATGGGGGAATCCGGTGAAATGTTCTGACCCGACAACAGCAGCAGACAAAGTGGCGTGCTTTAGTAATGGCGGTAGCCTTGTGACTTTGTTGGCACCGGGAGCAATGATTACGGCAGGTGGCTACACCATGGGTGGTACATCTCAAGCGACACCACATGTGGCAGGTGCGATTGCTTTATTACGAGCGAATAGTGTGAGTCCAACAGAAAGTATTGATCAAACCATCAGCCGTTTAAAAACGACAGGTAAGCCAATTACTGACTCAAGAACGGGCTTGGTTTTCCCGCGTATTGATTTACTGGCAGCAACAAATGGTTTAACCATTAATTAAATCGCTTATTTATAATTTTAAATTAAGTCCAAGAAATTTTTAAATAGCTATAACCCGTTGCGAAGGGCAGCTTTTGCAACGGGCTTTTTATGAAAAAGTTAATGACACTTTGCTAAATTTGCAGGATTGAAGTTGCTTTGGAGTTTTTTGAAATTATTCTGAATTTCTGGATCTTGAATATTAAAAGTGGTTGAGCTTTTGGTTGTAGAGTTTGTTGCCTGATTTAATATGCCTGATTCATCAGGGTATTGTTGAGTGAACGATGTAGCTGAAATTAGGCCTTTATCGTTAAATATCCAGTGTTCAGTCACATGTCCACCACCTAAATATCCCGTAAACTCAATCATGCAAGCTTGCTTATCTTGTTTAATAAGTTTAGCTACATTACCTGTAGTTGATGGATAAGCTTCAATATTCGTATCTTGCTCTAAAACTTGTGCCTGAGAATAAGGAGAGATAGGTGCTGAAGTTGCACATGCAGTTAATGCCAAGCAGCATAGGGTGGAAAAGAGTAGTTTGTGACTATTCATAAGGCAGATTCCTAGCTTTTTATAGTGGATGATCATTAGTTCTAGATGAATATATGTATTTATAAAAGCGCGAATTTATCGCGCTGTCCAAGCAAATTAGTTAGTTGTTGTGCTTGATTTGCTTAACTCGCCTTGCTCTATCGGAATGTTTTCACCGTTTCGACTACTGGTAATATTTTGCTTCGCCTGATCTATTTTTGTTTCGGTAAAAGCTTTTGCGGTATCTGCTTTTTGCTGAACGACTTCTGCTTTTTCAGCCGTAAACTCTTTGGTATTTTTCCACTTTTCGCTAATTTTATTTGAAGTTTTTTCAGAAGCTCCTTGAATAGAGTCTCCTAAATTTTGTATGCCTTTTCCTGTTTTATACAGTAATACACGACCTAAGCTTGGGTTGTCACCATAAGGTTGTGTTTTAGGTGTTGTTTCAACAACTTGTTGTGGCTGTGTTGTTTCTGCAAATAAGGTTGATGAAGCCAATATAGAACTTGCAACGCATAACACTTGTAAGGTTTTCATATGGATCAATCTCCCCAACCAGAATCAAAAGATGAAGAGGTGATCTTACTGTTAAAAATAAAGCTTGTACTGCAATGAGATAAAACCCATACGATTTGATTACGATAAATCATCATTTAATAGCAGTAAAACAATGAGACCCATGACTCATAAACAAAATTCAGACTTAATTAATTCTATAAACATATCTCGAGCTTTATGGTTACTCACATTTTTGTGCCAGAAAAAGTGATTTTGCATAAAGGACAGATATTCAAACTTATAACTTTGAATATGGGCTAAATTTTTATATTGCTCATAAATACTCTTAGGCACCAAAGCCACACCAGAACCTGCACTTACGCAACCAATAATGGTGGCATAGCTGGTAATGCTAGTGATGGGAAGAGAAATATTCTTAAGTTTAAGCCATTCTTCAAGGGCTGCACGGTAAGGACAGCCTTCAGTCCACATGAAGATTTCTTTGCCAATCAGGTCTTCTTGGCAATTAATTTCGCCCAAAGAGTGAGATGCAATTAAGACCATGTCTTCTTGGTAAATGCTGAGTTTATTAAGCATTGGAAAATCAATATTACCCGCGACAATCGCACCATCAAGTTTATGCTGAGAAATATCGAGTAATAGCTGTTTCCATGTGCCAGTAATAATTTGAATGGAAACTTCTGGAAAACGTTGATGGTATTTCGCTAGCAAATTAGGTAGGCGAGTCGTAGCAGAAGATTCAATAGCGCCAATTTTTAATGGACCAGAAGGAGGAGCATCTGGATGAATGCTTCGTTTTGCTTCATCACACAGCGCTAAAATTTTATGGCAATAATCGAGAAAGATTTCTCCAGATGGTGTGAGTTTTAAACTTTTCCCTTCTCGGTAAAACAACGGTGCACCCAGTTCTTCTTCGAGTTGTTTAATCCGTGTTGTGATGTTGGATGGTACGCAATGCAGTTGCATTGATGCCTTAGCCATTGTTCCGCATTCAACCACAGTTTGGAACATTTTTAACTGAGCGATATCCATGTTTTATCATTCACTTTTAATGAATATTTAGCTCAATATAAGTTAATTTTATTCAACTATCCATGCGCATATGATGAAAGTGTTCCATTCCACTAGTGCAGATTTAACATGGCAATTTCTCTTGCTGCCGAAACCCAGCCTCCAGCTTTTAAGCTCTATTTATGTATTGCTGTAACCGTTTTTTGTTGGGGCTATTCACCTATTGGTGTACATAGTGCCTTGCATTCATATACACCGCAGCATATTGCCTTGCTCCGTTTTTTGATTGCATCTTTTTTTTTACTACTTTTGGTCATAAAAAAAGGCATTCAGCCTTTAAATTGGAAGGATGTTCCTGCTCTTGCTGTATTAGGATTTTTCTCTGTAACGCTACATCATTTGCTCATAAATACAGGGCAGCAATATGTGACTGCGGTTGCATCCAGCATCTTAAGCCAATCTATTCCTTTATTTACTTTTATTATTTCAGTTTTAGTTTTTAAAGAAAAAATCAGTTTTAAACAGTGGTTATGTATTTTATTGGGACTTGGCGGCGCCGTGTTAGTGGTTAGTGGAGATCATGGTTTTGGTGTACCGAGTCCTTATAGTTTATTGATTGTTTTAGCCGCAATTGCATGGGGGCTGTACTTTAATTTATATAAAAAATTTGCCTTAAATTATGATGCATTGAGCATGATGTGCTACATCATTTGGTTCGGGACCATTCCTTTACTATTTTATAGTGCTCATTTGCCTAGTGAAATTTTACATGCTACTTGGCAAGCCAATATGTCGGTTGTTTTATTGGGTATTTTTCCAAGTGCGATGGCTTATGTACTGTGGGGATATGTACTTAAAAATATGCCATTAACGATTGCATCGAATTTTTTATATTGCTCACCGATTGTCGCGATGAGTTTAGCAGTGCTTTTCTTAAATGAAAAACCATCAATGATGGTGTTACTAGGTGGAGTAATTATTGTGGGGAGTCTGGTGTGGATGAATTGGGGTAATAGGCGCCCTATCGAATAAGCTATAGATCATTCAACGATCTTTAGATTGATACTATCAATAGAAGAAATTAAAGTGTTTGTTTAATTTAAAAAATAAAGGGATCTATAAAAGATCCCTTTATTTAGTAATGAGCTAATTAGCCCTGCAATACACTCACATCAGCCACAGCAGTAAACAAGTTACGCAACTGAGCCAATAAACGTAAACGGTTTGCTTTCAGGTCAGCATCATCCGCCATAACCATTACGCCATCAAAGAATGCATCAATCGGCGCACGAAGTGCTGCAAGCTTAGAAAGGGCAGCAGTGTAGTCTTTTGCTGCAAGTAGTGGTTCAACCACAGGTGTCACTGCTTGAAGCTCAGCAAATAATGCTTTCTCAGCATCTTCAACCAAGTTCGCTTCAACGACAGAACCTTCTGGTGCCGCTTCTTTTGCAAGAATATTAGCAACACGCTTGTTTGCAGCAGCAAGTGCAGCCGCTTCAGGTAATGTGCGGAAGTGGTTAACTGCATTTACACGCTTGTCAAAATCAAGTGGAGATTTTGGTGCAAGTGCTTGAACTGCTTGAAGTACGTCAACAGCAACGCCTTGGTCTTCATACTTGGCACGGTAACGACCTTCCAAGAACGCAACAGCATCAGCGCGAGTTTTGTCGTGGTCTTTAACGATATCGCCATAACCTTGAAGTGCAAGATTCACTAACTCTTCAATAGTTACATTTAATTCATTTTCAATGATTAAACGTAAGATACCAATTGCTGAACGACGAAGAGCGAATGGGTCTTTAGAACCTGTTGGCGCTTGTCCAATACCGAAAATACCAACTAACGTATCTAAACGGTCAGCGAGAGCAATGGTTGTACCTGTTTTGGTTTTTGGTAAAACATCACCAGCAAATTTTGGTAAATATTGTTCACCTAAAGCTTCTGAAACTTCAGTGTTTTCACCTTCAATACGTGCGTAGTAAGTACCCGCAATACCTTGAAGTTCTGGGAACTCACCAACAAGCTCAGAGGTTAAGTCGCATTTAGCAAGTAATGCAGCTTTTTCAGCATCGACTGGGTTTGCACCAGTAATTGAAGATAATGCAACTGCAAGTTTTGCAATACGTGTTGATTTATCCCAAAGCGTACCGAGTTGTGCTTGGAATACCATGTTTGCTAGTTTTTCTTTACGAGATGCAAGTGGTTGTTTTTGATCTTGTAAGAAGAAGAACTCAGCATCAGACAAACGAGGGCGAACAACTTTTTCGTTACCTTCAATAATTTGAGTCGGATCTTTAGACTCAATATTTGAAACAGTAATAAAGTAAGGCTGTAATTTACCTTCCGCGTTGATCAAACAGAAATACTTCTGGTTGTCTTGCATTGTTGTAATAAGAGCTTCTTGAGGAACAGCAAGGAAGCGCTCTTCAAAGTTTGCACGTAAAGCCACAGGCCATTCAACCAGACTTGTTACTTCGTCAAGTAAGTCCGCTGGAACAATCGCAGTTGCATTTACTTCATCAGCTAACTTTTTCACTTGTTCTTGAATGGTCGCCTGACGCTTTTCAAAGTTAGCAACGACGTAAGCTTTTTCTAAAGCAGCTAAGTAGTCATTTGCATGCGCTAACGTCACAGCTTCAGGTGCATGGAAGCGGTGACCATAAGTCACATTGCCAGCTTTATGATCTTGAATAGTTGCGTCAACAATTTGGTCGTCTTTGAGCAAAAGAACCCATTTCACTGGACGTACAAATTCGGTACGGCTTGCAGCAGAACGCATACGCTTAGCAATTGGTAAATTGTCTAACGCAGTTTGTAAAATTTGTGGAAGTAAAGCGTCAAGGCTTTGACCTTTCACATCTTTTAAATAGCAAACTTTTTCGACTTTACCTGCTTGGAAAGTAGAAAGCTGATCAACTGTAATCCCTTGACCACGCATAAAGCCTTCGAGTGCTTTAGTCGGTTTGCCTTCTGCATCGTAAGCCGCTTGAACAGCAGGGCCGTCAAAACGTTTTTGTGTGTCAGCTTGAGCAGCATCGATATCTACAATTTTAAGTGCTAAACGACGTGGCGCTGCATAAGCTTCAATTGATGCGAAGTTTAAGCCCGCATCTTTTAAGCCTTTTACCGTTTCTGCCTGTAAAGCATCACGTAACGTTTTTAAGCTTTTTGGTGGAAGCTCTTCACAGCCAAGTTCGAATAAAACAGTATGTTTGCTCATTAGTTTTTCTCCGCCTTTACTGCTTCACTTTCAGCTTGTGCTTTTAACTGTGCCAATACTTCATCACGTAAATGTGGTTCTGCCATTGGGAAGCCAAGTTCTGCACGCGCTTGTACATAACTTTGTGCAATAGCACGCGCTAAAGTACGTACACGTAAAATGTAACGTTGACGCTCAGTCACAGAAATTGCGCCACGTGCATCAAGCAAGTTAAAGGTATGAGACGCTTTAACAACTTGCTCATAAGCAGGAAGAGAAAGTTTTGCTTCGATTAAACGGTTTGCTTCTGATTCGTAAAAATCAAATAGTTCAAATAGTTTTTCAACTGGAGCGTATTCAAAGTTATAAGTCGATTGCTCAACTTCATTTTGATGGAATACGTCGCCGTAAGTTACAGTACCAAATTGGCCTTTGGTCCAAACTAGGTCATATACCGAGTCAACACCTTGAAGGTACATTGCAAGACGTTCTAAACCGTAAGTGATTTCACCTGTTACTGGGTAACATTCAACACCACCGACTTGCTGGAAGTAAGTGAACTGAGTTACTTCCATACCATTAAGCCAAACTTCCCAACCTAAGCCCCACGCACCAAGAGTTGGAGATTCCCAGTTGTCTTCTACGAAACGGATGTCGTGAGTAAGCGTATCAATCCCGATTGCTTTTAAAGAATCGAGATAAAGCTGTTGGATATTGTCTGGGTTTGGCTTAAGTACCACTTGGAACTGGTAGTAATGTTGCAAACGGTTCGGGTTTTCACCATAGCGGCCATCTTTTGGACGACGTGAAGGTTGAACGTATGCCGCGTTCCAAGTCTCAGGCCCTAAAGCACGTAAGAATGTTGCGGTGTGGAATGTTCCAGCGCCCATTTCCATGTCGTAAGGTTGTAGTACGACGCAGCCTTGTTCGGCCCAATAGTTTTGTAGGGCAAGAATTAAGCCCTGAAATGTATCAATGTGCGAGATGGCGCGACTCATGTAGCATCCACGAATTTATGAGAAAAATTGCCCCTAAGTATAAGGATTTTGTGGGGGAGTGGCAAAGGCTTAATGTGGGGAAAATTACTAAGGAGATAAACGTAACTTCGATGTTTCCATAAAGCTATTGAGTAGATTGTTCGCTTCATCATTTTAATGTTAGGATAAGTAACTTAATCTTTTTATTGTTACGAAAAAAATCGCGAAAAATCGACTTAAGTTTTATTTCTTCTTTTATATAGAAAATACTCAGTCGACATATATCCCAATCTTTAAGATTCGGTCAGCGTTCATCAGGGCTTGAGTGGTTATCAAGCATCGTTAACAGGTTTTCACATTTACTGTGCCTGATTTTTCGATAGGACGCTTTATGAATCGATCTCTATTTATTATTTTTGCAATCATTGTTCTCGATGCTATAGGTATCGGCCTTATTTTTCCAATTCTTCCATCATTGCTGCAAGATATGACTCATAGTAGCCATATTGCTGTATATATGGGGGTATTGGCGAGTCTCTATGCCGCCATGCAATTTATCTTTTCTCCCATATTAGGCGCTTTAAGTGATCGATATGGACGTAGGTCGATCTTACTTATTTCACTTGCGGGTTCAGCAATCAATTACATATTTTTAACTTTTTCACATAGTCTAATTTTCCTATTAATAGGTCGTATTATTGCTGGAATCACCAGCGCCAATATGGCAGTTGCAAGTGCTTATATTGTCGACTTTTCTTCAAAAAATAACCGTGCGAAATACTTTGGTTTAATCAATGCTATGTTTGGTGCAGGTTTTATTATTGGCCCTGTGCTAGGTGGGTTATTGAGTGAATATTGGTTAAGGCTTCCTTTTTTGGTTGCAGCCATGCTAACAGGCCTTAACCTTATTTTTGCATATATTGTTTTGCCCCCATCTCAACAAGCGGTTCCAAAGAAAAAGCTATTATTTACACTAAATCCTTTCAAAATATTTACTGGTATTAGCTCAATTGGTGGTGTACTTCCATTTATTGCGATCTTTTTTATTTTTAGTGCAATAGGAGAAGTTTATGGAGTCTGTTGGGCATTATGGGGACATGATACTTTTCATTGGAATGGTTTCTGGGTAGGACTTTCTTTAGGTGCATTTGGGTTATGCCAAATGTTAGTTCAAATTTTTATTCCCAGTCATGCTGCAAGAATATTGGGTGATCGCAAAGCCGTGTTCGTCGGAATTACTTGCAGTTGTTTGGCTTTAGGGGTGATGGCTTTTGCTCAAAGCGGCTGGATGATTTTTGCCATTATGCCTATTTTTGCGCTAGGAAGTATGGGGACTCCCTCATTACAAGCCCTAGCCTCTCAAAAGGTTCCTGCTGAACAGCAAGGTCAGTTTCAGGGAGTGATTGCCTCTACAGTGAGCTTGGCCTCTATGGTCGCTCCTTTATTTTTCTCTGCCCTTTATTTTCAATTTCAGGAAAAATGGCCAGGTGCAATTTGGCTAAGTGTGATTGTAATTTACCTGCTTGCTTTACCAATCATTTTGTACAGCACCCGACCAGTTATACAGCAAAGATAGAAATATGGAGTTAAGTGTTCAATATTATTTGAACGAGAGGGGCTGTGACTAAATGATTAAAAATTATTCTCATTTCAACGTCACCTCATGACGCTGAGCGTACTTCACTGGATTAAATTTACGCATGCGAAATGATATTTTTTAAACGATGCCATAAATGAGTCGTTTGATATGTCTGATCGCATTCGAGAAAAACTACAAATTCTTGCTGATGCTGCTAAATATGATGTGTCTTGTTCATCAAGTGGCAGTGACCGTAAAAATAAAGATAAAGGTCTGGGGGATGCCAGTCATTCGGGCATTTGTCATAGCTATACCGAAGATGGCCGCTGTGTATCTCTTTTAAAAATTCTATTTAGCAATATTTGTATTTTTGACTGCGCCTATTGTGTTTCACGCCGTTCTAACGACGTTCAGCGTGCGGCATTTACGGTGCAAGAGGTCGTAGACTTAACCATTAATTTTTATCGCCGTAATTATATTGAAGGCTTGTTTTTAAGCTCAGGCATTTTTAAATCGGCCGATCATACGATGGAGCGTATGCTTCAAGTGGTGAAGAAGTTACGTCTTGAAGAAAACTTTAATGGCTATATTCACCTAAAAACGATTCCGGGAGCATCGCCTGAACTGATTCATGAGGCAGGTTTATATGCTGACCGGATGAGTATTAATTTAGAGATGCCAACCGAGGTAGGGCTAAAAACTTTTGCACCAGAAAAATCACATGAGGAAGTGCAAAAAGATTTAGGTTTGGTCCGTGACAGGCTCATTCAGCTTAAAGATGAGCGACAAATCATTAAGCATGTGCCGAAATATGTACCGGCAGGGCAGACTACGCAAATGGTAGTGGGTGCTCATCAAGAGTCAGACCAAGATGTCTTGTTTATGGCAGACAAGCACTATAAAGAATTTAAACTTAAACGCGTCTATTTTTCGGGCTATATCCCAATTAATACTGAAAATAATTACTTGCCAGCAGTGGGTTCTGCACCGCCATTATTGCGGGAAAACCGACTTTACCAAAGTGATTGGCTGATGCGTTTTTACGGTTTTGAAGTCAATGAAATCGTCAATGAAAAATTCCCAAACTTAGACCTTGATGTAGACCCGAAATTAAGTTGGGCTTTAAGACATCCTGAGCAGTTTCCAGTAGATTTAAATCGTGCCGATTATCAGATGATTTTGCGTGTACCAGGCATTGGTGTGAAATCAGCGAAGAAAATTGTGCAGGCTCGCCGTTTTGGAAAAATCCATATCGATTTACTTAAAAAACTCGGCGTAGCTTATCAGCGTGCAAAATTCTTTATTCGCTGTGAAGACAGCCCAAAGTTCCAAAAAGAGTTATCTTCAAGTTTTATTCGGCAGCAGATTTTAACACAGGGTTCCTCGAAATATGTGCAGCAACTCTCGCCACAATTAAGCCTCGGGTTTTAGCCATGTTTAATGATGAAGTGGCTTACTATTTTGATGGTTCAATGGTTGGGCTGCTGAGCTGTGTGTTTCGTGCATTTCAATTTAAAGAATTACAGGTCAGACTCTGTTTGAATGATGCGGCTCAACATGGCTTATTTGCCGATAAAATTGAGGTTTCAAATAACGAGCAACATGCCGAGCGTGTTTGGTCTGCCCTGCAAAAAAAGCTTTCATCTTCTTCATTAAAACAATTCTATTTTGCCTCTTTATCTGAATCTTTAGATGCCTATCAACATTTATTTAATTACTGTATTTATGTGTTTACTAGTCATGTTTCCATAGAAAAAGATTATTCAAATCCTAGTGTTTTAGCGATTGCACAGTGGACGAAAAAGGTCGGACGAGAGAAGCATCGAATGGAAGCTTTTATTCGGTTTAAGAAAACTAAAGATGAGCTTTTTTTAAGTTTGGTACGTCCCGATTTTAATGTTTTACCGCTTATTCAGCCCCATTTTAAACGGCGTTATCAAGATCAGCGTTGGCTGATTTATGATGAGAAACGTAAGTTCGGGCTTTATTATGATTTACGAGGAATACATGAAGTTTCACTCGAGGCTTCTGAAGTTGACCGTAATTTAAAAAATGGAATGAGTCAAAGCTTTCAGCTTGAGCTTGATGAGCAGGAAGTTTTATATGACCAGCTTTGGAAAGATTATTTTAAGAGCGTGAATATTACTGAACGCCAAAATATAAAACTCCATGTGCAATATTTACCTAAACGCTACTGGCGTTATTTAAATGAAAAATTGATGGAATATTGAAGTTTTAAAATCATAAAAAAATAGTTCAGCAGGTTTTCTTATTATTCAAAGATATAATTTAAATGCATTTTATGTGGCTTTGAGCGTATACTTTTGCCCGTTATAAATGACGGCATATCCCCAAAGGTGTACTGTGAGTGTTATACAGCGAGAATGGTTACAGATTTTAAAGCCGAATTTTAAAGTTTTACCTTTAAAGGAACGATTACTTTGCGGTATTGGAGCGTTGTGTGGTTTAGCAATTTCTTCCTTAATTAGTTGGTATGTTCTGGGTGGAATTAATGCTTGGTACATTGCACCAATGGGTGCCTCATCTGTTCTATTGTTTGCTGTGCCGACTAGTCCCTTGGCTCAACCATGGAATGTGATTGTTGGTAATACCTTAGCTGGAATTATTGGTGTAGCCTGTGCGCAGTGGATTCCTGATTTAACTACAGCTTTTAGTGTCGCAGTAGGTTTTGCCATATTTTTAATGATGACCACCGACTCTTTACATCCGCCGAGTGGCGCAGTTGCGATTACAGCCGTACTGGGTGGAGCTGCGATTCATAAGTTAGGCTTTTATTTTGTTTTTTATCCAGTTTTACTCAATTCATTGCTTCTATTAGGTTTTGCCGTATTTTTTAACCGATTAATTGGGCGACACTATCCAGTTACTGCACATTTGAATGAGCGTAGCAAGGACCCAACGCCTACTCAAAAGGTATCGATTCAACCAAAAGATATTGAGTACGCATTAGAGCATCACACTGAACTTTTAGATATTAGCCAATACGACTTAGAAAAAATCATTTTAGAAGCGCAAGAGCATGCCAATGAGCGCATGGTCAATCAATATGTCTGTCAAGATATTATGAGTCGCGATGTGATTAAACTACATGAAGATGATGATATTCATCAGGCACTCGATAAGTTTAAACAAGTGAACCTAATGAGCCTGCCAGTAGTCAATGCAGAGAACCATTTGGTAGGCACTTTAGCGTTATATGAAGTCGTAGAATGGTTTAAGGGGGCAGCAGACCCAAGAAACTCTTGGCAGCACTACGTAAAACAAATTATGAGTCGTCGAGTGGTCACGGTGCTACCAACTCAACCTATTCAAGATCTTGTGCCGTACTTTGTTGAAAAGTCGTTTAACTATATTCCTGTGGTTGAAGATCGCAAACTTATAGGAATGATTAGCCGCGCAGATATGATTGCTGCGTTACAGCAACAGTTAAATCGAAAGCTATAATTTTTAGAATAAAAAAAGCTACGGTTGATTAGGGGATGCAACCGTAGCGACCAAAGTTATAAATTAACGTACTTGTTCTTCATTTACTGTTCGGACGGATTGTCGATAGCCTTCAATATGTTCTGGCTGTTTTTTCGGAATGACTAACCATAAAACCAGATAAACTAAAATTCCTGGAAAGGCAGCACTCATAACTGAAATCAAAACAAAAATGATGCGTAGTAAAGTTACGTTCCAACCAAAACGTTCAGCAATACCACCCATTACACCGGCGATCATGCTGTGTCGGTTCGAGCGATATAAACCAGAACTGGCCATCTAATTCTCCTTAAAGATAAAAAATTACAAGAAGCTATTGCTCTTGCTTAATAGAAATATGGTGACGAAATTAAGGGTTTAAAGTCGTTTAAAAAGTAAAATAGTTAAAATATGTAAAGGATTGAAATGAAGGAAACCAACATCTACTAAAATGCACCTTTTCAGGGCTTAAAGGTTTAAAGCAGCAATCAGCTAGTGCCTGAATTGAGTATAAATGTAGCTGTTGCTGTTATCTGTGAATAATGTATATGTCTTTGAAGTGGTCTAGGTTTTTAGTTAAGCATTTGGTTGTAGTGGCTGCAATGTGCATGACGCTAAGTGCTTGCGATATAAACCATACCAATTCAAAAGATCACTCTACTACAAGCTCTAATTCTAATCATGAAGAAAATTTAATAAAAAGTAGCGCATCTATAAAAACATTAGATTATGTCGCTGGTCGTACTTTTTTACCTGAAGATACCTCAGATCAAACCCAAAAATTAAACGCAGCTTCATTGCAATATGTCGGGCGATATCACACTCGTATTTCATGTGAAGACGCTTTTGCTGATTGTGAATCGGGCGAAGCAGAGTACATTTTAAATTTATTACCAAATGGGACTGCTTATTGGAATGTTGTCCATTTTGGTCGTGTAGGAAGTAAAGATGGGTCTAAAAGTGCCGCTGTAAATCAGTTGTGTCCTACTCTAAATTGGGAAGTAGATGAAAAAGAGCATGAGTTAACGATTCAATGTCCCTTATCTAAAGTTAATTTTTATTTTAATCTGGATGCAAATAAAAGATTGGTCACGAATTTAGAAAAATTACTTTATAGTGACTATGGAAAAAATCGTGAATTTTTAGAGCAAAATTATTTTGTTCCAAATCGGGCGTATGTTTTGACTAAAGAATAGATAACCGTTTGATATAAAAAGAGCGCAATATAAATTGCGCTCTTTTTCATTTCACTAATTAAAAATCATTAGTAGTCAAAGCTAAAGTGTTCAACTGGTAATGAGGTTAATGTACGAGATGTAGTCACCATCGATTCTGCATGGCCTTGAGCACGTGGCAATAAACGGTCAAAGTAGAAATCAGCAACTTTGATTTTTGCTTTATAGAATTCAGCAGTTTCTTGGCCATTACCCGCTTCTAATTTCTCAGAAGCCACCACAGCTTGTTGAGCCCAGAAATAAGCCATCATAACGTAGCCTGAGAACATCAAGAAATCTACAGAAGCAGAAGATACGATGTCGCGGTCTTTACGTGCAGCAAGCATGATACGAACGGTTAAAGTATTCCACTGAGCACAAAGCTTAGTTAAGTCCCAAGCAAAACGACGTAAATACTTATTACGTGCATGTGCAGCACAGAATTTTAAGATTTCAGCAGTGTATTCACGAACCACTTTACCTTTTGAACTTAACAACACTTTACGACCGATCAAGTCGAGTGCTTGAACGCCAGTTGTTCCTTCATACAAAGTCGCAATACGTGCATCACGAGCAATTTGCTCCATACCCCATTCTTTAATGTAGCCATGGCCGCCGTAAACTTGCATACCGTGGTTAGCAGCTTCTAAACCAAGTTCAGTTAAGAAACCTTTTAAAATCGGCGTATAGAAACCAAGTTTATCATCATAGTCTTCGTAAGCAGCTTGGTCACCACGTGCTAAGGCATCTGTCATTTTGTCAGCGATTTGAGCAGCGTAGTAAATCATTGAGCGACCGCCTTCAGCGATTGCTTTTTGTGTTAATAGCATACGACGTACATCTGCATGGTGAATAATTGCATCAGCAACTTTATCTGGATCTTTTTTACCAGAAAGCGCACGCATTGACATACGATCTTTGGCATATGGTAATGCACCTTGGAAAGATAGCTCAGCATGTGCAATACCTTGAACAGCAGTACCGATACGTGCTGTATTCATGAAGGTAAACATTGCATGTAGGCCCTTGTTAACTTCACCGATTAAATAACCAGTGGCATTATCAAAGTTGAGTACCGCAGTTGCAGAGGCACGGATCCCCATTTTATGTTCGATTGAACCACAAGTAACTGTGTTACGTTCACCAACACCATTATCAGCTGTAGGGATGAATTTTGGTACGATGAATAATGAGATACCGCGGGTACCAGCCGGTGCATCTGGAAGGCGTGCAAGTACGATATGAATGATATTTTCAGTTAGGTCATGTTCACCGGCAGAAATGAAGATTTTCGTACCAGTAATTTTATAAGTACCATCTGCTTGAGGTTCAGCTTTAGTTTTTACCTGACCTAAGTCTGTACCACATTGAGGTTCGGTTAAGCACATTGTGCCGCTCCAAGTTCCTTCAACCAGCTTAGGCATATAGGTTTGTTTTTGCTCATCAGTACCGAATTGCAAAATAGTATTCATACAACCAGAACTTAAACCTGGATACATGGTAAATGACCAGTTTGCAGTACCCATCATCTCTGATTTAATCAGATTTAAAGACATTGGAAGGCCTTGACCACCAAATTCTTCTGGATAAGAAAGACCTTGCCAACCGCCCATTACAAATTGGTCATAAGCTTCTTTAAAGCCTTTAGGAGTAGTTACTTCGCCGTTGTCAAAATGGCAACCTTCCTCATCACCAGATTGGTTAAGTGGCGACAATACGTTTTCACAATAATCTGCCGCACCTTCAAGAATCATATCAACTGTATCTGGATCTGCATTTTCACCATTTGATAAAGTTTTATAGTGAGCAGGGTAATCTAATACTTCATTCATTAAGAAGCGGATATCGTGTAGCGGAGCTTTATATGCTGGCATGGCTTTAATCCTAATTTTGAATCATTGTGGGATTATCTGAATCGATGATTTGATTATTCACTCACATGATAAAAATACAATGATAATGACATCCGAAAGAAATGTCAGAAAAGCGAATTTTGTCGAAAATAAATACACCTGAAATTATATTTTCTGCTACATTCAGGACTTATACTTTTATGTGAAAAAACAACTATTTTTTTATTTTTAGCAAGATTCGCTAAAAAGATAAAGCAATAAGGTTTTAAAAAAGGTTATGCATTTAAAATATCTCAGTTTATGTTTATTTAGTTTGGGTTTGACCGCTTGTGCGCAGCATAACCTACGTCCATCAGTACCATCTACTCAGTTAGATCAAAAAGTCATTCAGGGTATGAATGCAATGTATGAATATCCAAGCTATGATTACCGTGGGCATTTTAAAATTAATGTTGATTCAAACCAGTCAAAGAAAATAAATAATAAAGAAAAAACAGTACAATTAGATGCTGTAGTGCAAAAAAAAGTAGATCAATATTTACGTGAACAAAAAATTAATTTGAATAAAAAACAGAAGCAGGCGCTTTATGCCGCAATTGCAAATGAGCAAGCGGATTTAGGTGTTTCTGGTGAATCACGCTCAGAAAAAATAAACGCCGTATTAATTAATTTATTAAATGATCTTCAATTTAGCTACGATGGTTCAGTTCATTATCGTCAAAAAATGGGGTCTTTAAATCTCACGGCAAGATATGAAAAACCGACGCTTTTGGTACAGGCAAAATTGCCAATAGTACTGGATCTGAATGATTATAAATTTTACGTAAATTATTTCGGATTAATGCCTTATCTGGTCAATAAAGATAATCAAAATAACTTGGCGTATGTCGATTTTTCAAAATATAAAAACCTGTTTACAAATGTGGATATGAAGAAATTCGTTGAATATGCGAAAGCTTCTGGTGCGGTATCATATCGTTTGGCCGAACCACAAAATTTACAACGTTTATCCGTTAGTGATGCTGAGCGTAAAGCGGGGATTGTAGAAAAAATTCGTTTAAAAGATACGGTTGAAGCGTTGTTGCTGCAATCAGAACTCTATGGGCAGGTCAATGAAAAATATCTGCAAAAAAATGTTTTCGGTTTTGATGAAGAAAAGATTGCCGAAACTATAGCAACTGATTTAGCTGCTTCGGAAGCGAAGAGTAAAGAGGGTAATGCTGAGGGGCAAAAAGTTTCTTCTGAAGATGCAGCAGCAGTTAGCCAGCAACTTTATTCACTTATTAATGCTCATTTTGGCAATACATTGGCTTCTGAAGAAGATGATGAAGATCAAGCCAATGCAGCTCAAGATGTCGCAGCAGCCCAGGAAGCTTCTGATTCAGCTCAAGCTGAGGATGCTGCTGTACCAGACGATGAACAAGGCGAGGAAGTAGCTTCACTTACACAAGACCAGTGTGTTGAATTACAGTCTCTAAAAAAACCAGTTGCCTTAGGTGATATTAATTACTGTCAAATTTACGGTATTGATGTGCTTGACCAGAGCGCTGTAAATACTGAAAAAACTCAGATTAAAGCGCATCGAGCTGCTCTAAAACAAACTTTCGCTGCTTATGATCAAAACCAGTTTGTTGATGATGAAGCATTTAAAGCACTATGGATCAAACATAAGGCAGAAATTGAACAAGCTTTACCAAAACAAAAAAATCCAATTACGATTGATGTAGGGTTGGATGAAAAAGGCCGTTTAGTCAACGCAGATTATGATATTGCCTATACACCATCTGAATTTAATCATCGCTTTAATATTAAAGCAGATATGCAAATTTTAAATTATGGTAAAGCAACCTCAATTAATCAGCAGCAACTTAAACAAGCGAAATCAGTTGCAGAAGCAAGCAAAGGTTCTATATTTGAAAACTTCATAAAAGGGTTTAGTGAAAAACTTGGGCAGAGTGATGTTTCTGAACATCCAGTTGGCTCACATAGCGATGTACAAGATTTAGATTCAAGTCTAGCGTTGTTGGCTAACCAAACTTATGATGCAACGCATGCTTATGACAAAACGTATAAGGCTGTGTTTATAGCAAAATTGACTGCTGAAAAACCGTCATATATTAATTATTACTCAGTTCAACAGTTACAAGAAATTGCCGAGGTTTATGCTTACTGGTTCTCTGAAGAAGAAACTTATAATCCTCAAGGTAAAGCTTTAGAACGTATCGAGGCATTACAGAAAAAGCATCATCTTGAGCAAGAGGATCAATTTGATAATGACTTAGGTCGAGCTGTGGACCATATTGTGATCACAACAATACAAGGTGAAGCTGGGCGTGAAGCATGGCAAAAGCTACAGAAACAATATAAGCAACCAGAGCAGCTTTTCTCAAAACAGTATCAATTAGAATTTGAACAACAAAATGGTGCTTCTGCTGAAGAAAAACAATTGTTGTCACAAACGGCAGATATTTTAGGTAAGGTCTATGTCGCTGCACGTAAACAGCAACTTACGGAAAAAACAATTCAGAATTTAAAACCTGAACATAACGAATTTATTGATTATGAGATTTTCCGAAAAGTTTATAAGCAGATGGTTACAGCAAAAAAATAAAAGATGAGCAAAAAAAGAACCTACAGATGTAGGTTCTTTTTTTGATTTATAGAAAATCTTTTAATTCTGGTTTTACGCCATTCCAGATATAAAAGGCTTCAATGGCTTGACCAACTAGCATGCCAAAACCTTCTGCATAAGGTACGTTGCGTTGTTTAGCTTGATCAAGAAAGCTAGATGGTTTGCCATAGGCCATTTCATAGGCATAGTTGAAGTCTAAATTTTCCGGTAGTTGTAAAGCGTCACCAGACAAACTTGCAGAAGTTGCATTAATGACAATATCAAATTTCCCTTCTAAATCATTTAGAGAAATTGCTTGTAATTGAGCTTGCGGGACTGCTGTTTTTAAGTCGTCTACAAGTTGTTCAGCGCGAGCAAGCGTCCGGTTTGCAATCACAATCTTTTTAGCGCCAGCCTGTACAAGCGGGTAAATAACACCACGAGTTGCACCACCAGCACCTAAAATTAAAATAGTAGTATTTTCTAGCTTCCAATCTAAAGCTTGAATTGCGGCAACTAAGCCTTGGCCATCTGTATTGTCACCATGTAATTTGCCATTTTCCATCCATAGTGTATTTACGGCTTTGGCAATTTGAGCTCGTTCAGTCAGCACATCACACAAAGCAAAAGCCTGTTCTTTAAATGGTACGGTAACATTCATGCCACTTCCGCCATTTTCAAAGAAACTACGCATACTCGATTCAAAACCATCAAGAGGTGCAAGACGTTTTTGGTAGTCTAGGTCAACACCAGTTTTTTGAGCGAAAGCATGATGCAATTCAGGAGAGCGTGATTGTTCGATTGGGTTGCCAATTACTGCAAACTGTTTGGTCATTCTTATATCCAAAATTTTAAAATGGCATGAGGCAGATAAAGTCTGTACTGAATTTTCAGTAGGCCTCACTATAAGCCAAATTAGAATAAGAAAAAATATTTGAATGAGGTTCAGAAAATTGAAAATAAAAAAGGAGATTCTCTAGGGTGGAAGCCAAAGAATCTCCAAAAAGCAAAAAATTAAGCGACTTTTTCTTTTAGATTTAACCAGTCACGTGGTTTTAGGTAATAGTCAGTTAAACGTTTCTCTGGTGAATCTTCATCCCATTCTGGACGATACGACCAACCTGCAAGGTTAGGAAGGCTGACTAAAATAGATTCGATACGTCCACCTGTTTGTAAGCCAAATAATGTTCCGCGGTCGTAGACTAAGTTATATTCGACATATCTACCACGACGGTAGAGCTGGAACTCTCTTTGAGCTTCGGTGTAAGGCTGTTCACGGTGTTTTTCAAAAATTGGTAGAATGGCATTTAAATAACCATTGCCTACAGCTTGGATATATTTAAAGCAGGTTTCGAAATCCCAGCAATTTAAATCATCAAAGAATAAACCACCGACGCCGCGCTGTTCATCACGATGTTTTAAATAGAAGTAATCATCACACCATTTTTTATGTTCAGTGTAGACATTGTCTCCAAAAGGTTGACATAGGTCGTATGCGGCTTGATGCCAATCGATAACATCTTGTTCATCTGGATAGAACGGTGTTAAGTCAAAACCCCCACCAAACCACCAAATCGGATCTTGACCTTCACGTTCTGCAACGAATAAACGTACATTGGCATGAGAAGTTGGAATATTGGGGTTTTTAGGATGAATCACCAATGACACACCAAGCGCTTGAGCTTTAGCACCAGCAATTTGTGGATGTCTTTCTGTAGCAGAAGCGGGCAGTTTACTAATATTGATGTGAGAAAACATCACACCACCTTTTTCAATCACGGTGCCATTTTGCAAAACCCGTGAACGTCCACCACCACCTTCTGGACGTTCCCAATCATCAATAATAAATTCACTCGTACCGCCACCAGCTTTTTCTTGTTGTTCTAAACCAGCACATATACGGGCTTGTAAATCGAGGAGAAATTCGCGGACACGTTGAATATCTGTTGAAGTCGGATGCTGCATAGTGACCCTCAAAGATGATTGAGATAGGAGATAGATACATCAAAACACAAAACCATAAAAAAAGTAAGGGATTTTAAAGAAATGTCTTAAAAATCCCTTTTAATTATTTTTAAATTTCTGATTTTTTTAGAAATCATCTTTTTGATAAAGATGATCCATACGTTCACGTTTAGTTTTTAAATATTGTTCATTAAAAGGGTTACGTCCAACGGTTAATGGAACACGACCAACTACATTAATACCTTGGTCCTTGAGTGCCTGAATTTTCAAAGGATTGTTAGTAATTAACTTAACTTCTTTTACTTTTAAATGGTCGAGCATAATGCTGCACATGTCGTAACGGCGTGCATCGGCGGGTAAATTTAAAAGTAAATTTGCATCTACCGTGTCATGACCTTGATCTTGCAAGGCATAGGCACGAATTTTATTTGTGAGCCCAATACCACGGCCTTCTTGGCGTAAATATAAAATAACACCTTGACCTGCTTCGTTGATGAGCTTTTGAGTTGCCTGTAATTGAGGGCCGCAGTCACATTTTAATGACGCAAAAGCATCACCTGTTAAGCATTCTGAATGAACACGTACTAAAACAGGGCCTGTGGGTGGATTTTCTAACCCTTTAGAAAGTGCCACATGTTCTTCACCCGATACTGGATCTTGAAACACAGAAATATTGAATTCACCAAAAGCAGTCGGGAGTTTTGATGTTGCAATGAACTCTATAGGCACAGATTAACTCATCTTTTAACCGAAAACGGTTTAAAGTATAGCGTAATGCTGGGAGATTGGTCGAATTGTCATAATCATTTTGAGCACTAAGGTTTTCTTTTTTGTATAAAGAAGACGATAATAGTTGATAAATAGTCAGATTATTCAGGATAATCTGCCAACCATACCCATACTGTATGAGAGACTGCTTTGCATGACCTCGTTCGCAAATGTGGCTGATTGAAGGTGACTTCATTCGATTGTATGATCGACCCATTTTGACCCAGCTTAGGATTTGCCAGGCTTATAAAGGCTTTGCCACATATGTTGTATACCGAAATTCCAACTCAACGCCCTGTTACGCCATTGTTAGATGCAATTGATCATCCTCAACAATTACGTCAGCTCGAGCATAGCCAATTGGTTCAAGTGGCTGATGAGTTGCGTCAATATATTTTATATGCAGCAGGCCAGAGTGGTGGCCATTTCGGTGCTAACCTCGGCGTGGTTGAGCTGACGGTTGCGCTGCATTATTGCTTTAATACTCCAAATGACCGATTAGTTTGGGATGTAGGACATCAGGCGTATCCGCATAAAGTCCTGACTGGTCGTCGTGAGCAAATGACAACCATCCGTGCTAAAAACGGTTTAGCAGCATTTCCAGCTAGAGAAGAATCAGTTTTTGATACCTTTGGTGTAGGACATTCATCCACTGCAATTTCAGCAGGTTTAGGAATGTCTTTAGCGCGTCGCTATCAAAACGACCCATGTGATGTGGTATGTATTGTTGGTGATGGTGCAATGACGGCAGGTATGGCATTTGAAGCCATGAACGATGCTGTCGCACATGACGCTGATTTAATTGTTGTACTTAATGACAATGACATGTCAATTTCTTGTAGCACAGGTGGCTTTGCCAAGCATTTAGCTGCAATTTGGGAAAAAGGCCATTTAGTTAATGTCGATGAACATGGTGAGGCGTATGTACAGCCACATCCGAAATGGACGTACAACTCTCGTTTACATCAATCAGCAACAGATGCGGCCGATAATTTATTTAAAGCTATTGGTTTCGATTACTTCGGTCCTTTCGATGGGCATGATGTAAATCAACTTGTTCAAGTATTTAACGCATTAAAAAAACGTAAAGGTCCACGCTTAGTCCACGTTTATACTAAAAAAGGTAAGGGCTTTACTCCGGCAGAAGCCGACCCAATCACCTACCATGCAATTAGTAAAGTTAATGCGACTTCCGCGGGTAAAACACCGCCAAAATATTCAGATGTATTTGGTCAATGGTTGTGTGACGAAGCTGCACAAGATGAACGTTTATTAGCGATTACTCCAGCTATGTGCGAAGGCTCAGGCATGGTTAAGTTTGCTAAAGAATTTCCAAAGCGCTTCTTCGATGTTGCAATCGCTGAACAGCATGCAGTAACACTTGCAGCGGGAATGGCGTGTGAAGGGTTAAAACCTGTTGTTGCAATCTATTCAACATTCTTACAGCGTGGTTATGATCAACTTATTCATGATGTTGCATTACAAAATCTTGATGTAACTTTCGGTATTGACCGTGCTGGTTTGGTGGGTGAAGATGGTCCAACTCATGCAGGTGCATATGATTATGCATACATGCGTACAGTCCCGAACATGGTCATCATGGCACCAAAAGATGAAAATGAATGTCGTCAAATGCTACATACTGCCTATGTCTATAATGGACCAGCGGCAGTACGTTACCCACGTGGTGCAGGGGTAGGGGTTGAAATTCAGCAAGAGTTAACTGCGATTGAATTAGGTAAAGCCGAAATCGTTGCTGAAATTAAATCTGCTTGTGATGAGCAGATTACGATTTTGGCATTTGGTAGCCGCGTTATGGTTGCCATAGAAGCTGCTGAGCAATTTGCACAAAAACACGATGTCGGTGTGCGCGTTGTAAATATGCGTTTTGTGAAACCACTTGATGAAAAAATTATTCGTGAGTTGGCTGAACACACACATTTATTTGTTACTGTCGAAGAGCACGCAATTATGGGTGGTGCAGGCAGTGCGGTAAATGAGTTCATGGCACAAGAACAAATTGTGAAGCCTATTATCAATTTAGGTCTGCCAGATTTGTTCTTACAACAGGCGTCACACGGTCAAATGCTACAAGATTGTGGGTTAGATGCTAAAGGTATTTTGAGCTCAATTGAGCGAGCTTGGCTTAAGCTAAATCAGGTGGTTTAAGCCTTTAATAAAATTTTTGAAACATTTTTTCCCCTAAAGCGCATTCATTTGCTAAAATGTATGCGCTTTTATGCATTATTCTTTGTCAAAATCTTCAAATTTGTATTGTAGTGGGTGTTCAATGGAACCTATGGTGGTTATGGCTGCGCGTGCGGCTCAAACAGTTGGTCAAGAGCTTTTAAAAGCGCATCAAAATCGTCATAAACTCGATTTGCAAGTTGAAGAGAAAGGCATTGATGGCCCAGTAACACGTGTAGATCGTTATTTGGAACAATTGACGATTGATACATTACGTAAAAGTTATAAAAACCATAGCTTCTTAGGTGAAGAGTTCGGTTTGCAAGAAGGCAAAGGCCATGATGCAGACTGGTGCTGGGTAATCGACCCACTTGATGGCACGCAAAACTTTATTAATGGTTTCCCTCATTTCTGTATTTCTATTGCAGTTCAGCATAAAGGTGTTACTCAGCACGGCGTAATCTACGACCCAGTACGTGACGAATTATTCTCTGCAAGTCGCGGTCGCGGCGCGGTGATGAACCAACGCCGTATTCGTGTAAATGTAAAAGATACTTTAGAAAATACATTCTTGGCAGTAGGCCATCCTTACCGTGCTAAACGTGCTGGTGAGATCGTATCTTATGCAGAACAACACTTTGCTTCATTATTAGCTGTTACTCAAGCAGGCGCACAAATTCGTCGTGGTGGTTCAGCTGCCCTAGATTTAGCCTATGTTGCTGCTGGCCGTTTTGATGGTTTCTTTGAGCTTGGCTTAAAACCATGGGATATCGCTGCTGGTGAGCTTATTATTAAAGAAGCAGGCGGTGTAGTGGTTGACGCACGCGGTGGTAATGAATCTCTTGAAAATGGTCAAGTGCTTGCAAGTTCACTCAAAATGCTAAAACCTTTAATGCAAACTGTAGTTCCGGCTTGGGCTCAAGCTGCAAAATAATTTAATTATTTATAAATAAAACCCTCTTTTATCAGAGGGTTTTATTTTTTTAAGCCATGGGTAAATATTACTGAGTTCAATAAATATGAAGAAAGTTGATTAAAACACATGACTTTTAATTTCTTTCTGCTATAATCCGCCCACGCACTTAAATTTCCGTTCATTACCTGAACATTCTGTTCTATTCATTGTAAGCGCACGCTGTCCATAGAGAGGACCATTTCTTGCGCCCCGATCGCTCAGCGATTCTTCAGGTTCGGCCGTAATCAAGCGTGCGTTTAGTCCACATCGTCGTTACTCGGATTGCTGCTGAAAAAACGTTTCAGCTAACTTTGCTTTGCCGCTTTGTGCCGATGTCTATTTTGTATTTATTAAAAATGGAGCACCCACTAGGGTGAAACTCTCTATGAGCAAAACTTTTGCCGAATTTTCTTTGCATGAAACCTTACAACAAGCGCTTGAAGGTTTAGGTTTTACTACCCCGACTCCTGTGCAAGAACAATCTATTCCTGCAGCTTTAGAAGGAAAAGACCTTCTAGTATCTAGCCAGACTGGTTCTGGTAAAACTGCGGCATTTTTATTACCGACATTACATAATTTAGCTGGTCAAGAAACTTTTGTTCCGTTCAAAGAACGCATGAAAGCTGTGACCCAACCTAATATTTTAGTTTTATGCCCAACACGTGAGTTGGCTCAACAAGTTAGCCAAGACGCGATTGCTTTTGTACGTCACATGAAAGGTGTTCGTATTGCTGCAATCATGGGTGGTATGCCTTTTGGTAAGCAAATCCAACAGCTTAAAGGTGCGCAAGTTATCGTTGCGACTCCTGGCCGTTTATTAGACTTAGTTAACCGTCGTCAATTAAAGTTAGATAAAGTTGAAGCTTTAATCGTTGACGAAGCTGACCGTATGTTAGACCTCGGCTTCTCAGAAGATTTAGAAGCGATCAGTGATTTAGCTGGTAACCGTCGTCAAACATTAATGTTCTCTGCAACTTTTGCTGACCGTATTATTCGTCTTGCTGAGCGCATGATGAATGAGCCTGAGCGTATTGCAATTGAAACAGGTCACAGCACAAACACTGACATCACCCAAACTTTACACTGGACAGACGGTTTCGAACATAAGAAGAAACTTCTGACTCACTGGTTGGCTGATGAAACTCTTGATCAAGCGGTTGTATTCGCGAGCACTCAAGAAGATACAGATATGTTGGCTGAAGAACTTGCAGAAGCAGGTCACTCTGTAGTTGCACTTCACGGTGCAATGCCACAAACAGTTCGTAACCGTCGTTTACGTAGTATTCGTGAAGGTCGTGCAAAAATCTTGGTAGCAACAGACGTTGCTGCACGTGGTCTTGACGTACCGACAATTTCTCACGTAATTAACTTCGGTTTACCAATGAAACACGAAGACTATGTACACCGTATTGGTCGTACAGGTCGTGCTGGTCGTACAGGTCAAGCAATTACTTTAGCGACTTATCGTGAACGCGGTAAAATCCGTGCGCTTGAAGACTATTTAGATGCACGTTTAAGTGTTTCTGAAATTGAAGGCTTAGAGCCATCTCCACCTCCTGCTCGTTCAGGTCGTGATGGCGGTGGTCGTGGTCGTGGCGGTAACGGTGGTCGTGATGGTCGTCGTGGTGGCGGTTTTGGCGGTGGTCGTCGCTTTGAAGGCGAAAGCAACTTCAAACGCCGTGAAGGTGGTCGTGATGACCGTCCACGTCGTAGCTTCGATGACAAACCACGTGGTGAACGCCCATTCGGTGGTGAAGATCGTCCACGTCGCGAGTTCAATTCAGATCGCCCACGTCGTGAAGGTGGTTTTGAAGATCGTCCACGTCGTGAGTTCAACTCAGATCGTCCGCGTCGTGAAGGTGGTTTCAACGATAAACCACGTTTTGACTCAAATGATGACAACCGTGGTAACCGTGTAGATTACAAACCGCGTCGTGAAAATGGTTTTGGTGACCGTCCAAAACGTAGTTTCGGTGGTGAAGATCGTCCACGTCGTAGCTTTGATGATAAATCTCGTGGCGAACGTCCATCATTTGGTGGCGAAGATCGTCCACGTCGTGAGTTCAACTCAGATCGTCCACGTCGCGAAGGTGGCTTCAACGATAAACCACGTCGTAGCTTTGATGATAAACCACGTGGTGAGCGTCCAGCGTTTGGTGGCGAAGATCGTCCAAAACGTAGCTTCGGTGGTGAAGATCGTCCACGTCGTAGTTTTGATGATAAACCGCGTCGTAAATTCGACCGTTAATCAAGTAGTTATTTAAAGAAAGGCCAGTATTTATACTGGCCTTTCTTATTTTTCAGTTTTGTTATAAAATAACAAAGTGTGAATTAGTTCAATTTTTTATTAAATAATGAGTCAAATTAAACGAAAAGAAACAATAATGGCGCAGTTGAAGAACTTATTGGTTCAGCACGGTTTGCCTTATCTTTTTATTGCACTCGTTTTGTGTAATGGGGTTTATTTTGCCTATGCTTTTATAACTGGGACTTCTATTGAGCAGTTTCAAATTTCTGAATTAACTTCTTTTTACGAACATACCTCTTCTATTTCGATCAAATAAGTTAGCTTTGCTTGTGTCAAAATAACAACAAGTTTGCTAATTTTCAGTGTTATAGTATGCGTGCATAAAAGTGCAGGAACGATTGCCATTATGAATAATAAAACTCCTCTCTCGGCTCAACCACTTATTGAAGTGAAAAATTTGAGTTTTAATCGAGGGGAACGCGTCATTTATGACAATATTAGTTTAAATATACGTCGAGGCCAGATTACGGCCATTATGGGACCTTCTGGTACAGGTAAAACAACATTATTACGTCTGATCGGTGGACAGTTAGTTCCTGATCAGGGCGAAGTTTTGCTCGACGGTAAAGATATTGCCAAAATGTCTCGTCAGGAACTTTTTTCAGCCCGCGCACGTATGGGAATGTTATTCCAGAGCGGTGCTTTATTTACGGATATGTCCGTCTATGAAAATGTGGCATTTCCAATTCGAGCCCACACCAAGCTTCCTGAAAATCTAATTGCTGAACTGGTTGCATTAAAACTTGAATCGGTAGGTTTGCGTGGTTCTGAACAGTTAATGCCAACAGAACTTTCAGGTGGTATGAATCGTCGTGTCGCTTTAGCACGCGCAATCGCGCTTGACCCTGATTTAATCATGTACGATGAACCTTTTGCGGGGCAAGATCCGATTGTAAAAGGTGTGTTGACACGTTTAATTCGTTCATTGCGAGAAGCTTTAGATTTAACCACAATTATTGTTTCGCATGACGTTCCTGAAACCCTTTCTATTGCTGATTACATTTACGTTGTAGCAGAAGGGAAAATTCAAGGGGAAGGAACGCCAGAAGAGTTACAGGCATATGCTTCTCCATTTGTACGCCAATTCTTAACAGGTTCGGCAGAAGGACCGGTTGAATACCAATTTAGTCATCAAGCCTATTTAGATAACGAGGTTCGTCCATGAATACGATTGCCTGGTTAGGTAGACTCGTTATTGAGCGGATTCGAGGGATTGGTGTTGCGGCACTAATGCTCTTACAAATTATTTTTTCTTTTCCTTCATCTGGTGGTTTTGGGCGATTTATTTACCAAATGCATCGGGTAGGGGTGATGTCTTTGTTAATTATTACTGTGTCAGGCCTATTCATTGGTTTGGTACTTGGTTTGCAAGGATATTCAATTTTAGTGAACGTCGGCAGTGAATCAATGCTAGGCACTATGGTGTCTTTAACATTGCTGCGTGAATTGGCACCAGTGGTTGCTGCTTTATTATTTGCTGGTCGAGCAGGTTCTGCATTAACAGCAGAAATTGGTTCAATGAAGCAAAGTGAACAACTTGCCAGCATGGAAATGATTGGGGTTGACCCATTAAAACAAATCGTATCACCACGTCTTTGGGCGGGAGTGGTCAGTTTACCGATGCTAACTGTCATTTTTGCTGCGATTGGTATTGTGGGTGGCAAAATGGTAGGTGTCGATTTTCTTGGCGTCGATGAAGGCTCATTCTGGAGCGGAATGCAAAACAACGTGCAATTTGGGCATGATGTCGTAAATGGCATTATCAAAAGTATTGTGTTTGCTCTGTTATGTACATGGATTGCGGTATATCAAGGATATGCATGTGATCCGACTCCAGAAGGAATCGCAACTGCAATGACGAGAACAGTTGTATATTCTTCATTATGTGTTTTAGGTTTTGATTTCGTGTTGACTGCGGTCATGTTCGGAGGGATTTAATGAAATCACGTAGTAGTGAGCTGGCCGTAGGTATCTTTGTTATTATCTTCGGTATTGCCTTGTTCTTTTTAGCCATGAAAGTTAGTGGCCTTGTGGGTACCAACTTAAATGATAGTTATACCATGAAGGCTCAGTTTGATAACGTCAATGGTTTAAAGCCTCGTGCTAAAGTAACGATGAGCGGTGTCACAATTGGTCGTGTTGATTCAATTACTCTTGATCCAGTTACGCGTTTAGCTACCGTAACATTTGATTTAGATGGGAAGTTGACAAGTTTTAATGCTGAACAGCTAAAAGAAGTTCAAAAAAATGCTTTAGATGAACTCCGTTATAGTTCTGACTACACGCAAGCTTCTCCAGAGCAACAAAAAGCAATGGAACAGCAACTGACCAGTAACATGAACTCCATCACAAGTATTGATGAAGATGCTTATATAATGGTAGCAACGAATGGTTTATTGGGTGAGAAATATTTGAAAGTCGTTCCGGGTGGTGGCTTAAACTATCTTAAACGTGGCGATGTGATTTCAAATACTCAAGGAACCATGGATTTAGAAGATTTAATTAGTAAATTTATTACTGGCGGTGGTGCAGGTAAAGTTGCCGCTGGTTCAGCCTCAACAGATGCAGGTACTCCTGCAAGCACTAATAATGATAGTGCACAAACATCATTTGTTGAGTAAAAGATTATTTGAAGGAGTAGTTCCAGGTGAATACGTTGTTTAAACAAACCCTGACAGCAAGTCTTTTGTCTACGATGATTGCAGGTACAGCATTTGCTGCGCCTTCAGAAGCACCACCTGATTTTATTAAGCGTGTTGCTGATGGCTTGATCGCTCGTTTAAAAGCAGATCATGCAAAATTACAAAGCAATCCTGCGTTAGTGAAAACGATCGTACGTCAGAATTTAGACCCGTATGTAGATTCACAAGCGTTCACTCGTATTGTGATGGGTACTTATGCGACGAATCAGTATAGTACAGCTGCACAACGTGCTCAGTTTGAAACGAATTTCCGTAATACATTAATTGAAAATTACGGCAGTGCATTTGCTAAATATACGAATCAAAGCTATACCATGCGTCCTTACAAGGCAACTGCGGGTAAAAACCCTGTAGTGACATTGGACTTTAATCACAATGGTGAAAAAATTCCTGTCTCTTTCCAGTTAGCTGACAAAGGTACTCAGTGGAAAATCCGTAATATCAATGTTTCTGGTATTGATTTAGGATTACAGTTCCGTAATCAGTTTGCTGCAACAGTGAAACGCAATGGCGGTGATTTAAATAAAGCAATTGCAACGTTCCAACCTGATGCAGACGCAGCTGTTAATCAAAACAAACAGAAATAAGTAGGTGACGAGTGGTTCAGTATCTCAACCAACAATTGGTTGTTTCGGGAAAAATTGATTTTGAAAATGCGGAACAACAGTATCAAGCAGGTTTGGCTATCATAAAGAAGCAGCAAAGCTTCCCTCTAGTGGTAGATTTAACTGAGCTTGAACATGGTAGTACCTTGGCATTGGCTGTTTTAGTTCAATGGTTGCGAGAAACTCCAAAAAATACTGGTTTACATTTTAAAAATGTACCCGAGAAAATGCTGAAGATCATTCAAGCTTGCCATTTGCAGGAAGATCTGCATCTGATCTGATGTTTAAGATATAAAAAAGCACCTATATTTAGGTGCTTTTTTATGCTTGAAATTAGCATTTTATTACAAAGCTTAGATCCATTTTTTCCAGCGGAAGTAAATAATTGGACCAATAAAGAAACCCATAATAATGAGTAATACAACGAAGAAACTGGTCGTACCATGCGCAAAAGGTAATACGTCTGTGTTCATGCCATAAATACTGGCAATGAGCATAGGTGGAGCTAACATGCTTGGCAAGATCGAGAATCGACGAATCGTGTCATTCTGTTCGGTATTAATGAATCCGGAAGTCGTATCAAGTAAGAATCGTACTTTTTGGAATAAGAAGGCATCATGTTCTACCAGTGAGCGCACATCCTCACTTAGTTCTCGAATGTCGGCATCATAGATGTGACTGCCTAATGCTCGTGGACGCGATAAGAAAGTGAGCACACGTCGTAAATCAATGAGACAGAGCTGTGCTTTTCCTAGCATATCTTCTTGTTGAGCAAGGCGTGTAATCATGTCATCAAGATCTAGAATTTTTTCACGTTGGTGGTTATTTAGAACCTCTGTGGAGTATTTTTCTAAATCTTTGTGGATATCTTCTAAGATATCCGCAAGCTCATCGAGTTTCGCTTCAAGAAGGCCCAATAAAATCCATGTAGGATCTTTATAGTCCATGTCATAGTCATTTCGACGAGCACGTGCACGAAAGGCGCGAAAAGCAACTAACTTTTCCCCGCGCATCGTGAACAGGCGGTCCTTATGTAAAATGAAAGCGACCGTTTGCACCATTGCTAAAATGTGTGATGAGTCTTCTGCGTCACCATCTACCTGATAATTTTTATTTTTCGTTAAAAAATAAGTACTGATATGCAAAATACCGTCATCATCACGGTAAAATCGTGCAGAAGATGAAATATCTTCAAGCGACTTTAGTGTTGGTAAGTTTTGGTCATAGGCATCTAATACCCATTGTTGCTCTTCTTGTGAGGGTGCAATAAGATCAAGCCAGACTAATTCGGGATGTAGATCAAATCCACCATTGATGGTGGCATCTTCCAGACTTCCGCGTTCTGTGGCATAAAAGGCTTCAAGCATGTGTCTTTTTTCCTCACGCAGTCTGATGGAAATGGATGGGTGTATTTTAGACAAGGATTTGCCGAAAAACACTTGCCAATACGCTATTTTGCAAAAAAAAACTCTATCGATAGTTTAGTTTGTCAGCATGACAGTTCAATAAAACGGTTTTTTACACTATGAAATCAATTTGTATTTTCTGTGGTTCATCTCTTGGTTCAAACCCAATTTTCCAACAAATTGCCCAAGCTACAGGCGAGGCTATTGCAAAACAAGGTAAGACCTTGGTTTATGGTGGTGGTCGCTCAGGTTTAATGGGTGTCGTTGCCGATAGTGCCTTACAAGCAGGTGGACAAGTCATTGGCGTGATCCCTCGTGCTTTAGTCGATCGTGAGTTAGCTCATCCGGGCCTAACCAGATTATATGTGGTCGAAAATATGCATGAGCGTAAAACCAAAATGGCGGATCTTTCAGATGGCTTTATTGCTTTGCCGGGTGGCGCAGGTACATTGGAAGAAATCTTTGAACAATGGACGTGGGCGCAATTAGGGATTCATCAAAAGCCATGTGCTTTCTTAAATGTAGCGGGTTTTTATGAAGATTTACTTAAAATGATCCAAGGAACGGTAGATAATGGATTTAGCCAAGCACGGTTCGTTGATAAATTGATCGTATCAGACAACATTGAAGATATTCTTCAACAGTTTGAGCAATATCAGGCTCCTGCTCCAAAATGGACAAATGCAGACGTTCAACCATAAACGAGGTTAAATAGGTGAAAACAATCACGGTCGCTGCCGCAGTGATCTTAAATGAGCAAAATCAGTTATTGCTCGTAAGAAAGCAAAATACTCAAGCTTTTATGCAAGTAGGCGGCAAGCTGGAACCCAATGAGGCACCAGAGATCACCATGCAGCGAGAAATTTTAGAGGAAGTAGGTAGCTCTTGTGTGATTGAGCAATTTATTGGCCATTTCGAAACCGCAGCTGCCAATGAGCCAGATCATATTTTAGTGAGCCATTTATATCTAGTTCAGCTTGATCAAGCACCTAAAATTGCAGCTGAAATTGCTGAAATGAAGTGGATAGATTTAAATGATTCGGAAACTCAACTTGCACCATTAACCAAAGAAATTGTCATTCCTTGGTGTGAAGAGTATTTATCTACAGTGCAATAGCCTAATTCTTTAGTGTTGCCGCTAGGCAAGCCATGTGAATAGATGTGCAGCCTAATTGTTGAAGGGCTTGACTGAGCGCATGAATAGAGCTTCCTGTGGTTATCACGTCATCAATAATGAGAACACGGCGATAACGTCGTTTCTCTTTATGATGAGGTACAAATTGTTGTTCTATATTTTCAAAACGTTCTAGTCGAGAAAGACCTTTTTGAGAATGTTCGTTTAAACGTTGAATTGGTTGCCAAACAGGTATTTTTAAGTGTTTGCTTAAAATATTGGCAAGTAATAATGACTGATTGAAACCACGTTCAATTAAACGTTGATTGGAAATGGGCATGGGTACAATAGCTTGTACTTTAGGAAATTTTAATTGTTTTAAAATTTCCCCTAATAAGATTTGATAATGTAATTTCTGTTCATATTTAAACTGCTGAATAATTCGGTTAACTGGATAAGCATAGTCACAGGCCACAAGAACAGTTTGATTATTACGTTGAATCGTTTGTTTAAGCCAAGGCAGCTGTTCCCAACAGTCTTTACAAAGTGAATATTTTTCTCGCGCCCCTAACTCACACAATGAGCAAGGTGAAAATAACTGAATAAGATGTTGGACGTTTAAAAAACTAAACATAGGCGTAGCGAGGTGCCTCAGGAAGCCAGCGCTTTAATAGAGCATCTGCTTGTTCTGGATAATCTTTTAAAACTTGCTGTGCTACATAATGAGCTTGACTCAGTAAGTGATCATCTCGCTCTAACCGAGCAACTCTAAATCCCATATCCCCAGTTTGTTTAGTCCCTAGTAATTCACCCGGTCCGCGTAACTCTAGATCTTTTTCTGCAATCACAAAGCCATCATTACTTTCTCTTAAAATAGAAAGTCTCTCTTGCCCATTTTGTGAAAGAGGCGTTTTATATAGAAGTACACAAAAGCTGGCTTGAGCGCCTCGACCTACACGACCACGTAATTGATGTAACTGAGAAAGGCCCAAACGCTCAGCATTTTCAATCACCATAATAGAGGAGTTAGGAACATCGACTCCAACTTCGATGACCGTTGTTGCGATAAGAAGTTGTAATTCATTATTTTTAAATGCTTGCATAACAGCTTGCTTTTCATCAGCTTTCATTTTGCCATGCACCAAGCCAATGTTGAGTTCAGGAAAGCGTTCTTTCATTTCCTGATAGGTGGCTTCTGCTGCTTGAGCATCTAAAGTCTCAGACTGTTCAACCAGTGTGCATACCCAATACGCCTGTTTCCCATCTCTGCAATTTGAAGCAATACGTTGCAGTACTTCTTCTCGACGATCAAGCGGAATGGTAACCGTTTGAATTGGAGTACGGCCCGGAGGTAACTCATCAATAATTGACGTGTCCAAATCACCATATGCACTCATTGCTAGAGTTCTTGGAATGGGAGTGGCCGTCATGACGAGTTGATGTGGAGTGAACTGCTCAGCACCTTTATTACGTAGAGCTAAACGCTGATCTACACCAAAGCGATGTTGTTCATCAATAATTACGAGTCCTAATTTAGCAAAACCAACATTGTCTTGAAATAAGGCATGAGTACCCACAATAAGTTCTGCGTGACCTTCTTTAATTTGTTGTTCTGCTTGAGCGCGGGCTTTACCTTTTTGTTTACCAGACAACCAGGCAACTGTAATGCCTAATGGTTCAAACCAACGTTTAAAATTCAAATAATGCTGTTCTGCTAGAATTTCAGTAGGCGCCATTAATGCAACCTGCCAATCGGCTTCTAAAGCATGGCACGCGGCCACAGCAGCAACTAAGGTTTTTCCAGCACCTACGTCACCTTGTACTAGGCGTAGCATAGGTTGGTGCTGTTTTAAGTCATTTAAAATTTCTTTAGATACACGTTTTTGTGCATTGGTCATTTGAAAAGGCAAAGCTTCTAATAGCTTTTTCGCTAATATTTTGCTGCTTGAAAAAGCAGGTGATGCAATTTGACGAATATAAGCACGGCGATTAAGTAAACTAATTTGATGAGCAACCAGTTCTTCAAAAATAAGCCGTTGCTGCGCAGGATGAGATCCTTGGGCCAATTGGAGCATATTGGCATCAACGGGAGGCTCATGAATGTAATACAAAGCCTCTTTCAGCGCATAGCCATTGGTATATTGTTTTGGGAGTAACTCTGGTAGAGCATCACTATGATGCTTTAAAGCTTGTTTAACGTATTCGCGTAATTTAGGCTGAGTCAGCCCATCCGTACTTGGATAAATTGCTGTCAGTTGAGTTTTTGGTAGAGGTGTATGTTCATGAATGAGCTGAATTTCAGGATGATACATCTCAAGGCCGCGAGCACCTACACGAACTTCACCAAAAATACGTAAGCGATGACCAGGTTTTATTTTGTCAGTCAGGTTTTTATAAATATGATAAAAGCGTAAGGTGACTTTACCAAATTCATCTTGCACCAAGGCTGCCATGGATTTTCTTTTTCCTGGAGGGAAGTCAATTGATTTGACTTCACCTTCGAGCAAATAGCTCCGTCCAACCACAAGTTGATTCATTGGAATAATCGTACTTCGGTCTTCATAATCACGTGGCAGATGAAACAGTAAATCATCTGTGGTAAAAATATTTAGTTTTTCGAGCAGGGCTGCTGAAGCCGATCCAACGCCTTGTAACTGATGGACTGAAGTCATGTCCCCTCAACGAGTTTTCTATGCATATATTATTTATCGGTTATGGTAAAACATCTCAGCGTGTTGCTAAACAACTATTTGAGAAAGAACATCAAATTACCACAATCAGCCGTAGTGTAAAAACGGATAGTTACGCAACACATCTTGTCCAAGATATTTTTTCGCTTGATTTGAGTCAAATTGAACCTGTAGATATCGTGTATATTTTACTTTCTCCAAACGAGAGTACGGTTGAGGGCTACCAGCATACTTATGTAGATAGTATTGAACCGATTCGAGAAGCATTAAAAATACATCCGGTAAAAAAAATAATCGTTGTTTCGTCGACGCGAGTTTATGGTGAAAATGCGGGGGAGATCATTGATGATTTTAGTGAAATTCATCCAAGTGATGAACAAGGCCATATATTACGTAATATGGAGCTACTCTGGCAGAAACATTATCCAGCCCAATCTGTAATTATTCGCCCTACTGGTATTTATGGAACTTCTGTTGCCCGTTTAAAGAAAATGGCTGAAAATAATCAAAATTATCCAAACATACATTATAGCAATCGAATACATATTGATGATTTAGCAAGATTTTTAGCTTTTATGGCTGACTACGAAACTCATCAAGCGAGCTATATTGTGACGAATAACCAGCCATTACCATTACATGAGGTTATAGTCTGGTTTCAAAAACAATTAGGATTGCCAGAGTTAACTTTGGAATCAAGCCAAATTTCAGGTAAAAGAATTTATGCGAAATATTTGCCAGCAACGGGTTTTCAGTTAGAGCATCCAATTTGCTTTAATGACTATTTATTATGTTTAAATGTTCATGGTACTAAATAAAATTTTGATTAAACTTTAAATAAGAACAGAAATACCTGATGAGGCAGTCAAATTGCCGATAAAGATAAAAAGGTTGAAAGTGAAAAAAATTTGTTTAGCTCTGATTTTGAGCGTATTAGCTGTTGCGAGTTGGGCTGAGGATCAGGTGTGGTGTGCATATGATCCTATTGGGTCCCAAGGGGATATTACTCGCCGTTTAAATGACATTCGGCTATATGCCCAGCAATATCAAGTCAAATTTAAAGTAGTTACCTATCAAAAAGAACAGCAGGCGATACAAGCTTTTGATGATGGGAAATGTTCTGGTCTAGCTGCATCCAATTTCAATACTTATCGTTATAACCAGTTTATGGGGAGTACCGCGGGTATAGGACTAATTCCTAATAATCGTACAGCCAAAAGCTTCTTGCAGCTTTTAAATCACCCTACAATTGAGAAAAGACTGGTTTCTAAGGACTATGAAGCTGTAGGAATGATTCCTATTGGAACTGCTTACATGGTTTTAAAAAATAAGAAACTTTCTAGAGTCGCTCAATTAAGAAATCAACGTATTGGTGTGTTACCCAATAATCCACCGCAACAAGCATTGGTACGAAGTGTAGGTGCTCGGCCAGTTTATATTGATTTATCTAACGCGATTGTGCAGTTTAAGCAAAATAAAATCGATATTGTTCCTGCTCCTGTGTATGGCTTATTGCCATATAACTTACAAAAAGAATTTGGACAAGATACTCAAGTTATCAATTTTCCTTTGGCATATTTTGGGGTCAATTTAATTATTAAACCGCAAGCTTATCCTGCTAATTTTGGCCGAAAAATTCGGGGATGGTTTGTTCAGAATAGCCAATTGCTGACTAACCGTGCGACACAATGGGAAAATCATTTACCTGCTTATTATTGGGTGGATGTCTCTTTTTATGAAAAACAAAGTTATGATGTAATGGTTGCCAAAATACGTAATCAGTACGTCCTTTCAGGTTACTACGATGCTTATTTTGTTCAACTTATGAAGCGTCTGCGGTGCATGGATGATCCACGTTATTTTGAATGCCCAATTCGTTAATAAAATAAAAGGCAACCGAAGTTGCCTTTTATTTTGTCTGGAGACTTTAAGCTTTTTTACGTTTTAAGCGACGTTTAGCTTGTTGAGATGCCATTGCTTCAAGAGCATCTTTTAACTCTTCGTCGGTAAAGGTGGTGATGTGCTGTAACATTTGCAAGGTTACTTCATCAAGCACCAACTGTGCACCAGCAGCCATTTGACGGAAGTTATCATCAAACTCAATTTGGCCTTGATCGTTAGTACGAATGTAATTTTGCTGTGTAAGTACTTTTAAGAAGCTTTGGAATAAAGCTTTATCGAAGAACTCTGGCGAATTAAATTCATAGAGGACAGACAAACGTTGTCCAAGTAAATGACTTAACTCTTCAACTTGTTTCGCAGAAATATTCCCCGAACCGCGTTGAGTAATGAGTGCAAGCGTCATGTAGTAACGCTCAAGACTTTGCTTAACAGGAGTAGCTAAAACAACAAGCTGATTATGTTCTTCTGTATTTGGTGCAGAGCTAATCAGGTTACCTTCATCGTCTTGTTGGATAAGATTTGATTGAACTAACGCATCAGCATATTGCTCAATTTGTGCCTTAAGCTCGCTACTCTTCCATTTAAGGAATAACTCAGCTTTCAAGAATGGATAGAGCGTATAGATGACATTGGTTAAATCTGAACGACTGATTTTTCCATTATGTTCAACAAGTGAAGCCACCAATGATGGTAAAACAAAGGCGTGCAAAATGTTATTGCGGAAGTAAGTCAAAAGAACGGCTTGATTATCTTCAATCGCAATAATATCGCCAAGCGCATGCTGAACCCGTTTAATGAGTTTAAGTTTTAAACCATACGCGATAATTTCTTTACCAGAAAGTGGCGTTACTTCCATACGTTGGTCATATGGGAAGTTTGATGCCAAGTTACGATAAGCTTCTAGTTGCTTAATACAAATTTCTTCATCAAGCGTATGTTTTGGCGTCGCAAGCAAAATAATAGAAAGTAAAGAGACAGGGTTAATGACCACCGCTCGGTTAATATTTTCTAAAATTGCGTGTGCAGAGCTATTTACCGCATCTGAAACAGCTTGAGGGATTGGGTCGTCATTTTTCTCGATGTAAACGTTTTCTGCATTATGTTGCTTAAGCAGATCATCAAGGAAAACGGGTTCACCAAAGTTTACGTGGACTTTACCAAAGATACGTTCAATTTTTCGTAAGGTTTTCACAATGCCAAAAATAGATTCGGCTTCTTTTGGCTTACCTTGCATTTCACCTACGTAAGTTGAGCCTTCCATGAGTCGTTCATAACCAATATATGTTGGTAAGAAAACGATTGGTTTAGCACGACCACGTAAATGGCTGTGAACTGTCATGGCAAGCATACCGGTTTTAGGCGGTAATAGGCGTCCTGTACGTGAACGTCCACCTTCAATAAAGTATTCAAGTGGGGTATTACGTGACAAGATGCTATATAAGTATTCTTTAAATACAGTGGTGTATAGGCCATTACCGCGGAAAGAACGGCGAATAAAGAATGCACCACCTCCACGTAAAAGCTGCCCAACAAATGGTAAGTTTAAGTTATCACCCGCAGCAATATACGGAACCATCAATCCACGTTTATAGATCACATATGACAATAATAAATAATCAATATGACTGCGGTGGCAAGGTGTGTAGACAACTTCATAATCTTTTGCCAGCTCACGAACTGTACTAAAGTTATGTACTTCTACGCCGTCATAAAGCTGAGTCCATAAGCGCGTTAAGGCAAGGTCAGCAAAGCGCACTGCTGAATGTGAATAATCCGATACGATTTCATTCACATAACCAATCGCACGGCGTTCCGCTTCAAGCATGCTCACTTTTCCGCGAATACTTTCACGGCGGATTGCTTCTTGAACATCACGAGATTTTACGACTGACTGCATGACATTACGGCGATCCGATAAATCGGGACCTAGCACCACTTCACGCTGACGGTCTAAATAATCATTTAACGTACTTACAATATAAGTTGCTGGTGATAGATTTGGATAATGCTGCTGGGCATATTCAACCAATTCACGTAGCGATTGCGGTTCATGAAACTCTAAATAAGACTGTCGACCATGCAAACCAATATTAACCAACTGCTTAACTGTGCTTGGTGTTGCCCATGTGTCGGAAAATAATAATTTAAACCAAGAATCTTCTTTATCTGGCGAACGGCCCCATAAAACTGTAACCGGAACAAGTTCTATATCAAGTTCAGGATTTTCTTGTAACACTTCAATCAGTTTTATTAAGCGTGGTGGAAAAGCATGAGGAGGCGGATTCAGTAAATTATTTTCATCATTGTGCTGTAAAAATAAAACTGATGCTTTTTCCTGATGAGCGCCAACAACTAATGGATCTAACGCAGGTTTTAAATTTAAACGACGCGTTTCCCCATCAACCACTAAAGCATTGCTTCTAGAATGGTTTTGCAAGACATAGCAAACCACTTTTTGGCGCTCAGTCTTTGCTTCTGTTTCTGTTGTTTCTGATACTGGTTCAGTAGGAACTTCCCCAAGAACATGTGGTGTTACCACGAGGTCAAGTAGTTTACTCGAAAGCCGACGATACATTTGACCAAACCCACTCTTGGACATAAGAACTCCTACTTCTTAAAGACAAATCCCAGCACCAAATGCAGAGGGTAATTATTTTGCGGCATTTATTAAAAAAAACAATATGCTACTTTCTTATAAATTATAATGCTTTTGGCATATTTTATCGTTAAAAATCGTATTTTTAGCTGTTATATGAGCAATGTTCGTCAGAAGTTGACTGATTGTTCCATGTTCAAATAGTTTTTTATGGCACAATAGATTCTACACATCTGTACTTTAATACGATTTTTTACCTGAAATATGAAGGTATCTCTCATGAATGCGTTAACCCAAGAACTTGTCGATCTTCTCACTTTAGAAAAGCTAGAAGAAAATATTTACCGTGGCATAAGCCGTAATCTTGTCGGCAAACGTGTTTTTGGTGGGCAGGTTTTGGGTCAGGCTTTACGTGCGGCATCTTATACAACCGATCGTCCCGCGCATTCTTTACATGCATATTTTTTATATGGTGGCGATATTAATGCCCCAATTGTCTATGAAGTAGACCGTTTACGTGATGGGAAGAGTTTCGTAAGCCGTCAGGTTCGTGCAGTTCAGCATGGGCGAGTTATATTTTCGGCGATGGTTTCTTTTGCTAATCCAGAAGAAGGTCTGAATTATCAACATCAAGAACCAGACTACCCTGCACCAGAGACTCTTAAATCTGAAAATGAACTCAAAGAAGGTATTCTAAACTTCGTACCGGAAAATGTTCGCGCTAGCTTTATGCGTGAGCGCCACGTAGAGATTCGCCCAATTGATCCGGTAAATCCGTTTCAACCGCAACCTGAAGCTCCTTATAATGCGCACTATATCCGCACACATGACCGTATTCCAAAACAATTAGATGATATTGCTCTGCATCAAGCAATTGTTGCGTTTTATTCAGACTTTACCTTAATGACAACGGCTTTAAGACCGCATGGGCTCAGCTATATTTCTCCAAGTTTGCAGTGTGCAAGTATTGATCATGCAATTTATTTCCATCGTCCGCTACGCGCTGATGAATGGATGCTTTACGATATGGAAGCAACAGTCAGCGCAGCTTCTCGCGGTTTAAACTTTGGCCGTATGTGGCAAAATGGCCAACTTGTTTGCAGTACCGTGCAAGAGGGTTTAATTCGTTTGCGGGAAATTGAAACGCAATAAACTCATTTATAAAGCCATCTCATCAGATGGCTTTTTTATTTTTAATTGAAACGATGTGACAAAAAATTGCTCGTATGAAAAGCAAGCTCATGTCATATTTGCAAAAGGATTGCCAACTGAAAAAAATAATGCTGATATGAACTTAAACACACAAATTCTTATTGCTGCCATTTTAGGCTTAGCCTTTGGTTTCTTATTAACGTTGTATCCTGATACTGTGTTTGTAAAACATAGTTTATATGGGCTGGGCATATTAAGTAGTGTCTTTATTGGGCTGCTTAAAATGTTGTTGGTACCTTTGATTTTTAGCTCGATTGTTGTGGGTGTCTCTAATTTGCAGGCAGGTGGCCAGCTAGGTCCAGTCTGGAAAATTACCTTTTTATGTTGTTTGACCACAACAACGTTGGCTTTAATTTTAGGTATAAGTTGTGCTCATCTATTTGAAGTAGGGCGCGGTATAGATATTTCTATTTTCCAAACGTCTATGCAAAATTATCAGGCGCCCGACAGTTTAAACCCTGCAAGTTTTTTTACCAATTTTATTCAAAATACATTAATCAACCCATTTAAAGCGTTTAGTGACGGTAACGTTTTAGCGGTTGTGGTGTTTGCACTATTTGTTGGTGTTGCGCTAGTCCATGGCGGTGAGCGTTTCAAAAGTATTCGCGTATTGAGTCATCAGTTTTTTGAAATGATGATGATGTTAGTCGGCTGGGTGATGAAGCTGGCACCTTTAGGTATTTTTGCTCTATTGGCAAAGTTAATGGCAACGGAAGATATTTCGGTATTAAGTCGTTTGGCTGAGTTTGCTGTTGTCGTAACGGGGACTACCATCTTTCATGGTGCTGTTGTTTTACCGCTATTACTTTGGATTTTTGGTCGTATGAGTCCTTGGACTTTTTTCAAAGGAACACGTACAGCGCTGATCACTGCATTTGCCACCAGTTCTAGCTCTGCCACGATGCCGCTTAGTATGAAATGCGCACAAGAAAACTTAGGTGTGCGCCCTCAAACAGCGGGCTTTGTGATTCCTTTAGGTACGCAGCTTAATATGGATGGTACTGCACTATATGAAGCGGCAGCTGCACTCTTTGTGGCAAACTTAGTGGGACTGGATTTAAACCTGACACAACAAATTATCGTGTGCTTAACAGCAATGATTGCATCGCTCGGTGCACCGGGAATTCCGAGTGCGGGTATGGTCACCATGATTATGGTTTTACAGTCTGTAGGTTTGCCGGCTGAAGCAATTGCAATTTTACTTCCGATTGATCGTCTACTCGATACTGTGAGAACAGTGGTCAATGTGCAAGGCGATATGATGATTAGTGTCGTTGTAGATCGTTATACAAAAGATAAAGATATCAGTGTCTAATCTCCTATAAAAAAGCAGGATTTAAAATCCTGCTTTTTTATTTTTAAGCGGCTTGAAGCTCAGCTCTTTTTGCTGCTGGAGATTGAGATAAATAACTTACCGCATCTTCAGTGCTGCCTTCTTTAACTGGATCATACCAAGGCATGAGGTAATCAATTTGTTGGGCAATCAGCCAAAATGGATTTGGTAGCACTTGGTTATCTTTGCGACTAATCTTAAGCCATTCTACAGCAACCCATACTGGGAAAAATCTGGATTTAGCTGCATCAGCAAAACGTGGATCTTGTTTCATAATATGTGCAGCGCCATCTACCCATAATCCAAGTACCAGTACAATCACTGCAAGACTTAAATAGTAGCGTGGAATATAGCCACCACCAAGATGGCGATATAAATCAAAAGCAACGGTACGGTGTTCAATTTCTTCTGAACCATGCCATTTAACTAGATCGACCATTTCAGGGTCAGCGCCTAACTCTTCCCAACGCTTATTATAGAGTGCATATTTTCCTAATACACAAGTCATATGTTCGACAGTTGCAATAACGCCTAAACGGAAAAGGTCCCATTGTTCTTGTAGAAATTGAGGGACTTCTTTATCAAAGGGTTTATCTGCTAAGGCGGTCGTAAATAGATAATTCATAATGTCCAGATTTCGCTGGATATCAATATTACGCGCACTTAAATATTCTTTATTGGCAGAAGTATGCGCATTGGCATGCATAGCTTCTTGGCGGATAAATGCTTGTACATCCTGTTTAAGCTTTTCGTCTTTAATTTGCGGTAAAACTTTATTGTACAAACGGCAAAACCAGAATTCTCCGGCAGGTAAAATATTATTAATTTCATTAATAAAATAACTTGCGAAAGGCTGATTTGGAATCCAGTCAACAGGGGTATCTTTCCAGTCAAATTTTACTTTACGTGGAAGAATTTTATAGTCAATAGAAGAACCTAAAGCCTTGTTCTTCAAAAAAGATAACAATTTCATCATTTAGTCCTGATTTTTAACTCGATGAAGTTATAACGAGTATAAAAAAAGCCCCTACATTTGTGTTTAGCAATAGGGGCCAATTTGAATATAAATTTAATGAAGAAATTGTATCTGCTATGACAATTTAACTTTCAGCGTCCTCATCGGTGGCTTCAGGAATCGCATCGACATCAAATTCTGGTTCTTGATTAAGCGTAAAATGTAGTCGTCCAGCCATAACACTTGCTAGCTCTTCTAAACCTAATTTATTAAGTGATGAGAAAAGTTGAATCGAGAAATCAAGCTTCATTTTTTTCAGCTGCTGCTTAACTTCTAATAGCACTTTGTTTGCTGGACCACGATTAAGTTTGTCTGCTTTTGTTAGAAGGATATGAACAAAAAGATGACGTGAATAAGCCCACTCTAGCATCATCATGTCGAAGTGCTGTAAAGGATGGCGAATATCCATCAGTAATACTAAGCCTTGTAAGCTTTTACGATGAATGAGATAGTTCTCTAATTCTTTTTGCCATACTCGTTTCATATCTTCAGGTACAGCTGCATAGCCATAGCCAGGAAGGTCGACTAAACGTTGATCAGGGTTACCTAGGCTGAAGAAGTTAATCATCTGTGTACGGCCTGGTTTTTTTGAGGCACGTGCGAGTTGTTTTTTGTTGGTCAATGCATTAATAGCACTAGATTTACCAGCATTTGAGCGCCCTGCAAAAGCAATCTCGTAGCCACTATCTTCAACACAAAGTGCCAATTTAGGAGCACTCATTAAAAATTCAGCTTGGCGTAACCAGTTTAGTGATTGCACGGCATATTCCGTGATCGCTGGGTCTGGTTTCTTTTCATAGCTGATCTTTTGCTTTGGTGCGAGTCTGGCTTTGGTGTCTTTCGATTTTTCACTACGACGCATAAAAAATAACTTTTTAAATGAGAGGGCTCGCGCCTAGTATAAAGGAGCTTGGGTATTCTTGCTAATTTTCAATAAATCAACTTATGAAAATTAATCCAAGTTAGATTTCTAAAAAGGCAATAGGGGAGTGAGTAGGAGTAGATTTTGAGTGCTGTAAAACTTCTCCGAGTGTGTATTGGTCTAGGCTTTGATAAAAGCTCTCTAGAGCTTGATCTAAAATACCTTTTAAACCACAGTGACTGCGTAATACACAAGGGGGCGTATTGCACTCAACGATTTGATTATCACCCTGTAATATTCGAACAATTGAACCTAAATTTGAGTTAAGTGCATCTGGGTTTAAGCGTATTCCACCACCTTTTCCACGAATGGTAATAATCCATTCTTGTTTGCCCATAAAGTGAACAACTTTAACCAGATGGTTTTGTGAAACATGCAAATCTTTCGCGATTTCTGCAATCGTGTAGGGTGCATCACTTGGGCGTGCAACATACATTAATATTCGTAATGCATAATCGGTAAATTTATTAAGCTGCATGATCACCAAAAATGGAAGAGAATAAAAAGGATGATCATCTTAGCCTGAAAGTTTAAATAAGAAAACTTTCAGGCAAGAGGTTTTTACATTACAGCGTTAAAGGAGCTGAAACCTGCACTTGATCACCCACTCTGTAATGCTCAAGTAAAATATTAGCCACCGAAAACTCAGTATGGTTTTCTTCAGGCTGAACATCGAAGTGATATGAGTTATTTTCTTGAGCTTCTGTAAATTTAAAAGCTTTTGGTTGTTCAAGTTGTTGCTCTGGAACTTGTACTTTAACCGAAATAAAAGCATTGGCTGGACCAGTTAATACGTCCTCATGGTCAGTTGCTTTTAAAGTAAAACGTTTGCCAGATTCAAGAGGATCAATTTGTGTAATCTCAAATGAGCGCCAGCCAGCCCATCCACCTTTTAAGCTCTCAAGTTGTTCATACTTTTGTTTTTCAACGCCAATTAAAATGTCTGCTAATTGTAGATAAGCTTGCTTCCATGCCTCGATAAGTTCTGATTCAAATGGCACATTGAGTACTTCACTAATTGAATGAAGTAGGTTGTCACCAACAATTGCATATTGATCAGGCTGAATATCTAAGCTCACGTGTTTAGTGGTGATGCGTTCTACAGCTTTAGCGAGCACACTAGGGTTCTCAATATTTTCTGCATATGCAAGAACCGCAGCTGCAAGCGCGCGTGGCTGGCGTAAGCTAGTTTGATCATCTAAGTTGAAAACATTTTTTAATTCAGGGTTGTTATTCAACATACGCTTATAAAAGTATGTAGTTAGCGTAACGCCGTGTTCACGTAAAACAGGTACGGTAGATTTAACAAGTTCAATTTGTTGTGGAGTCATGGCTAGACCTTATTTATCTGGCTGTATAAGATGTATTTAAAATACATCTTTAAAAAATTAATGGCAATAACTTTTTGAGAAAAACCATAAAAAAATTAGGGGATATAAAATCCCCTAGTATTAACACAGTTTTATTAAAATTTTTTTATTTTCCAAATAAAGAACCAAGTAGGCCTCGTACGAGTTTTTGGCCTGTACTTCCTCCTAAACTGCGCGCTGCACTTTTTGCAAAAGTTCCAACAATGTCTTGGGTCAGCTTGGCTCTTTCACGTGCTGCTCGCTCTTCTTCTTTTAATTGTTCACGTGCCAATCTTTCTTGCTCTTTAGCTTGTTGTTTGGCTAAAGTTTCTTGTTCTTTTGCTTGTTGTTTAGCAATTTCGGCATTTTGTTGCTGCTGTTCGCGTTCAGCAACTTTATTTTGTAGCATTTCATAGGCACTATCACGATCTACAGCTTGTTCATATACACCAGCAATAATGCTTTGCGAGATTAGCGTTTGGCGCTCTTCGGGAGTGATTGGTGTAAATGCAGAGTACGGAGGCATGACCCAACCGCGTTCTACAATTTGTGGAGTACCTTGCTCATCTAGGCAACTAATGAGGGCCTCACCAACACCAAGTTCCGTAATTGCTTCATCAACTTTAAAGTTTGGATTAGCTCGGAAAGTATCTGCTGCAGTTTTTACCGCTTTTTGATCTTTAGGAGTAAATGCACGTAAGGCATGTTGAACGCGATTACCAAGTTGACCCAGAACACTTTCAGGTAAATCGAGTGGATTTTGGGTAATGAAATAGATACCTACTCCTTTAGAGCGGATTAAACGTACAACTTGTTCAATCTTGTCTTGGAGTGCTTGGCTGGCATTATCAAATAATAAGTGAGCTTCATCAAAGAAAAATACGAGTTTGGGTTTATCCATATCACCGACTTCTGGAAGCTGTTCAAATAGTTCTGAAAGCATCCATAAAAGGAAAGTGGCATATAGTTTGGGTGTATTCATGAGCTTGTCAGCCGAAAGAATATTAATGTAGCCATGCCCATTTGCATCAGTTTGAATAAAATCTAAAATATTTAAAGCAGGTTCGCCGAAAAATTGCTCTCCACCTTGATCGGCAAGGGCTAGTAAATTGCGCTGAATAGCGCCTAGGCTTGCTGGAGATAAATTGCCGTATTCAGCTTTAAACTCGGCTGCATGTTCGCTAACAAACGTAATCATGGCTTTTAAATCTTTAAAGTCGACTAATAGTAGACCCTGGTCATCTGCAATGCGGAATACAGCAGAGAGCACACCTTCTTGAGTATCGTTTAAATTGAGCATGCGAGCCAATAAAATTGGCCCAATTTCAGAAATAGTAGTTCGGATAGGATGGCCTTGCTGACCAAATAAATCCCAAAAAACAACTGGATTAGCTGCGAAAGGAACGCTATCAATTTGTAAAAGCTTTAGACGTTCATTAAATTTATCAGAAGCTTCACCAGCTTTTGCGAGACTCGAAACATCGCCTTTAGCATCGGCAAGAAATACCGGTACACCAATTCGAGAGAAACTCTCTGCTAGAACTTTTAACGTAACTGTTTTACCTGTACCCGTGGCGCCGGCAATAAGTCCATGGCGGTTAGCAAACTGGGAAAGTAAAACAATTTCTTTGGATGTGTCATTAATATTTTTAGCAATAACAATCGGTGTACCCATATATTTTTATCCTGTGGTTCGAGTCACTATGATCTTGTCGTTTTTACAGTTGTTTCAGTGCGTTTTCGATATCTTGTATTAAATCTTGCGGATCTTCTAGTCCTATACAGAAGCGAACCAATAATCCTTGTTGTAAATGTGTATTTTCAAGTTTTCGCATCATTTTTAAATCATAAAGCATAATCAGGCTAACAGGTCCTCCCCAGCTAAACCCGAGCTTAAATAAAGCCAATGCATCGCAGAAGCGACGTACTGCTTTAATGTCATATTCAGCTTTAAAAATGACACTGACTAAGCCAGCACTTTGACCATCTGTGCAGATTTCTTGCCAGTACTGATGGCCTGGGGCGTTCTCATCGCTTGGGTGTAGAACCTGTGCAAATTGAGGTTGATTCTTTAGCCATTTAAGTAGAGTGTAGGCATTGGCTGACTGTTTTTCATAGCGTAAAGACATATGAGCTAGGCTACGTTGAATCTGAGCTGCATCGTCTCCCGAAACTGCAATACCTAAAATGGCATGCGTACGGAATAGGCGGTGATGTAGTTTTTCATCACGAGTTACAATGCTGCCCATTAAGATGTCACCCCCACCGCTCGGATATTTGGTGAGTGCATGTATAGTTAAGTCGACTGACAGATGCTCATCAGAAAAATTAAAAGCATTAAATGCAAACCCAGCTCCCCAAGTGTTATCTAAGGCTGTTAAAACACCATGTTCTTTAGCTTTTTTGACTAGATTTTTAAGATCGGGGAATTCTAGGGTAACGGAGCCCGCAGCCTCTAGCCATAGCAGTTTGCTTCTGTCGGTTGGCTGAAAGCTTGATGCATCAATTGGGTTATATACTTTAACGATAATCCCATATTGATCTTGTAGGTAATTTAGATGTTCGAGATTAGGTCCATAAATATTGTCTGGAACCCATACTTCATCATTGGTACTTAAAAAAGCTGAGTTCACAATATTAATTGCTGATAAACCGCTCGGTGCAAGTAAACAATGCAATCCACCTTCAATTTGCGCAATATTGTCGCCTAAAGTGAAGGTAGTAGGGGTGCCATGTGTTCCATAACTATAGTCATAAGGGTCAGTCCAATGACGATCAAAAAGGTGCGAAGTTGATTTAAAAATAATAGTTGATGCGCGAAATAAGGGAGGTTGCACTGTTTCAATGAATTGCGGAGCCTTTCTTGGGGCATGAATGAGGCGAGTTTGAAAATCGTTATGCTTTTTCATAGTGCGTTGGGTTTTAAATGATAAAGTTAGATTAAGAGAAATTTAAATTCTTCGCTAGATTTATAAAGTTTTGTAAGACGTTTCGTTACAGTAGATCCATAAAACAAAAACTTGGCTTTATTTTTGCAAAGACCACTACAACATTCTAACAACAATAGGTTTAAGCGCATGAAGTCGCATTTAAGAGTTCATTATTTTCAACATATCGCAGGTGAAGGCTTTGGGAGTTGTTATTCATTTTTAAAAGCTCACCATGCGACTATTAGTTCTACGGAATTTTTTGCACTTCCGGTCGATCGGTCACTTGAAATAGAAGCTTTGCCTCAAATAGACGAGGTTGATTTGTTACTCGTCATGGGTGGCACCATGAGTGTAAATGATGAAGCAAATTATCCATGGCTTAAGATAGAAAAAAGATGGTTACGCCGATATTTAGCAGCAGGAAAGCCTGCTATAGGACTTTGCTTGGGCGGGCAGCTAATCGCTAATGCATTAGGGGCAGCCGTCAGCCGTAATCGCTATCAGGAACTTGGATGGTCGACAGTTCAGAGAGTTGCTAATTTACCTCAAGACAGCTTTCCATTGCCTGAAAAAATAAAGGTGATGCAGTGGCACAGTGAAACATTTGAAATACCTAAAGGCGCTATACACTTGGCTGAAAGTACGGCTTGTCGTAATCAAATGTACCAGATTGGAAAGAATGTATTGGGCTTTCAATTTCATCCGGAAATGACACCAGCGACTTTAGAACTCTTGCTTGAAAATGAAGAGGAGCTATCAATTTTTAATGGAGATTATGTTCAATCTCCGAGAGAACTACAATATTCGGAAGCGCAAAAATTTGAACAAGGCAATCAACTCTTAAATAAAGCAATTGAATTTGTCATAAATGCATAGATGAGTTGTCAATGCTCAGTTAAAGCAGGTTTTGAGCAAAAAATAGAAAAAGAGAATTGCATAAGACTTAAACAATCGTTATAATGGGCGACCCTCAAAAGGAGGGGCATTTACTGCGAAGAAAGTAGTAAATGTGCATTACAGTCGTGGCATCGATCATGACCTTAGTGATTTTCACTGCCTTTGACACTTACCAATGGGTGAGATGCGTCAAAGGTGATTCTTTATATGTTTGGCTTGGAGTTTACTGGTATGTCTAACCAGAGAATTCGTATCCGTTTGAAGTCTTTTGATCATCGTCTGATTGATCAATCAGCTCAAGAGATCGTAGAAACCGCTAAGCGTACTGGCGCACAAGTTTGTGGTCCAATTCCGATGCCTACTCGCATCGAACGCTTCAACGTTCTTACTTCACCGCACGTTAACAAAGATGCGCGTGATCAGTACGAAATCCGCACCTATAAACGTTTGATCGACATCGTTCAACCTACAGATAAAACTGTTGATGCATTGATGAAATTAGATCTTGCGGCTGGTGTTGATGTTCAGATCGCTTTGGGTTAAGGCTTTCGGTTGATTAACTTCTAAGTTAATTAGGCCGCTTTTTTAGAGGTTTATGCACATGGCTATTGGTTTAGTCGGTCGCAAATGTGGTATGACTCGCATCTTTACAGATGCAGGTGTTTCTGTACCTGTTACAGTCATCGAAGTCGATCCAAACCGCATTACGCAAATCAAAACACTTGAAACTGATGGTTATCAAGCTGTTCAAGTAACTACTGGTGAACGTCGCGAATCTCGCGTAACTAACGCTCAAAAAGGTCACTTTGCGAAAGCTGGTGTTGCTGCTGGTCGTTTAGTTAAAGAGTTCCGTGTTACTGAAGCTGAGCTTGAAGGTCGTGAAGTTGGCGGCACTATTGGCGTTGATTTGTTCACAGTTGGTCAAGTAGTTGACGTAACTGGTCAATCAAAAGGTAAAGGTTTCCAAGGTGGTGTTAAACGTTGGAACTTCCGTACCCAAGACGCTACACACGGTAACTCAGTTTCTCACCGTGTATTAGGTTCTACAGGTCAAAACCAAACTCCTGGACGCGTTTTCAAAGGCAAGAAAATGGCTGGTCACTTAGGTGATGAACGCGTAACAGTACAAGGTCTTGAAATCGTATCTATTGACGCTGAACGTTCTGTTTTAGTTGTTAAAGGTGCAATTCCTGGTGCAACTGGCGGCGACGTGATTGTACGTCCTACCATCAAGGCCTGAGGGGAAATACCGTGAATTTGAAAACTGTTTCCGGCTCTGCTGTTGAATTGTCTGAAGTTGCTTTCGGACGTGAATTTAACGAAGCTCTTGTACACCAAGTTGTTACTGCTTACTTAGCAGGTGGTCGTCAAGGTACTCGTGCTCAGAAATCACGTGCAGACGTTTCTGGCGGTGGTAAAAAGCCATTCCGTCAAAAAGGTACTGGTCGTGCTCGTGCGGGTTCTATTCGTAGCCCTATCTGGGTTGGCGGTGGTAAAACTTTTGCTGCTCGTCCACAAGATTGGTCTCAAAAAGTAAACCGTAAAATGTACCGCGGTGCAATGCAATGTATCTTAGCTGAACTTGTTCGCCAAGATCGTCTTGTATTAGTTGAAGAGTTTGCTGTTGCAGCTCCAAAAACTAAAGAGTTGCTTGCAAAACTTAACGACTTAAATGCTGCTCGTGCATTAATCGTTACTGACGCTGTAGATGAGAACTTATATCTTGCAGCACGCAACCTTCCGCATGTAGATGTGGTAGATGCAACTGCAATCGATCCTGTAAGCTTGATCGCGTTTGATAAAGTTGTGATGTCTGTAGCTGCTGCTAAGAAAATTGAGGTAGAACTCGGATGAACAACGAACGTATCTATCAAGTCCTTAAAGGACCAGTCTTCTCAGAAAAGGCACAAGTTTTAGGTGATACTGTTGGTGTTCAAGTATTTAAAGTAGACATCAATGCTACTAAGCTTGAAATCAAAAAAGCAGTTGAAAAACTTTTTGGTGTAGAAGTTGTTAAAGTTAACACAACTATTACTAAAGGTAAGACTAAGCGCTTTGGTCGTACATTAGGACGCCGTTCTGATGTTAAAAAAGCATACGTCACCCTGAAAGCCGGCCAAGATGTTGAAATGGCTGACTTGGGCGATACCGCTGAAAGCGCAGCGGAATAAGGACGAAAATTATGCCGATTCAAAAATGTAAGCCAACGTCTCCAGGACGTCGCTTTGTAGAGAAAGTGGTTCATGACCATCTTCACAAAGGCGCGCCTTACGCACCGTTGGTTGAAGCTAAAAAACGTACTGGTGGTCGTAATAACAACGGTCACATTACTACTCGTCACGTTGGTGGTGGTCATAAACAACACTACCGTATCGTTGACTTCAAACGTAACAAAGACAGCATCCCAGCTGTTGTAGAGCGTATTGAATACGATCCAAACCGTACAGCACATATTGCTTTATTGAAATATGCTGACGGTGAGCGTCGTTATATCATTGCACCTAAAGGCTTACGTGCTGGCGATAAAGTACAATCTGGTAACGATGCTCCAATTCGTCCAGGTAACTGCTTGCCACTTCGTAATATGCCGATCGGTTCTACACTTCATAACGTTGAACTTAAAATTGGTAAGGGTGCGCAATTAGCGCGTTCTGCTGGTGCTTCTGTTCAGTTATTGGGTCGTGATGGTTCTTACGCAATTATTCGTCTTCGTTCAGGCGAAATGCGTAAAGTACATGTTGAATGCCGCGCTGTAATTGGTGAAGTTTCTAACCAAGAAAACAACCTTCGTTCATTGGGTAAAGCTGGTGCTTCGCGCTGGCGTGGTGTTCGTCCTACCGTACGTGGTATGGCGATGAACCCAATTGATCACCCGCACGGTGGTGGTGAAGGGCGTAACAAAGGTATTCAACCTGTAAGCCCATGGGGTCAAAAAGCTAAAGGGTACAAGACACGTACCAATAAGCGTACGACTAAGATGATTATTCGCGACCGTCGCGTCAAGTAAAGGAATCTGACTAATGCCTCGTTCTCTGAAAAAAGGCCCATTCGTCGATGCGCACTTGTTCGCTAAGGTTGAAGCGGCTGTTGCTAGTAACTCTCGCAAGCCGATTAAAACTTGGTCTCGTCGTTCGATGATCCTTCCAGATTTTGTTGGTTTAACAATTTCTGTTCATAATGGTCGTAACCACGTTCCAGTAATTGTTACTGAGCATATGGTTGGTCATAAACTCGGTGAATTCGCGCCAACTCGTACCTATCGTGGTCACGGTGTTGACAAGAAATCTAAACGTTAATAGGTGTCATGATGGAAGTAACTGCTAAATTACGCGGTGCCGCTATCTCGGCACAGAAAGCACGTTTGGTTGCAGATCTTATTCGCGGCAAATCTGTTGCGCATGCTTTAAATATCTTAAACTTCAGCAATAAAAAAGCTGCTGTTTTAGTGAAAAAAGCATTGGAATCTGCGATTGCAAACGCTGAACACAATAACAGTTTAGATGTTGACGATCTTAAAGTATCTACGATTTACGTTGACGAAGGCGTGAGCCTTAAACGTATTATGCCACGTGCTAAAGGCCGTGCAGATCGTATTACTAAGCGTACTTGTCACATCACCGTTAAGGTAGGGGTTTGATATGGGTCAGAAGGTTCATCCAATCGGTATCCGCCTAGGTGTTGTGAAACGTCATAACGCTAACTGGTATGCGAATCCGAAACAATACGCTGAATACTTGCTTAAAGATCTTCAAGTTCGTGAGTTTTTAACTAAAAAACTTAAGAATGCGATGGTAAGCAATATTCTTATCGAACGTCCATCAGGCGCTGCTAAAGTAACTATTAGCACAGCTCGTCCTGGTATCGTAATCGGTAAAAAAGGCGAAGATATTGAGAAATTACAGCGCGAACTTACCAGCATTATGGGTGTTCCTGCGCAAGTAAGTATCAACGAAATTGATCGCCCAGACTTAGATGCGCGTTTAGTTGCTGAAGCTATCGCTTCTCAATTAGAAAAGCGTGTAATGTTCCGTCGTGCTATGAAGCGTGCGGTTCAAAACACTATGCGTGCTGGTGCTAAAGGTATCAAAGTTGAAGTGTCTGGCCGTTTAGGTGGTGCAGAGATTGCTCGTACAGAATGGTATCGTGAAGGTCGTGTACCTTTACATACGCTACGTGCAGACATTGACTATGCTACTATGCGTGCAGAAACAACTTACGGTACGATTGGTGTTAAAGTTTGGATTTTCCGTGGCGAGATTTTAGGTGGCATGAAACAAGTCATGAACCCTGCTCCTGCTGAAGATCGTCCAGCTAAACGTGGTCGTGGTCGTGGTGAAGGTCAAGAGCGTCGTGGTCGTCGCGGTGACCGTGCTGCTGACAAGGGAGAATAATCCATGTTGCAACCTAAACGTACCAAATTCCGTAAGGTGCACAAAGGCCGTAATACTGGTCTAGCGCATCGTGGTAGTACAGTATCATTTGGTTCGATTGCAATTAAAGCAACTGAACGTGGTCGTATGACTGCTCGTCAGATTGAAGCTGCACGTCGTACTATTAGCCGCCGTATTAAGCGTGGTGGTAAAATCTTTATTCGCGTATTCCCGGATAAACCAATTACTCAAAAGCCTCTTGAAGTGCGTATGGGTAAAGGTAAGGGTAGCGTGGAGTACTGGGTTTGCCAGATCCAACCAGGTAAGATCCTGTACGAAATTGAAGGTGTGAACGAAGAATTAGCGCGTGAAGCATTTGCTTTAGCTGCTGCTAAACTTCCGTTTAAAACCACTATCGTGACTCGGACGGTAATGTAATGAAAACTAAAGATCTACGTGAAAAATCGGTAGAAGAGTTGAAAGCTTTGCTTGATGAGCAACAGCTTAATCAATTCCGTCTTCGTATGGCGAAAGCAACTGGTCAGTTGGGTAAATCGCATGAAGTGCAAGTTGCTCGTAAGACAATTGCTCGTATTAAGACACTCCTTACCGAAAAACAGGGGAACGGACAATGAGTGAAAAAACAGTCCGCACGTTAACCGGCAAAGTAGTAAGCGACAAAATGGACAAGTCTATTGTTGTTCTTATCGAACGCCGCGTTCAACACCCGTTGTATGGCAAATCAATTCGCCGTTCAACTAAGTTACACGCTCATGATGAGAACAATGTTGCTAAACTTGGCGATGTTGTGACCATTAAAGAAAGCCGCCCAATTTCTAAAACTAAAGCTTGGACTTTAGTGGAAGTAGTTGAAGCAGCTGCTGAGTAATTCGACGTTCTTGTTGCATCATCGGTCAATTTCGAGTACTCTTTGAGCCTTTCGAAATTGTGACCGGTGATGCTCGGTTTTGGAGTAGGGCAATGATTCAAACCGAAACTATGCTCGACGTAGCAGACAACAGTGGTGCTCGCCGCGTACAATGTATTAAAGTACTTGGTGGTTCACATCGTCGTTATGCTTCTGTTGGCGACATTATTAAAGTTACTGTAAAAGAAGCAATCCCACGCGCACGTGTTAAAAAAGGTGACGTGATGAATGCGGTTGTAGTTCGTACTAAATTCGGCATTCGTCGTCCAGATGGTTCTGTGATCCGTTTTGATGATAATGCTGCAGTTATCCTGAACAACAACAAAGCTCCGATTGCTACTCGTATCTTCGGACCAGTGACTCGTGAACTTCGTACTGAACAGTTCATGAAAATCATTTCATTGGCTCCTGAAGTTCTATAAGAGGCAATCATGGCTAAGATTAAAAAAGGCGATCAAGTTATCGTGATCGCAGGTAAAGAAAAAGGCAAACAGGGTACTGTATTGTCTGTTTCTGAAGACCGCGTTAAGGTTGAAGGCCTTAACTTAGTGAAGAAGCATCAAAAGCCGAATCGTGTAACTGGCGCTGAAGGCGGTATCGTTACTCAAGAAGCTTCGCTTCATATTTCAAACGTGGCAATTTTAAATGCTACAACCCAGAAGGCTGACCGTGTTGGTTACCAAGTGATTGATGGCGTGAAAACTCGCGTTTATAAATCAAATGGTGAATCAGTGGCGGTAGCGAAGTAATAGGTTGAAAAGGCAATGGCCAGACTTAAAGCACGTTACAACGAAGAACTTAAAGCGAAGTTACAAGAAGAACTTAGCATTAAGAACGTGATGGAAATTCCACGCATCACAAAAATTACCCTAAACATGGGTGTAGGCGCAGCTGCAACTGATAAGAAATTATTAGATGGCGCTGTAGTCGACATGCAATTAATTGCTGGTCAAAAACCAGTAATTACACTTGCTCGTAAATCTATCGCTGGTTTCAAAATCCGTGATGGTTGGCCGATTGGTTGTAAAGTTACTTTACGTGGCGACCAAATGTACGAATTCTTGGACCGTTTGATCTCAATCGCAATCCCTCGTATCCGTGACTTCCGTGGTTTCTCTTCGAAATCATTTGATGGTCGTGGTAACTACTCAATGGGTTTGAAAGAGCAAATCGTTTTCCCTGAAATCGATTTCGATAAGATTGATCGTATTCGTGGTATGGATATTACTATTACTACGACTGCTCGCACCGATGACGAAGGCCGTGCGCTTATGCGTGCATTCGGCTTCCCGTTCAAATAAGAGGTCGATATGGCTAAGAAAGGTATGATTAATCGCGAATTGAAACGCGAAAAAACAGTTGCTAAATACGCTGCAAAACGTGCTGAATTAAAAGCTACGATTGCAAACGTAAATGCAAGTGAAGAAGAGCGTTTCGAAGCGATGTTAAAGTTACAAGCATTGCCACGTAATGCATCTCCGGTACGTCTTCGTAACCGTTGTGGTTTAACTGGTCGTCCTCATGGTTACTTCCGTAAGTTCGGTTTAAGCCGTAACAAATTACGTGACACAGTAATGCAGGGTGATGTACCAGGCGTTGTTAAGGCAAGCTGGTAAGGAGCGACTAAATGAGTATGCAAGATACCGTTGCCGACATGCTAACACGTGTTCGTAACGCACAAATGGCTAAGAAACAAACTGTTTCTATGCCTTCTTCTAAGTTGAAAGTTGCTATTGCAAACGTACTTCAACAAGAAGGTTATATTTCAAATGTAGAAGTTGCTCAAGAAGAGACAAAATCTACTTTGACAATTACTTTAAAATATTTCGAAGGCAAACCAGTTATCGAAATGGTTAAACGCGTAAGCCGTCCAGGTCTTCGCCAATACCGTGGTAAAGATAAACTTCCAAGCGTTAAGCAAGGTTTAGGTATTGCAATTGTTTCTACAAGCAAAGGCATCATGACTGATCGCGCTGCACGTGCTGCGGGCGTTGGTGGTGAAGTTATTGCTTTTGTTTCTTAATAGGTGATTCCTCATGTCTCGTGTGGCTAAAGCCCCAGTAACTGTACCTAATGGTGTAGCAGTTACTCAGAACGGCCGGCAGGTCGAAGTGAAAGGCAGCAAAGGTACATTGTCTTTCAACCTGCATGCGCTGGTCGAGCTAAAACAGGAAGAAGGTAAACTTCAACTTGCTCCAGTTAAAGAATCGAAAGATGCTTGGATGCAAGCTGGTACTGCTCGCGCTGTATTGAATAACCTTGTAAAAGGGGTTAGCGAAGGCTTCGAACGTAAGTTGCAGCTAGTTGGTGTTGGTTATAAAGCTGCGGTTAAAGGTACTGTTGTAAACCTTAACCTTGGTTTTTCACACCCAATTGACTACGCTTTACCTGAAGGTGTAACAGCGGAAACTCCAACTGCTACTGAAATCATTTTGAAATCAGCAAACAAGCAGTTGTTAGGTCAAGTAGCGGCAGAAATCCGTGCGTATCGTTCTCCTGAACCATATAAAGGTAAAGGTGTTCGTTATTCGGATGAAGTCATTCTTCGTAAAGAAGCTAAGAAGAAATAAGGCGCGAGGTTCTTATGAACGAAAAGAAACAATCCCGTTTGCGTCGTGCGAAAAGCACACGCTTGCACATTCGTGCATTGGGTGCGACTCGTTTGTGTGTAAACCGCACTCCGCGTCACATCTATGCTCAAGTTATTTCAGCAGATGGTGGCAAAGTTTTAGCACAAGCTTCAACTTTGGATGCATCTTTACGTAGCGGTACTACAGGTAATGTAGACGCGGCTACTAAAGTAGGCGCTTTAATCGCAGAGCGTGCGAAAGCAGCTGGTGTAACTAAAGTTGCATTTGACCGTTCTGGTTTTAAATATCATGGTCGTATCAAAGCCTTGGCTGATGCTGCTCGTGAAAACGGCTTGGAGTTCTAATCATGGCTAAAGTTGAACAAAACGAAGGTCTTGTTGAAAAGCTGGTTGCCGTTGATCGTGTAGCCAAAGTTGTTAAGGGTGGTCGTATCTTCTCTTTCACAGCATTAACTGTTGTGGGTGATGGTAATGGTCGTGTTGGTTTTGGTCGTGGTAAAGCACGTGAAGTTCCAGCTGCTATTTCTAAAGCACTTGAAGCTGCACGTCGCAACATGATTACTGTAGACCTTGCAGGTACTACTTTACAACACCCTGTGAATGCTCGTCATGGTGCAAGCCGTGTATATATGCAACCTGCTTCTGAAGGTACTGGCGTAATCGCTGGTGGCGCAATGCGTGCCGTTCTAGAAGCTGCAGGTGTACATAACGTACTTGCTAAATGTTATGGTTCTACTAATGCTGCCAACGTAGTAAACGCAACTTTCAAAGGTTTGCGTGATATGACTTCTCCTGAGAAAGTCGCTGCGAAACGTGGTAAATCAGTAGAAGAAATTCAAGGGTAATCAATCATGAAAACGATTAAAGTTACCCAGACTAAATCTTCTTCACATCGCTTGAAAAATCACAAGCTTTGCTTACAAGGTTTAGGTCTGCGTCGTATTGGTCATACTGTAGAAGTGCAAGATACGCCTTCTAACCGCGGTATGATCAACAAAGTCTACTATATGGTTAGTGTAGAGGAATAAGCCATGACTCTGCGTTTAAATGAACTTGCGCCTGCAGAAGGTGCAAAACGTGAACACCGTCGTTTAGGCCGTGGTATCGGTTCTGGCGTTGGTAAGACTGGTGGCCGTGGTGTCAAAGGTCAAAAATCACGTAAAAGTGGTGGCGTTCGTCCAGGCTTTGAAGGCGGTCAAACAGCGATTTATCGTCGTTTACCTAAATTCGGTTTCACTAGCCAAATCGCTTTAAAAACTGCTGAAGTACGTTTATCTGAGTTAAGCAAGGTTGAAGGCGACATCGTTAGCCTAGAAACTTTGAAAGCTGCGAATGTTGTTCGTCGTGACCAAATTCGTGCTCGTATCGTACTTTCTGGTGAAATCACTCGTGCATTCACTGTTCAAGGTGTTGCATTGACTAAAGGCGCTAAAGCTGCGATTGAAGCAGCTGGCGGTAAAGTCGAGGAGTAATCTCGAGTGTCTATGTCTCCTAGTTCTTCAGGTCATGTCAACATGATGAAAGGTCAGCCATTTCATGTGAAATATCGTGAAATTATTCGCCGGATGAGTTTTCTAATCGGTGCATTGCTGGTCTTTCGACTAGGAGCGCATATTCCAGTACCAGGCATTAATAATGCTGCGTTAGAAAATTTATTTCATGCGAACCAAGGAACTATTCTTGGGCTATTCAATATGTTTTCTGGCGGTGCTTTAGAGCGAATGTCTATTCTTGCTTTAGGGATTATGCCTTACATTTCTGCATCAATTATTGTGCAGTTAATGTCTACTGTAATTCCTTCACTTGAAGCCTTGAAAAAGGAAGGTGAGCAAGGTAAGCGTAAAATTAATCAATATACGCGTCAGGGCACATTGTTGCTTGCAGTGGTTCAGGCAGTTGGTATGTGTGCGGGTTTGATCGGTCAGGGTATTACTCTGTCAGTTGGTCTCGCTTTTTATATACCGGCAGTTACTTCACTTGTCGCTGGAACTATGTTCTTAATGTGGCTAGGTGAGCAAATCACTGAAAGAGGTATTGGTAACGGTATCTCAATGATTATTTTCGCAGGTATTGTTGCTGGTTTGCCTAAATTAATTATGCAATCAGTATCTTCTGTAGATAATGGTCAGACAAGTTTGATTGGTCTTGTAATCTTTGGTCTTTTGTCTTTAGGTGTATTGGCAGCCATTGTGTTTATCGAAAAAGCACAACGTCGTATCCCAGTAAACTATGCACAAAAGCAACAAGGTCGTCGTATATTTACAGCACAGCAGACGCATTTGCCATTAAAAATTAATATGGCTGGTGTTATTCCTGCGATTTTTGCAAGTTCTTTACTATTGTTCCCAGCTAGTCTTGGACAATGGGTTGGAAGTGCAGATCCAAATGCTGGTTTTATTAAAAGTAGCTTACAAGACTTAGCGTTAGTATTGTCGCCTGGACAGCCTTTGTATTTGGTGCTCTTTGGTGCGTTAATTATCTTTTTCTGTTACTTTTATACGGCTTTAGTATTTAGCCCTAAGGAAGTATCAGAAAATCTAAAACGCAGCGGAGCTTATGTGCCTGGTATTCGCCCAGGTGAGCAAACTGCTCGTTACTTAGATCATATTCTTAATCGTTTGACGTTTATTGGTGCGATTTATATTACGGTCATTTGTTTAATGCCAATGATTCTACAAAGCTCTTTTGGGATTCCATTCTATTTAGGTGGTACCTCATTATTGATCGTAGTAGTCGTGGTTATGGACTTTATGGCTCAGCTACAAGCGCATTTAACATCTCATCAATATGACAATCAAACATTAATGAGAAAAACGACTGCTCATCCTAAGGGATAAGCGCACTTAGAGGTTTCATCATGAAAGTACAAGCTTCTGTAAAGAAAATTTGTGGTAGCTGTAAAGTTATCCGTCGTAATGGGGTTATTCGCGTAATTTGTAGCGCAGAACCTCGTCATAAGCAGCGTCAAGGTTAATCTAATCAAGACCTGTTGATTTCAGTAGGCGAATTGGGTTAATATCCGCCCCTCAAGATTTTTGTGGGGCGGTTGATTATCTCTACTGCCTTTTTGGAGAAAGTGAATGGCTCGTATTGCCGGTGTAAACATTCCGGATAACAAGCATGCTGTTATCTCCCTCACTTATATCTTTGGTATCGGTCGCCACACTGCTAAGAATATCTTAGCTGCAGTTGGTATTACTGAAACTACTAAGATCCGTGAGTTGGACGATGCTCAGCTTGATGCGATTCGTGCAGAAGTTGCTAAGGTTCCTACCGAAGGTGACTTACGTCGCGAAATTTCCATGAACATTAAACGTTTAATGGATTTGGGTTGCTATCGCGGCCTTCGCCATCGTCGCAGCTTGCCTGTCCGTGGTCAACGCACCAAAACTAACGCACGTACCCGTAAAGGTCCGCGCAAACCGATTAAAAAGTAAGATTTCTGGAAGCTAAAAGATGGCTAAAGATACTCGCACACGCAAGAAGGTCACCCGTACCGTCTCTGAAGGTGTTGCACACATTCACGCGTCTTTTAATAACACCATTGTTACGATTACTGATCGTCAAGGTAATGCATTGGCTTGGGCCACCTCAGGTGGACAAGGCTTCCGTGGTTCACGTAAATCAACTCCGTTTGCTGCTCAGGTAGCTGCTGAAGTTGCTGGTAAAGCAGCTTTGGATTACGGTTTGAAAAATCTGGACGTCCTTGTAAAAGGTCCTGGTCCAGGTCGTGAGTCTGCGGTTCGTGCATTAGGCGCAGTGGGTTATAAGATTAACAGCATTACCGATGTGACTCCAATTCCTCACAACGGTTGCCGTCCACCTAAAAAACGTCGCGTGTAAGGAGAAACATTCATGGCTCGTTATATTGGTCCAAAATGCAAACTCTCTCGCCGCGAAGGGACAGACCTGCAACTTAAATCTGGCGTTAAACCATTTGACGTCAAAACTAAAAAAGCTAACAAAGCACCTGGTCAACATGGTCAGGCACGCGGTGGTAAGCAATCTGAGTATTCACTACAATTACGTGAAAAACAAAAAGTCCGTCGTATTTACGGTGTGTTAGAACGTCAATTTAGTAACTACTATAAAGAAGCAGCTCGTGTTAAAGGCGCAACAGGTGAGAACTTGTTGAAATTGCTTGAAAGCCGTCTTGATAACGTTGTTTATCGCATGGGTTTTGGTTCTACACGTGCAGAAGCTCGTCAGTTAGTAAGTCACCGTAGCATTACTTTGAATGGTCGTCGTGTAAACATCGCATCTATTCAAGTTAAAGCTGGTGATGTAATTGCGGTTCACGAAGGTGCTAAACAACAATTGCGTATTAAAAACGCGATTGAGTTAGCTGCACAACGTGGTATTCCAGCTTGGATCGAAGTTGATCATTCTAAGCTTGAAGGTACGTTTAAAGCTGCACCAGATCGTTCTGATTTACCTGCTGAAATCAACGAAAGCTTGATTGTAGAATTGTATTCTAAATAATCCTTGAGGTAGCAATAATGACGCGTACTGCAAACGAGTTTCTAACTCCGCAAGCGATCAAGGTCGAAGCGGTAAGCGGGACCTCGGCAAAAGTGATTCTAGAACCTTTAGAGCGTGGTTTTGGCCATACTCTAGGTAATGCTTTACGTCGCATTCTATTGTCTTCTTTACCTGGCGCTGCTGTGGTTGAAGTAGAGATAGAAGGTGTCGAGCACGAGTACAGTACTTTAGAAGGCTTGCAGCAGGACATCGTCGAGCTCTTGCTGAACCTAAAAGGATTGTCTATTAAGCTGTTCGATCAAAATGAAGCATATTTAACATTAGAAAAACAAGGTCCTGGCGATATTACTGCTGCTGACCTTCGTTTACCTCATAATGTTGAAGTGGTTAACCCAGAACATTTAATCGGTACTTTAAGTGCTTCAGGCTCATTAAAAATGCGCTTGAAAGTTGCTCAAGGTCGTGGTTATGAAACATCTGATTCTCGTTTCCCTGAAGGTGAAACACGTCCTGTTGGTCGTTTGCAATTAGATGCTTCTTATAGCCCAATTAAACGTGTTTCTTACACCGTTGAAAATGCGCGTGTAGAACAACGTACTGATTTAGATAAACTGGTAATCGACCTTGAAACAAATGGAACGGTTGATCCTGAAGAAGCTATCCGTAAAGCGGCAACAATCTTGCAACAACAAATTGCAATTTTTGTTGATCTTCAGAAAGACCAAACTCCAGTTGCTCAAGAGCCTCGTGAAGAAGTTGACCCAATCTTGCTTCGCCCAGTAGATGATCTAGAGCTTACTGTTCGTTCTGCTAACTGTTTGAAAGCAGAAAATATTTACTACATTGGTGATCTTGTTCAACGTACTGAAGTTGAGTTGTTAAAAACTCCTAACCTTGGTAAAAAATCGTTAACAGAGATCAAAGATGTTTTGGCATCGAAAGGCTTACAACTCGGTATGCGTCTTGAAAACTGGCCACCAGCTAGTCTTCGTATGGACGACCGTTTTGCCTATCGTAGCCGTTAATTAAGTAGGACTATCACCATGCGTCATCGTAATAGTGGTGTGAAATTAGGCCGTACAAGCAGCCATCGTAAAGCGATGTTCCAAAACTTGGCTAATTCTTTATTTGAACACGAGTTGATCAAAACAACTGTGCCTAAAGCTAAAGAATTACGTCGTGTTGCTGAGCCTTTAATCACTCTAGCAAAAAACGATACTGTAGCAAATCGTCGTTTAGCATTTGCTCGTACTCGTAATGCTGCAACTGTTGGTAAATTATTTACCGTACTCGGCCCTCGTTACAAAGAACGTAACGGCGGTTATCTACGTGTTCTTAAAGCGGGCTTCCGTGCTGGTGATGCAGCACCGATGGCTTACGTTGAGCTTGTAGATCGTGAAGTAAACACTTCAGCTGAATAATTGATTTTATTCAAAAAAGACCGGTTTTATACCGGTCTTTTTTATTTCTAGTCACAAAATAAATTATAAAAATGTCCTCAAGTGACATAAAAAAGCAGATAAACGGTCAAACTTGACATTGTGTATTGTCAAAATTGTGTTTTAATAAACTTATATTCTCAACAATGGGTATAAAAATAAAATGGAAAAGCAAGTTGATATTTTAATCATTGGTGCAGGTATTTCAGGAATCGGAATCGCTGCTCATTTGTCAAAAAATTCACCACAACGACAGTTTGAGATTTTAGAACGTCGTGAGTCTTTTGGTGGAACATGGGATCTTTTCCGTTATCCTGGTATTCGTTCAGATTCAGATATGTCTACCTTTGGTTTTAACTTTAAACCATGGTGTAAAGCGAATGTATTAGCTGATGGTGCTTCTATTAAAGGGTATTTAGGCGAAGTAATTGATGAATATAAATTAAAAGAAAAAATTCATTTTGGTCATCGTGTACTTTCTGCTAATTATGATTCTGCCTCAAAAAAATGGCAGGTTGTAGTAGAAGATAGCAATAAAAAACAGCAGACTTGGATTGCAAATTTTGTTGTTGGATGTACAGGTTACTATAACTATGATCAGGGGTATGCGCCTTCTTTCCCAAATCAAGAAGCATTTAAAGGGCAGTTTATTCACCCACAGCATTGGCCGGAAAATTTAGATTACGCAGGTAAGAAAGTCGTTATTATTGGGAGTGGTGCAACAGCAATTACTTTAGTTCCAGCCATGGCTAAAGGTGGGGCAGGTCATGTCACCATGTTGCAGCGTTCACCAACGTATATTGCTAGTGTTCCTTCTATCGATTTCATCTATGAAAAAACGCGTAAATTTATGTCTGAAGAAGCAGCTTATAAATTTACCCGTGCTCGCAACATTGGCATGCAACGCGCTATTTATGCATTGTCTCAGAAGCATCCGAAAACTGTACGTCGTTTACTTTTAAAAGCAATTGAAGTGCAACTTAAAGGTAAGGTTGATATGAAGCATTTTACGCCTTCATATAATCCTTGGGATCAGCGTTTATGCGTAGTGCCAGATGGTGACTTGTTTAAGATTTTACGTGAAGGCAAAGCAAGTGTAGAAACTGATCAGATTGAGAAATTTACCGAAAACGGTGTTTTACTTAAATCTGGCAAACATCTTGATGCTGATATTGTTGTTTCTGCAACAGGGCTACAAGTTCAGATTATGGGTGGAGTTCAGGCTACTCTTGATGGGAAACCAATCAACTCATCTGAACATATGCTTTATAACGGCATAATGCTCAGTGATGTACCAAATATGGCGATGATCATTGGCTATGTGAATGCATCATGGACACTCAAAGTGGATATCGCTGCCGAATATATTTGTCGCTTATTAAACTATATGGACAAAAATAGTTATGATGAAGTGATTCCATCGGGCGATAAGACGGTGATGGAAGAAGATACCGTAATGGGTAAGCTATCTTCAGGCTATATTAACCGTGCAGCACATGAGCTTCCTAAACAAGGTAAGCGGGCTCCATGGCAGGTGACTAATAACTACCTCGAAGATAGAAAGTCCCTAAAAAATGCGACATTTGAAGATGGTATTCTTCATTTTCATAAGCGTTCTGAAGCAAATGAACGTAAACCAAAATTAGTATCCTAAGTCATGTTAAATAAGAAAAGGGACGTAATGCCCCTTTTCTTATGAAGGTATTAAAGTGTTCTTGAAATTAATTCTTTCATGATTTCATTTGTACCTGCATAAATTCGATTTGCTCGATGATCTATGTAGGCACGCGCAATTGGATATTCAAGCATATAACCATAACCACCATGCAATTGAAGGCATTCATCTACAACCTTCGAGAACATATCAGAAATTTTATATTTAGCAGCTGCAGCAGCTTCGACACTCAACTTTTCTTCAAGTTGTAACTCCATACAACGATCTAGATAAGTACGGCAGAAATCTATCTCTGTTCTAAGTTCAGCAAGCTTAAAGCGTGTATTCTGAAATGCGCCAATAGGTTTACCAAATGCTTTACGATCTTTTGTATATTGAACGGTATGCGCAAAGGCTGCTTCAGCGCCTGCCTGACAAATAATAGCAACTAACATTCGTTCCCATGCTAATTCTTTCATGAGCATAATAAAGCCCATACCTTCCATGCCTAAAAGGTTTTCTTTAGGAACGCGAACGTTATCAAAGAATAATTCGCAAGTATCCTGACCTTTCATTCCTATTTTGTTTAGAGGTTTACCTTTACTAAAACCAGCACGGTCTGCTTCCACAATAATTAAGGATAAGTTCGCCGAACCTTTATCACTATTACCAGTCTTACAAACGACTACGGCCATGTCGCATAGGTAGCCATTCGTAATAAAAATTTTAGAGCCATTAATGACATATTCGTCACCATCAAGTACGGCTGTGGTTCTTACCGCTTGTAAATCTGAACCCGTACCTGGTTCTGTCATTGCAATAGCGGTGACCACTTCTCCAGTAGCCATTTTGGGTAACCATTTTTGTTTTTGTTCTTCATTACCAAAATTATTAACGTAATTAGCAACAATGTCGGAATGCAAAGAGAAACCGGTACTCGAGTCCATCGCATACGCTTGTTCTTCGATAAGAATCATACTGTATAGACGATCTACCCCAGAACCACCATATTGCTCTGGCATTGTGGTGCAAAGAAGACCTAGTTCTCCAGCTTTATTCCAAAGATCTCGGTCCACATGTTGCTGTTTTTCATATTTTTCTATATTTGGAACTACTTCCTTTTCATAGAATTTACGGACAGTCTCACGGAAGGCTTCATGTTCTTCATTAAATAAGTGTCTCGGTAACATATTTGGAATAGGACGGATGGCACCAGATTGCATTTGTATTTCTTCCTTGGTTCAGGTGTGATGTTATGTCCCTAAACATACGGAAGCATTCCATACCTAACAATGTGATGAATGCTCAATTATGAGAACAAGATGATAAATTTGGTCAATTTGATATTTTTAGCGATCTTTGGAGGGTGATCAGGTAAACTAGGCGCACTATCAACGCAGATGGGGAAATAAATGTCTGACGAAATGACCTTGGAAGAACGTAAAGTAATTTATCGAGCACGCCGCGGCTTAAAAGAAATTGACGTCTATTTTGACCCGTATGTAAAAAACTATTATTTGAAAGCTGATCCGGCAGAAAAAGCATTGTTTGCAGAGTTAGTTGAGCAAGAAGATCCAGATTTATTAGATTGGTTCATGGAAGTTTCTGAACCTCCACGCACAGAGTTACGTGAATTTATTTATAAATTAAAACAGTATGTACATGGCTAAACTGTTTTGATAAAAGAATTAAATTTCAAGCTGAAATATAGCCGTGTCTCGGTAATATTTCAGCTTTTTGTTGGTTTGGGCTTAGCAATCCTGCTTTATCAATTATTAACACCCATGTGGTGGCTATGTGCTCTTATTCTTTTATCTATTAGTTTTATCTTCTTTTTAAAGCAAACACGAATATCTCAAATTGTATATTTAGATCAAAAATTATGGTCGGTTGCATACACCTCTCAAAACGCGATTCATCGGTTGGTAATTATTAAAATAATTGATTATCAGATATTCATAGTCGTTTATTTTGAAGGAGGACCTACGAAGATAGCTATTATTTGGTACGATCAGCTTCCTATTCAGCAGTGGAAAAGGATAAAAGTTTTAGAAAAACTCTATTAATTGTTAGACAATTCTACATTTGTATATTTATTTAAAAATTATAAAAAACAAAAGCTTAATAATTATTTTCTTGCTTGAGTTCAGGATTGTCTAATTAAAATATAGAAAAAAGCGAAGGAAAGGTGATTGTCTGACAATTTCGCCTATGGGTATTTATTTGATCGGTTAAAGTACAAACACCACCGTAAAGTGTGTCGGAGGTCTCAAAATGGAGATGCCAACATGGTCGTTCTTGGTCATTGCCATAATTTTGGCAGTGGTAATAGGAAGAGCAGGAACTTTACTCAGGGAACATCTTAACAAAGTTAATTTTAACAAAGTTAAGAGACAGAGGATGCAAGGTCGTCGATCAGTCAATTATTAAATTGGTTAGTCGATTAATTTCATCAAGTGTCCAGTTTATTACTGGGTGCGATTGTAGTAAGGAGGTCTCTCATGGAGATTTCAATGTGGATGTTTCTGTTAATTGCAGTAGTTATGGCTGTAGTAGTAGGAAGAGCAGGAACTTTACTTAAGGATTATATAGAACAAAAATAATATAAGCCGTTAAAAGCTTATCTCAGTTAATAAGTAGCATGTGCTGAACCGTCGCAATGCTACTTTTTTTTGCCCAAAATTTCTGTTTCCTCGAAAAACTGTCAATTTTATCTGCTGGGAAGTGTGTCAAAGTATAAGCGCTACAATTAGAGTAATTACTCTTTTATTCAAGATATGCATCTGCTAATGTACATCTGAAAAGGAAAAAACAAATTACATAGAGGACAGGAAGATGTCTAAAGTCCAAAAAATAAGCCAAGGTTTGGCGGTGAGTTTTCTTGCAGCTTCAGTTTTATCAGGTTGTTCTTATGTGGTAAAAACCGGAGCCAATGTTGCTTTAGGTTTTACTGAAAAGCATATGATTCCACCTATTCTTGCTATGCAAGATGCTGAAATGGTCTGTAATTCAGGTAATGCTTTAACTCCAGCAATTATGTCTACTAAAGGTATGGGAGCAGACCCTACACGTGTTGCAGTTTTGCTATATGCAGCGTCGGGTGTCTGTGCTGAAAATCAGGCTTTAGAGGCAGAATTACGTTATTTGCGGGCTTCAAAAGCGGGACAGGTAACAGAAGCTCAGGATGCTCGTATTGCACAAAAACGTTGGGCTGCAATTGCTGCTGAACGTCAATATACGGGTTATAAGTTATTTGCTGACCGTTGGGAATCAAAATATAAATATCATTTAGGTGATTCTTGTCCAACGATGCGTAGTGACTTAGATCAAACTGTCTATTTAATGGGAATGATCAGTGGTCTACAAGCTGTGACCAATGATATTAACTCTGGTGGCGCAGTTAATGTTCCTAAAGATATCGCTGCTATTGTAGAGCGGGGAATGGTCTGCCTAGATAATGAAAAATTCTGGGGAGCGCCTAACGCAACGCGTGCTGTTATCTGGACTTTATTACCTGGTGCAGATGAGGGTAAGCCAGATCCATATCAAACTTTGAAACAGTCAGTGCAATTAGGCGAGCAAAAAGGTGTTCGCTTATCTCATGCTTTATATGCAGTGGCTGCCCAAGCAAGTGGTGATGATGCAAAAATTCGTGATGCATTAAGATCATATGCGGCATCTCAAGCTGATGATAAACCTGTCAATCCAAACTTTAAGTTAATTGATAGTATGGCAGGCCTTATTGTACGTGGTATCTCTGACCGTTACTGGACCGAGCATACCGGTGTACGTACCGGAGATGATGGAATGTCTCATTTCTGGGATGATAAGAATGAAGGTGCAGCAGAGCTAGATGAATTATTTGATGGCGGAGCTGCTTCTGAAGTTCCTGCGGATTCATCTACTCCACCAACAGCGCAGTAAAAAATATTTGAAAGACTAAACTTCTTGCGAGTCTATTGTTAAGTTCTACAATAATTGCAAGAAGTTTAATTTCAAGGAGTGTGCCATGAAGGATCATGTACTGAATAGTAAAGTGCTTTTGGTCGCAGTGTGCATTTCCATTTCTGCGTGTTTACAGGTGTTTCCTGATACTTTTATTTATTGGCGTGACAGTTTACTTGGCGAATTCTGGCGTTTATGGACAGCGCACTGGGTTCATGTTGGTTGGATTCATTTTCTTTTAAATATGATGGCATTTGCCTGTTTACCCTTTATCTTTCCACATACAAAAGCATGGCATATTTTAAGCCTGCTTTTGCTGTTGCCACCTTTTATTAGTTTGGTGTTCTACTTTTATTTACCTTATATCGAAGCGTATGCAGGGCTGTCTGGTGTATTACATGGGCTATATACAGCGGTTGCTTTAGTGTATTTGCAATATCGTAAAGAGCGTAATTTTGCTTTTTTGGTTCTAGGATTAATCGTAGCAAAACTCATATGGGAAAATACATTCGGGCAAACAGGAACTGCCCAGTTAATAGGAAGTCCTGTTTTAACTGAGGCTCATTTATATGGAGCGATAGGTGGAGCAATTTTTGGGGGATGCTATTGGCTTGTGCAGAGATTAAAAAAGAAACATTGACAATACAAACTGTTAAAAAAGTGATTTTAGTCATTCTTTATTCATAAAGTTTGATGCAAATTTGATCGTTGAATAAAGGGATTGGTAGAAGGGGGATGGATTTAACCCCTGACCAAGAAAATTGCATGACTCAAACTCCTGTTTTTACAGGTTTTTGAGAGAACAAAATTGGAATATTTATGCAAGAACATCAAGAAAAAAGATCTGGATTAGGTCTGCTGGGTTATATCTGGAACGAATGGATCTCAACATTCGTCATCCTTATTCTGCTATTAATGACTCTAATTATTGGTACCGGGGAAATGATCCACGGACAATTATTACGTATCGGGGAGCGCCTCTATGGTGACCCTGCTACAGGTATGCAATATTCTTTTTTGCGTGCTGAGCCAGAAAAGCCAACTTGTGATCGACATCCAAATATCGATGCTCAAGTAAAAGAACAAATGAAAGCGAATGCATCTGATGATTTCGCAAGTTTCTTTGGTGCAGCATCGGAAAGTGATGTCCGTGCATCACTACTCGCAGCGCAGCAACAATGTGATGAAAAATACCAAGCGTATGATAAAACCATTAAATATATCGAAGCTAACCCTGGGGTACGTACTTACCGTGCTATCGAGACTGGTTTCTTTGGTATTTTTAAATTCGGTACAGAGAACCGCGCTATTTTACTCATCTTTATGGTTCTGATTTCTGCGATCACTGCATCGTTGAAATATCACCATATTGGCTTGCGTAATCCGGCAACAAAAATAGATTACAAAGTGTATTCCCTCTTTATGTTGATTGGTAATGCACTACTTAGCTTCTCGGTAATTAGTCAGTATCGTTCAGTCATAAATTCTGGGGTAACACCTACTTATGAAACAGTAACGATTTACTGGATCTGGATGATTCTATTTGTTGTTCTGACCTTAATTAGTCTCTATCAATTATTTGTCTCACCTCCACCAAAACGTGAAGGCGGTAATATAGGTTTAGCCTTATTATCGGTGCCTTTATATGCTTACATGGCACTAATTACAGGTATCGTATTCACGTTCTTTATGGATTACCCAATGGGGCAAGGGATTTACCTTGGTTTATTGGTTGAGTTCTCAGGTATCTTCTTAAACCTTGCCTTGTTTATTTGGGCAGGTATGCTTTTGACTCAAACACGTGTTATGGATTTGTTCCTTAATGTCCTTCGTCCATGGAACTTGGCGCCAGAAACTTTAACGTGGTTAATTCTAATTGCTGCTGCTGTACCAACAGCATATACAGGTGCATCAGGTATTTTCGTAATCGCAGCTGGTGCAATTATTTATAAAGAAGTCTGGAATGCAGGTGCTCGCCGTCAATATGCGTTGGCTGTGTCTGCCATGTCTGGTTCTTTAGGTGTAGTTGTACGTCCATGTCTATTGGTCGTTTTAATTGCAATGCTTGATAGCCGCCATGTAACGTCCGATGAATTGTTTGGTCATGGTATTTATGTATTTTGGTTAACTGCATTTATTTTCTTGGGTGTTTCCTTACTTTTGGCTGAAGAAAAATTCCGTGTAAATTCACCAAAAGTTGCGATTCCAGGCATGATGCGTGCCTTTGTACCCGTAATTCCATATATTCTGATCACTGCTGTTGTTCTTGCGATCTATAAATATGCGCTAGATACAGGAATGAATGAGTTTACTGCACCAGTAATTTTGCCATTAGTCCTCATCGCAATGATCTTGTATGACAAATTGGTCGCTACCAAAGAAGCTCCTGCAATTAATATTCATGAGGCGATTGTTCGTGAACACGAACAAAAATCACCATTCCTTCGTGCGCATGATCCGCATAGTTCTCAATTCCGTCTTGGTTTTGGTGGAGCACTTCGTTTTGCGACCTCAGAAACTGTAGGTCATATTGGTGCTCTAATTATCTTGATGGCATTGTCTGCAAGTGTAGGTGGTTTAATTGAACGCTCTGAAGTGGTTGAATTATTGCCGACCCATTTAGGCAGTATCTACATCTCACTTGCATGTATTGCGTTATTACTTGCCATTATTGGTATGTGTACAGACCCATTTGGTGCTGTAATTTTAGTTGCTGCAACTATTGCACCTGTGGCATACGAAAATGGTATTCATCCAATTCATTTCTGGATGATTGTATTGGTGGCATTCGAATTTGGTTATGTAACACCACCCGTTGCCTTGAACCATCTACTCACGCGGTTGTCCGTCGGAGATGATGAAGTGAATGCGGCTGATGCTGAAGCGAAAGAGAAATATACAAGTTTCTACTTCCGATATGAGCGCTGGTTGCTACCAATTATTGTCTTGTTCTCATCATTGGTATTAGTGACCTACGTACCATATGTATTTAAGTTATTCGGTTGGTATCATTAACTTAAATTAAAGTATCGGTTATATAAAAAAGCCTTCCTAAACGGAGGGCTTTTTTTATAAGTAGATTGAGTAAATTTAGAAAAAGATAATTAATACTATTTTTAAATCCAAATAAAAAAGCTAAAGATAGATGACTTTAGCTTTTTTAAGAGTCCGCTCAAAAACTATTGCTGTTTAAGCTGAGCTTCAAGCAATTTAACTTGTTCTTCTTTGAGTTTAGCTAATTGATCAGCATCAGCATGCTGAGCTTTTAAGGTGGATTCCTGTTCTTTTAACTGGCGTTGGATATCTTCAAGTTTTGACACTTCTTCTTTTGCTAAAGACTCTTGGGCTGGTACAGGTTCTTTAAGCATATTCTCACTGACAAGTTGCTGAGAACTTGCATTTTCAGCTAAGGGTTCAGAGCTTGGTGATGGATCAGCAGGTTGAGCAGGAGCGGGCGTCGATACTGGTTGAGGATCAACCAGTGGTGCTGACGACTCAGTTTTTTTAAAAAACCATTGTGCTGCAAAAAAAAGCACTACGAGAATGCTTAAGCCCCCAATTAAAATCCATAATAATTTTGAGTTTTGTTTTCTTTGTAGTGGCATGTTTAAGACCTTTAGTCGGGACGACGTGGCTTGAACTGTATTACCCCAATTTCATCAGGTATAGCGGGCGTCTCAGGCTCATCAACATGAGTTGGACGATTTTCGCTATAACCGCATTCAATACATTCAATCCATTCATCTTCTGCGGTGGTTAGCATGACAATCCGATCCATGGCTTCACATTTTGGACATTTTGCCCCAGCAATGAAACGTTTTTTCATCTTTATCACCCTAACCACACGATCAATTTAGGCCCATAGTTTAAGCGGTTTTGTTGTCATTCGTCCAACCTTGATGACGTAACAACGCGTCAATTTTAGGTTCGCGCCCACGGAAATTAACAAATGCCTTAAGCGCGGTGTCTTTTCCACCCACAGCTAAAATTGCCTGACGGAATTCTTTACCTGTTTGAGTGTTAAAAATACCTTCATTTTCAAAACGATCAAACGCATCACTTGCTAAGACTTCTGCCCATTTGTAAGAGTAATAACCCGCGGCATAACCACCAGCAAAAATATGACTAAAACTATGTTGGAAACGATTGTAGTCGACAGTAGGAACGACTGCATACTGCTTACGAATGTCGTTTAAGGTCTGCTGAATTTGCTCACTGTTTAGCGCAGGCGTTTTTGTGTGAATGGTCAAGTCAAACAACGCAAATTCAAGCTGACGCAAAGTTTGCATACCAGATTGGAAGAATCGGGCATTTAATAAAGCATCTAGTAATTCTTGTGGCAAAGTTTGTTTACTATCGATGTGTTCACTTAGTACATCTAGGCTTTCTTTATCCCATGACCAGAATTCCATAAATTGACTTGGTAGCTCTACTGCATCCCAAGCAACACCGTGCGTTCCTGCAACCGAGATGTTATCTACCTCTGTTAGCATGTGATGTAAACCATGTCCGAACTCGTGGAATAAAGTAATCACTTCGTCATGAGTCAATAAAGCAGGTTGATCACCTACCGGAGGGGTGAAATTACACACCATATAGCAAATTGGTTTTTGTAAGCCATGAAGCGTCTGCATGCGTGAGCGGAAACCATTCATCCATGCGCCACCACGTTTGCCCGTACGAGCATAGATGTCAAAGAAGAATCCACCAATCACTTGGCCTTGGTCTTCTAATTCAAAATAACGTGCATCTGGATGCCAAACAGGTGCTTGTCTTTCGATAATATTAATGCCGTATAGGCGCTGCACAATCTGGAATAATCCCTGAAGAACTTTAGGTGCAGGGAAATAAGGTTTTAAAGCTTCTTGAGATAAGTTGAATTGTTGCTGTTTAAGCTTTTCAGAATAGTACGTTGTATCCCAAGGTTTGAGTTCATCCACACCATCTTGTTTGGCAATTTCTTGAAGTTCCGCAACTTCTTGTAGCGCAGGAGCACGTGCATGTTCTGCTAGATCAACCAAAAACTCATGTACTGTTTTTACGTCTGGCGCCATTTTGCTTGCCAGAGAATATTCAGCATAGTTATTGAAACCAAGTAGTTTCGCCATTTCCTGACGAAGACTCAAAATTTCTTCCATAATTTTGCTGTTATCAAACTCAGTTTGTTCAGACTGATCAGATGCGCGAGTTACATAAGCTCTATAAAGCTCTTCACGCAATGCACGGTCATCTGCATAAGTCATGATCGCAAAATATGCTGGGAAATCGAGAGTTGCTACAGCTTGGTCGAGTTCACGTTGTTTGCCGTACTGTTTTAATAGCTCAATATTACTTTCTGGAAGGCCTTTTAACTGATCTTCGGTAAGTGGTTTAAAGTAAGCCTGTGTTGCATCAAGTACGTGGTTTGAAAAATCAGAAGAAAGCTGTGAAAGACGTGCAGAAATCTCTGCATAACGTTTTTTCTCTTCACCCTCTAAGGCTACACCAGAAAGTTTAAAGTCACGTAAAGCGAGGCGAATAGCACTTTGTTGGGCTGGGCTAAGCGATGTATAACCTTGATCATCATGGATGTGTTGATATGTCTGATAAAGCGCCGTGTGTTGACCAAGCTGAGTGTAATATTCACTCAATGCCGGTAATAAGGATTGATAAGCTTCTCTCGTTTCTACATTACTCATTACCGCATTTAAATGCGATAAAACGCCCCATGATTCACTCAGATTATTTTCAAGCGTATCGACTTGCTCAAGTACGGAAAGTTGCTGTGCTCTATCTGTAGGTGCAGCTGTAAGAGTATTTAAAAATTCCTGGCCTGCCTGAATCGCTTGCTGAATATCTTGTTTTAAATTTTCTAATTTAATTTGGTCAAAACGCGGAGTTGGTAAAGTCGCTTGCTGTAAAGTCATTGCTAATAGCCACATTATTTTTTAAACATGGTATTAGATGTAGGTCCTCTCAAGCCGGAAATCAAGCTTAATGTGTAAAATAACCCTTTTTAAAAAGAAATAAGCCTCCTATTGGAGACTTATTACTGAAACGTGATAATTATTTACCCACTATTCTGTCTTTGATTTTGCATTCGACTTTTTCTTTTTAGGCTTAGATTTCTTCTTCACCTTCTCTGGTTTAGCCTCAGCTTTTACTGAGGTTTTTTTACCAGATTTTTTGGTGTAAGAACTTGGCTTACTTTTTTCTTTCTTTTTATGAACAGGTCTTTCACCATCACTGCTGACGGTTGGTTTGCTAAAGACCTCTTCGTTAGCCTGAGCAGCTGTTTTAGTGGTGCGTGGTGCACGGCTGCGAACTACTCGGCCTGCATGGGTAACTTGTTTAATAAGCTGAAAGTCAATTTTACGTTCTTCTAGATTGACACCAGCAACCTGAATTTTAACTTCATCGCCTAGACCAAAGACTTGACCACGATTTTGACCTACCAGATTTTGGCTCGCTTGGTCATAAATAAAGAAGTCATCGCCGAGTTGGCTAATATGAATCATACCATCGACATATAGATCTTTCAGTGTCACAAACAAACCAAATTCGGTTACCGCACTCACAATACCAATAAACTCATCCCCTAAATGCTGTTGCATGTAGTGGCACTTCAACCAAGTCGTTACGCTGCGAGATGCTTCATCAGCACGGCGTTCTGTTTGAGAGAAATGTTCACCTGCATCATCTAGTGCAGCACCAGAGAGTGGATAAGGCTTTTGTTTGAGATGTGCTTTAATGGCACGGTGCAATAATAAATCTGGGTAACGACGGATTGGCGAAGTGAAATGTGTATAAGCTTCATAAGCCAAACCATAGTGCCCTGCATTTTTTGCGCCATAATAAGCTTGCATCATTGAGCGTAATAAAACGGCATGAATGCTTGGTGCATCAATACGATCTTTGGTTGCTTCAATAACTCTTTGGTAGTCCGCTTGAGTTGGCTGGTCAGGGAAGGGTAGACCCAGTAATTTTACGAAGTCTTTTACTTTCTGAATACGTGAAAACTCTGGAGCTTCGTGCACGCGATATAACATTGGAACATCATGTTCTAATGCATATTCTGCGGCAGCAACGTTAGCAAGTAACATACATTCTTCAATGAGCTTATGTGCTTCATTACGTGTACGTGGCAAAATTTCTTTAATCCCGCCTAGCTCATCAAAAGTCATGTAGGTTTCAATGGTTTCAAATTCCATTGCATGACGATCAGCACGTAAATTTTTCAAAATCTGATAAAGCTGGAAAAGCGTATTTAAAGATTTATGAACATCACGATCTTTTGGAATCGCATCTGTGGCGCCGTCAAAATATTGTGCTACCTGTGTATAGGTCAAACGTGCTTTTGAATGCATGACTGATGGATAAAACTCATAACCTGTTACACGGCCTGTACGAGAGAGTTTTAAGTCACAGACCATACATAAACGGTCTACATGAGGGTTCAGAGAGCACAAACCGTTTGACAAAGCCTCTGGTAGCATCGGTAATACAAAGTGTGGGAAGTATACCGAAGTACCTCGTTCCTCAGCTTCTTCATTGAGGGCTGAGTCTAAGCGGACATAATGACTCACATCGGCAATTGCGACGACTACACGGTAACCACCGCCTGGACGTTTTTCTGCATAAACCGCATCATCAAAATCTCGAGCATCTTCACCATCGATCGTAACTAATGCTAAATCTCTTAAATCAATACGGCCTTCACGATCTTGAGCGGATGGCTCTTTAAAACTTTCAGCTTCTTTTAAGACTTGATCTGGAAACTCATATGGCAAACCAAATTCAAGAATGGTCTGTGGAATAATAATTTCTGTATCAGCTTTATCGGCCATAGACTGAATAATATGCGCCGTCGCAAACTCTTCACGAGTTGGATAACTATCTATTGCGACACGTAGCATATCGCCAACATTTGCTTTAGCGTGTGTTACCAATTCTTTTTCTAAAGGAATAGGTTGGTGCTGATTTGGATTGTTGGGTTGAATAAAATATTCGCCATCGTGAACTGACAATTTACCAATTAATTGTTTAACACGATGCTGTAAAACTTCTGTGATAAAACCCCATGGTTTACCTTTACGGTCAACCGAAGTCTGGCGCACTCTAACTCGGTCACCATTAAACACTAAACGTAATTCGCGTTCAGGAAGTAAAAGATCAGTTTGACCATCAATATGTGCCGTACCTAAACCTTTACTATTAATATAAACAGTTGCTTCATAGGTTGGTTGATCTGCCACCAACTGAAATTTAAAACCGTCTTTCATGATTTGGCCGTCACGAACCATGGCACTTAAGCGGTGACTTAGAGCTTCAATACTTTTTTGGTCATGAATATTAAAATGATCGACAAGTTCTGCATGAGATTGCGGTGTCTGCAATTGTTCCAATGTATCTAAAATAAGAGTACGGCTTGGAATAGGATTGTCATAACGTTCAGCTTCAGCTTTCGCTTCGGGGTCAGCCCAGTTTTTTGTCATGTCGTTTGGTTTCACGCTTGGCAGATAAGTTTAGCATAAGTCATGCAGACCCGAACTGCACGTTTAGGTTTGCAATAATGTGTTATGCACTACAGTATTTTGATGAAGAAATAATATCTATCTTAACAAGCGTTTGATCGAAAAAGACGAAAATAATGAGGAAATTGCTTAAAAAATAATTCATTGAACTAAAAAACAAGAAAATTTCACTATGATGACTTGAACAATAGGGTTTTAGTTTGTATTATGGCGGCTCGTTCCGGTGAGGTGGATGAGTGGCTGAAATCACTTCCCTGCTAAGGAAGCATACCTATTACTGGTATCGAGGGTTCGAATCCCTCTCTCACCGCCATTTACTTAATGCGCTCATAGCTCAGCTGGATAGAGCACTTGGCTACGAACTAAGGGGTCGGGAGTTCGAATCTCTCTGAGCGCACCAAGTAAAACAGAACGAATCGCTGAAAGGCACACAAGTTACGCGCTCATAGCTCAGCTGGATAGAGCACTTGGCTACGAACTAAGGGGTCGGGAGTTCGAATCTCTCTGAGCGCACCAACTTGAAGAATTAACCGCTTTTATAGCGGTTTTTTTGTGCCTGTTTTTTAGTACTTTAAAAAAATCTAAATTTATAACTTTTTAATTATATTAGAGATAATCATAAATGAACTTAGCTTTATTTGACTTTGACGGCACGATTACTCATAGCGACACATTCAGCCTATTTCTTAAATTTTCTTTAAACAAAAAAACTCAAATAGTCGGTGGTATTCGTCTTGCACCTTATATAGCGGGTTATAAGCTTGGATGGGTAACTGATAGAACTATTCGAACTAAACTTTGCCAAGTGGGATATGCGGGCTATGATGCAGATGCCCTAAAAGTTAGGGGACAAGAGTTTGCTAAAAATGTGCTTCCTATCTGTGTGCGTGAAAATGCTTTGGAACGTATTCTCTGGCATAAACAACAAGGCGATCAGATTGTTGTCGTCTCTGCATCATTGGGCGTTTATTTAGAAAGTTGGTGCCAGTCTTTAGGTTTAGATGTTATATGCAATCAACTTGAAATACGTGATGGTATTTTGACGGGTGATTTTATTAATGGCGATTGTGGTTATTTAGAAAAAGTAAATAGAATAAAAAATAAATATGATTTAAGCCAATATTCTAAAATTTATGCTTATGGTGATACACCTAATGATTATGCAATGTTAGAGCTGGCGCATAAGAAATATTATAGATGGCAAGAAGTGAATTAATATTTAAAAATATATTAATAAAGAAAGCCACTTATGAGAAGTGGCTTTCTTTTAATGGCTTATATTAAACAGTATTGAAAGAGTTTTCTAAGAAACTATCAGTAAGTAATGATGTCGGTACGATAGTATGCGTTGTGTTGGTTACGCTAGATACTGTAGACGTCACGCCACCAAGTAAACTGCCACCAGTTAATCCGCCCAGTAAATTAGAAATAACATCTAAGCCGCCTTCACCAGTAACGCCACCCGTTAAGCTACCAACGATGTCTGTAACGATGCCGATAGGGTTATCTGTACCGCCAGTCACACCACCAGTTAACCCACCGAGGAGGTCGGTCACTACACCAAGAGAGCTATCACCACCAACGCTACCTGTTAAGCCACCAAGTAAATCGGTTAGTAGGCCGAGTGAGCTATCTCCACCAGTTGCTCCACCAATAGTACCAGTTAATCCGCCAATGATTTCTGTAACTAAACCGGTAGCAGTTGTACCATTTGTAATCAGCGTATCGAGAATACCGGTAGCAGATTCAGTAGCACCTTGAATATCACCACCAACTAAATCAGAAACTACCTCAAGTGCACCGTTAACTGTGTCGCGAGAAGTTTCAAAAGTTAATGTGCCGAGGTCGGCAATTTCAGAAACTGGGTGTTCTGCTTGTGGAAGGACGCCGATAATTGTATCTGCAACTGTATCAATGCCAGTGTTGATAATTTCAGTTTTTAGGCTTTCTACGCCCTGAAGAATATCAATACCGCCTTGAACGACATCAATCACAGGTGAGATTGGAGAAGTACCGCCACCGATGCCACCAGTTACACCGCCGATAATGTCAGTAATCACTTCAAGTGGGTTGCCGTCAACGCCACCAGTTACACCACCAATAATATCGGTAATTACTTCAAGTGGGTTACCGTCAACACCACCAGTTACACCACCAATAATGTCAGTAATTACTTCAAGTGGGTTACCGTCAATACCGCCAGTTACACCACCGATAATATCGGTAATCACTTCAAGTGGATTGCCATCAACACCGCCAGTTACACCACCGATAATATCGGTAATCACATCAAGTGGACTTCCATCAACACCACCAGTTGCGCCACCGATAATATTATTCACAATTCCAGTTGCGGTTGTACCATTGGTGATAAGCGTGCCCAGAATACCTGTAGCAGATTCAGTAGCACCTTGGATATCACCGCCAACTAAATCAGAAACTACCTCAAGTGCACCATTTACTGTGTCGCGAGAAGTTTCGAAAGTTAGTGTGCCAAGATCTGCTAGGTCTGAAACTGGATGTTCAGTTTGAGGAAGGATACCAATGATTGTGTCAGCAACAGTGTCGATGCCTGTATTGATAATTTCAGTTTTTAGGCTTTCTACACCCTGAAGTATATCAATACCGCCTTGAACGACATCAATCACAGGTGAAATTGGAGATGTACCACCACCGATACCACCTGTAACACCGCCGATAATGTCAGTAATCACTTCAAGCGGGTTGCCATCAACGCCACCAGTTACACCACCAATAATGTCAGTAATTACTTCAAGTGGGTTACCATCAACGCCACCAGTTACACCACCAATAATGTCGGTAATCACTTCAAGCGGGTTACCTTCAACACCACCCGTTACGCCACCAACGACATCGGTAACGCTTCCGACCACGCCAGTAACAATACCAGTAGCAGTTGTGCCATTTGTAATCAGTGTATCGAGAATACCAGTAGCAGATTCAGTAGCACCTTGAATATCACCGCCAACTAAATCAGAAACAACTTCAAGTGCACCGTTAACTGTGTCGCGAGAAGTTTCAAAAGTTAGTGTGCCGAGGTCGGCAATTTCAGAAACTGGATGTTCTGCTTGTGGAAGGACGCCGATAATTGTATCTGCAACTGTATCAATGCCAGTGTTGATAATTTCAGTTTTTAGGCTTTCTACACCCTGAAGAATATCAATACCGCCTTGAACGACATCAATCACAGGTGAAATTGGAGATGTACCACCAATTCCACCTGTAACACCGCCGATAATATTAGTTACGGTTTCAAGAGGATTGCCACTACTAATTCCGCCAGTCACACCACCAATAATATTGGTTACAGTGTCAACCGGGCTTGTAGAACCAATACTACCTGTAACTGTGCCCACTGCATCAGAAACAAGACCAGTTGTGGTCGTTGTAAGTGTATTTGTTGCTGTAGATAGAGTGTCTGAAAGTAAGCCAGAAGTTGATATGTGACCATCAACAGTAGAGCCGCCCGTTACATTAGTATTCACCGATATAATATTGCCCAAATCTTGAGTAACTTTTGATATCGAAGAAACGAGATTTTTTAGTAAGAACATTTCAGTCTATTTCCTATATAATTATGTATTTTTAAGTAAGTATTATTTATTGCGCGAGTTAATTATTGAGATATATATCTCAATAATTGCGATTTAGTATTGGTGAGATCTCAAAAGCTGTCAATGTGTATTTTTAGTCACATTTTTTGATATTAAATAATATTTAAAGCAATAATAATTTTTTAATTTAGACGTAAAAATAATAATAATTTTTATATAATATTTTTTTCATTAATTATTTTTTAATCATATTTTCACTCATTTGAAGCATTATTCTCGATAAATTTTAATTAAGCTTATAATGTTAAAGCTTAACCAGAAATATATTATTTCTATAATGTTGACTAAAATAGTAGCCTTTATCATCTAGGTATATGGCCAAATGCCTCAAAAAGCCGATAAAATTTATTTGAAAAAAAATATTTCAAATACATCTTAAAGAAGAAAAACACTAATAATTTTAGCCGCTATTTGATGTAAACTAGTTTGATGACTAAGAACTAGACGTTTGGTGACAGAAAGATGAAAAAAAGCTTCCTAAGCTTTGAAAAATGCGTATAATGCGCAACATCAAGTACGCGCTCATAGCTCAGCTGGATAGAGCACTTGGCTACGAACTAAGGGGTCGGGAGTTCGAATCTCTCTGAGCGCACCACTTGAAGAATTAACCGCTATATATAGCGGTTTTTTTGTGCCTGTTTTTTATTATTTCAATTTAAAAACCAGTGCTCATGGCAACCGGCTTTAAATGATTTGAAGTTGAAAAAAAATTAGCTAAATGTTTTAAAACGGCTTTCATCTTCAATAAATACTTTTTCACCTGCTTGACCTTCAATTGAGCCAAATACTAATTGAGCTCTTAATTTCCACTGAGTAGGGATGTTAAAAGTAGTGTTAACTTTCTCATCAATAATTGGATTGTAGTGCTGTAAAGAGGCTCCAAGACCCTGCTCAGCCAGTACGCTCCATACTGCAAATTGGGCAATTGCTGTTGAATGTTCAGACCACACTGGGAAATTGTCAGCATATAACTCAAATTGTTCTTGTAGACCTTTAATTACATCCTGATCTTCAAAAAATAAAACTGTACCTGCACCTGCTGCAAAACTTTGAATTTTTTGCTCAGTTCCGGCTAATGCTTCAGCAGGGACAATCGTTTTTAATACATCTAAAACAATATTCCAGAAGTTTTCATGAGACTGATTAAATAAAATCACAACGCGAGAAGATTGAGAGTTGAACGCTGATGGGCTATGTTTGACCGCTTCTTGAATCAATTCTTCAATTTCCGAAGGGGTATGTTCTAAGTTTTTTCCAATCGAATAGATAGAACGGCGTTTTTTAATTAATTCTAAAAAGTTAGTTTCATTTGAAAGATGGTTCTCTTGAGTGGCTTGGATAACCACATCTTTTGAGACAGTCGCTTTTTGATTTAAGCCAAATAATTTTGCAAGAAAAGACATGAGACATTCCACTAAGAAGGTGATGTTTCCATTGTAGAAATTTTAAAAACTGAAATAAGCTCAAAAAATATGAATCTACGTTCTATATATGCAACGTAGCTGCTCTTCCAATCTATTAATAAGCTCCACTTTTAAACAAAATAAAAAATAGCTTTTGATTCATTTTAAAGCTGAAATGAATATGCTCTAATAGTTTCGATTTATTGAGTATTGATGCAGTGCAATGACCGAGCAAAAAATAGCTTTATCTTTACGTTACTATTTGAATTTAGAAGAGTCACAAGATGGATTTTCATTAGTGACGTTTGGGAAAAAGCAAATTACCCGTTTTCTAACACCTGCGATTAGTATCGCAATTATTATTTGGGGATTTTATTTAGGTCTCTCTGGTGTTGGTCGATATTATGTCGGGTTAGGTGTGTTTTTTCTAGTGATGCAAGGTCTCATGCGTTATTGGCTTTTACCGATGTTATTTAAGCGTCAATTCGTTCGTTACCAGTTTGGAAAGAGCGAGCAGGGAATCGACTTATATCAAGATTATTTTGAGCTTTACGCCAATGGCCGTAAGCAAGTGATGCAATATGCAGATGTGCAAACCTTTGCTAAAGGCAAGTTAACCTATATGCTTGAACTAAAAAATAAAACTGTAATTATTGTACCAAAACGAGCATTCTCACAGGTCGCAGATCAAACTATATTTGAAAATACATTTAAGAAATAAATTATTGGAATTATCAGCCGCAACAACAAAGGAAGCCTCATGAATACACGTCCTTCAAAAATCGTTTGCGTGGGCAGAAGTTACGCCGATCATGTCAAAGAATTAAATAATGCTATGCCAGATAGGCCGATATTATTTATTAAGCCACCGAGTAGCTTGATTGGTTTAAATGACGGTATTTCATGGAATCCAGCTTGGGGCAGTTGTCATTTTGAGTGCGAGTTAGTTTTGCGCATTGATCAGCCTTTAAAGGGTGAAACAGATCCTGAAAAAGCCTTAAAAGCGATTGGTGCAGTGTCTTTAGGTCTTGATCTAACAATGCGTGATTTACAGAATGAACTAAAAGGTAAAGGTCATCCATGGGAGCGTGCTAAAGCTTTTGATGGTGCCTGTGTGCTGTCAGACTGGGTTGATGTGAGCGAAATTACAGATTGGCAAGAGACCAAATTCACTTTCCATATTAACGATGAGTTGCGTCAAGATGGAAATACTGCACTGTTAATGTTTAGCATTGCTGATCTATTAATTGATATTAATCAGGTCTTCTCACTCGAACCGGGTGATGTAATTATGACTGGTTCACCTGCTGGTGTTGGACCATTACATGCAGGTGATCAGTTGAAAATGACATTAAAAGGTGCAACGCAAGATTTTGTATGGAAAACTTTTGTAAAAGCCTAACCCATTCCTAAAGATGGACAATAAAAAACCCTATTATTATTTTTAATAACAGGGTTTTTTTATTGGGTAGGAAAGAGTGCTTATACTATTGAATAGTTTTACTTTCTTATTTCTCTTCAAAAATTGTTGAGAGCGGAATAGAAAGTTTGGCAGCCAAGTAATCATTAGACTCGACTAGAGCTGGTCCTATTTTTTCCATCCATTCATCGTCATCGTGTACATTTAGAACATCTTCACGTAACGGTAAAGGGTATGGGAGAGCAGTGAAAAAGCCCCAGAAGTCAACTTGGGATAAATTGCGCGCAAGCACATATTCATCTTTATCGGTACGTTTAACTAAATTTTGCTCTTCAAGCAAAAGTACATAAGCTGGCCAGCGGCCAACTTCTCCACGTCCTAAAATTTCGAGAGCTTCTTTATCGCTTACACTTTCGCCAAGTTTCTGTTTTTTATAAAACAGCTCAAGAATATCTAATAGCATTAAAACAGGATGACGTTTTTGCTCTTTACCCGAATGAAATGCAGTTAAAGCAAAACTCACCTCTACGCCTAGCAAAATAATATTCCATGAAAGAAAGATCCATAGAAGGAAAATTGGCACGGCTGCAAATGCACCATAAATAATTTCATAACTAGTGAAATTTGACATCACGAAGCTAAATAAATTTTTGAGTATTTCAAACAGTACTGCACTTAAACAAGCAGCAATTCCTGCTGCATAAACTGGGACGGTGCGATTGGGAATGGTCCAATATAAAATGAAGAAACCCAAAATAGTGAGTGCAAAAGAAATTAGCCAGAGTAGAAATGCGCCATCAAGTTGATAACCTGTGAAGTTATTGCTTAATAAGTTCATCGAAGCAACAGTTGATGAAATAACAAATGCACTGCCTAAAATAATAGGGCCAAGCGAAATAATGGTCCAGTAGCGCATAAAGCCCATAATGCCACTACGCGTTTCTTTTACTCGCCAAATACGATTAAAAACTGTTTCAATTGAGGTCAGCATTAAAACTGTCGTGACGAATAAAAATAGCACACCAATTACAGTCAAGTTGCTCGACTTCTCTGTAAAAGCATTTAGTGCTTTATCAAATGCGATCGTACTCTTCGGTAAAAAGTTACTATAAATTAAATGTTGAAGCTGTTGTCTTGCAGGTTCTAACGCTTTAATTGAAGAAATAATTACTAAAAAAACCGTTAGCATCGGTACAACTGCAAATAGTGTTGTATAGGTGAGAGAACCAGCTTGTTCACGGCACCGATCAGCTTCAAAACGCTTAAATACATATAAAACGAACTGAAACCAGGTTTTTTTATAAAAAGGAAGTTTCTCTAAAAAACGTTGTAACATACGTCGTCTATCCCGATTTTTTTAGTCATCATGTTGGGCGATTGATAGCTTAGCAAAGTATTAGCTTAAGAACTTAAATAGTAGATTAAAGCAAAATAATAACTTAAAGAATGAAAGTCATTTTGTAAGTTTACTATGTGCTATAGAAAAAATTGTAGCAATAATCTTTTGAAGGAAGTCATATTTCTCTTATCAGGTATAAGCGAAATCAAAAAGATTACTCTTTTTATTTGATAGATTTGAGAAAGTTACGTAGCTTGCCTTCAGTACTACACGATCAATCGCTTCTAGAATTTCATAAGATTGGCTTCGCCAAAAAAATAAAAAATACCGTATAGTGTTCTTTTTAACAAAATTTATGAAACCGATGCAACCTTACATTCTTGTACTCTATTACAGCAAATATGGTTCTACTAAAGAAATGGCACATTTAATTGCCAATGGTGTTGAGTCTGCGGGTATGTCAGTAAAAATTCGGACTGTGCCAAATATTGCTCCAGTCGTCACGACAGCTGAACCAAGTATTCCGGCAGAAGGTGATATCTATTGTACGTTGGATGATCTAGCAAATTGCGCGGGGCTGGCGTTAGGTTCCCCAACTCGCTTCGGTAATATGGCAAGTGAAATGAAATATTTTTGGGACCAAACGACGAGCCTTTGGCTCAATGGGGCATTACACAATAAACCAGCTTGTGTTTTTACTTCTTCTGGATCAATGCATGGTGGGCAGGAGATTACTTTACTTACTATGCTACCGCCGTTATTTCATCACGGGATGATGATTATGGGATTACCAAATGCAATTCCGGCGTTATCTAACACTAAAACAGGTGGAACGCCGTATGGAGCTAGCCATGTAAGTGGACCTCGCCATGACCAGAACTTAAGTCAGGACGAAAAGATTTTGTGTGAAGCTCAAGGCAGACGTTTAGGTGAAGTTACTAAAAAGCTCCTTATTTCACCTTAATTAAATAAAAAAAGAGCGGATTATCCGCTCTTTTTTTATTTGTATATCTTATTCTTTTACAAAGGTAACTTTACCATCTGTAAGAGAGTGAACACGTGCTAGTGATTCAACTCGGTAGCCTTTTTCAAGCAATAAATCACGACCTGGTTGGAATGATTTTTCAATCACAATACCGACACCCACAACTTCTGCATTTGCTTGGTGAATTAAATCAATTAGTCCTAATGCTGCTTGACCATTCGCCAAGAAGTCATCAATAACTAATGCTTTATCAGTTGAATGAAGATGCTTGTTTGAAATCGCAATTGTACTTTCAGTTTGTTTAGTAAAAGAAAATACTTTAGAACGATATAGGTCATCTTTTAAAGTCAATGACTGATATTTTCGAGCGAAAATTACAGGTACACCAAGTTCCAAACCTGCCATGATTGCAGGTGCAATACCTGATGCTTCAATGGTAATAATCTTGGTAATCCCTGCATCTTTAAAGCGAGCGGCAAATTCTTTACCAATCTGCTGCATGAGTACAGGATCAATTTGGTGGTTTAAGAAAGCGTCGACTTTCAAGACTTGATCAGATAGAACGATACCTTCTGTTAAGATTTTCTGTTCTAGTGCGTGCACGGGAGAATCCTCTAGACGGATGCTTTTTAAAGCAAATGCGTATTTTAAAAAGCATCCAAAAAAATGCAAGCTTTAATTCGTCTTACCTGAATAACTAGTTAATAACAATCCATAAGAAGTTTTACCATCAATATGACTTACTTTAACTGGTAAATAATCTAATTTCGGTGCTAACCAAAAGATTGTGCTACGTTCAGGTTTTTTATGCTGTAAAACGACTTTAATGGTATCGAATGTCCCATAAGAGGTTTTAATTTTCTCGTTGCCTTGTTTTACAAAACGACGATTTTCAACTTCTTTTGCATCTGCAAGTGGGTAAGAGGTTTTAAGTGAGCCATTTTTTAAATCTTCACGCAGTTGTAACTCTGCATTTAACTCATCAAGAACGCCTGCTTGCCAAGCAAATGAACGGGCCTTATCGTCTTTCTTAGTCGAAATAGTTTTACTATTGGGATTAAAGTTAATACTCATAGTGTTGTTGTGAATCAAAATTTTGCTAGTACGGCTAAAACTTTGAGACCCAATTTTACCATTAGCAAAACTAAATTTACTTGTTTCACTTGCAGAAGCAATTCCACCTGCTTTTGCAGTGAAATTATAAGTCCAATTATTACCTTGCTGGCTTAAAGCACGTGTAGCTGTACCCATACCTTTATTATTATAAGTAAACTGATAATTTGCCTGAAATGGGCTCATGGCAAGAGCATGACTTGAGAAGCCTGCAAAAAGCAAAGTTGTTGAAATACCTGTTGCGATGCCAAACGATTTCAGAAATTTTGTTGCCATAAGTAAGTATCCTTGTACAGACTAAAAAGTTAGTGCTGATGCATCTGTAACTTAAACATATTATGCCTGTTGATCATGGAGAAAAAATCAGGATTTATGCTAAATGTGTAATCTATTTGTGTTTTTTTGGCAGCGAGTTATTTTTCATTTATATCCATTTAAGCATCTTTTTGCTGAATTGGTGTTATTTCAGAGTCTTCTAATTCACCTTCAAAATCATCATCCTGATCGCGGTATAGTAGCGCCGCTAAATTCACATTTCCAAATACGACTAATTCAGCTTCACGCACCCGTGCATAATTTACATGTACTTTACCTAATGTCTCGATAATACTGGCTTTTTTACCAAACCAGCGGTTGAGATCAAGAAATATAAGTTCATCACGTTCTTCTGCTACATTAAAACGTTCAAGAATCATCCCTAAAGGATCTTTTTTCAAAATCTTATGGTAGTAAAAAACTGCGGCTTTCACGGCGATTTTTTGCCAAAAGTTTTTATATTTTGCTTCAATAATTTGTGTATTACTAATTTGTTCAAAAACTAAAAGCTGTTGTTCTTTATTAAATTCCATCTGAATTAGTTTTAGATCAACTGATAATGTTGTTTCTAAACCTTTTACATGCATAGTTGCATATAACCTTAACCAGTCATGATAAAGATCAGCATGTAGGTCATCTAAAAATTCAACATTATTGGTGACATAACGTTGTAAAGTTGCATTCAGAAAGGTTTGCGATAACGTAAAATCTCTTTCTTCCTCAATGAATGCTTCTGCTTTTTTATAGACTTTTTGAAGGCGTCTGACTAAAGAGGAAAATAGCGTTTGCATAAAAGAACTTCCAGAAGATAATTTACTAAAGAGCCCACACAATCTTTATTATGATAAAAAACGGGTTTTGATATTGCAGTGTAACAAATTTAATTGATACATTTTGACAAAATGAAAATGGATAAAACTCTCTATTTGAAGTGAATCACACTTTTATCCAAATTTGAATATTAGTTTACATTTTATTCGGTATTAAACCGTGGGGAAAAGGCATTTATATGCTTTTAAGATTATGCTGAACACCAGAAGTCGATCCAAAGAGCATTTTCATTATTGGTGGCAAGACCGAATCTTTATTGCTGCAACAATATTGGCAATCTTGCTGCATATTTTTGTATTGCTTATTCACTTTGCCATGCCTAGCCCGTCAGAGCAATCTACTAAAGAAATTGCAATTTCAATTCGACCAAGCAATGAGCCAGTTAATCAGGCAGATTTTTTGGCTCAATCAAACCAGCAGGGTTCAGGTGCATTTCGTGAGGCTCACCGGACTTCTAGTGATACTCCAAACCCTATGCTTAGTGAGGCTTCAACTGGAAGTGCAGAGTTAGAAACTTTGCAAAAGGTTCAGCAACAAAGAGAACTTAAATTTGAAGAAAAAGTTCTAATGACGGTTTTGAGTTGGCAAAAACAAGCTAATGCAAGTCAGAGGAAAAAAGAATTAGAACAATTACAAAGTCAATTTCAAGCAAAAGCTGCGATGGTTGCCAGCCTTGAAGCACAATATTTACAACGTCGGCAAGATTTTAGCCGTCAGCAAAAAATCAAGACAGTAGATGGAATTCAAGCAAAGAAAGATGCCTCGGCTGCTTATTTAGATAAGTTTCGTGAAAAAGTGGAGCTTTACGGTAACCGCTATTATCCGGAAGAAGCCAAACAGCAACAACTAAGAGGTGAAGTCCGTTTAATGGTGATTTTGAATGCTCAAGGTGGGATTCGTGCAATTCGTTTGCTTGAAAGCTCAGGGCATTCAATACTAGATGAAGCCGCTAAGTCTTCAGTACGTCGCGGTGCACCATTTGGACATTTCGATGCCAATATGAAAGATATTTCGGAGTTACGTATTGTACGTACTTGGCGTTTTGATCCAGCTGAAGCGGAATTTGAGGTTCACTAATTAAAAAAATGTGGATAACTTTTAGGATATCCACATTTTACTAATGATCACATTATTCCTGATAAGGGTTTGCAATATTGAGTTTTGCTAAAATTTCAATTTCTAAGCCTTCCATCTCTTCTGCATCTTCATCACTAGTTTCATGGTCATAACCGAGCAAATGTAAAACGCCATGTACTAATAGATGGGCAAAATGATTTTGGGCAGTTTTTTTCTGCTCTAATGCCTCTTGTAATACCACTGGAATGCAGATAACCAAATCACCTAGAGGTAAGGCATCTAGCATTGGTAAAACTTCTTCAGGAATATCACTTGGAAAAGATAAGACATTAGTTGGTTTGTCTTTTTCTCGGTACTGCAAATTGAGTTGCTGGCTCTCATCCAGATCAACGCAAGCAACCCCAATTTCACAATCTTCTTTATAACCAACGTGGCGTAAAGTTGTCTCAATAATTTTTTTGAGTTGAGCTCGTTTGAGCTCTAACTCAGGTGATTGAAAGTCTTGTTGTAAACTTAAACTGATTTTCAAAATGAATCCTTAAGCATCCTGATGTTGCAAGTCTGCTGCTGTATCGTTTTCAGCAACTAATGCCTCTTGACGTGCTTTACGTTCAGCACGCGCTTCAGCATTAAGACGCTGTTGTTCACCATCCCAACCTTCATACGCTTCAACAATTTTTTGAACAAGTTGATGACGTACAACGTCACGGGAATGGAAACGGGTAATATGAATTTCTTTAATGTTCTCGAGTACACGTAGTGCATGCGCCAAACCAGATTGTTGGCCTCGAGGTAAATCTACTTGGGTAATATCACCTGTAATCACTGCACGAGAGCCAAAACCTAAACGGGTCAAGAACATTTTCATTTGTTCAGGTGTTGTGTTTTGAGCTTCATCCAAAATTACAAACGAATGGTTAAGTGTACGACCACGCATATATGCAAGAGGTGCAACTTCAATCACTTGACGCTCGATTAACTTGGCAACTTTTTCAAAGCCGAGCATTTCGTAGAGGGCATCGTAAAGAGGGCGTAGGTATGGATCGATTTTCTGAGTTAAATCACCAGGTAGGAACCCGAGCTTTTCTCCAGCTTCCACGGCAGGACGTACAAGTAAAATCCGCTGGATTTCGTTACGTTCGAGCATATCTACTGCGGCAGCAACTGCTAAATAGGTTTTACCTGTACCAGCAGGGCCTACCCCAAAAGAAATATCGCTTTGCAAAATACGCTGTACATAGCGTTTTTGATTGGCGCCACGTGGATTAATGCGGCCTTTTCGAGTCTGGAAATAAACATCCATTGGTGCATCATGCTCATCCATTTCCTCTCCCACTAACTCGAAATTACGTTCAGTTTGAGAAGATTGAATTAGCAGATGCAATAGATCGGCACTGATTTGCTGGGATACCTCAGACTCTTCGTAGAGTCGTTGCAATAATGCTTCGGCTCTCCCAACAGCATCTATCTCACCATCGATATGAAAAACATCTCCACGATGAGTAATTTTGACATCTAAACGCTGTTCAATTTGCTTAAGGTGCCCATTATAGGCACCCAAGATGCTCTTTAAACGTTCCATTGAAATTTCAGGAAATGTTACGGTACGTCGAATCGCTGCAGTCAAGAGAAAACCTTTCAGTAGACTTTAGAATACCTCTACATTACGCCACGTCAGGCTCAAGATTCAAGAGCTCACCGTAAACTAAATTTAAAGTTTTAATTTCAGTAATCTCGATCTCCGCAAAACGGCCAACCCAAGCAGCATCACCGACAAAAGTGACTAAACGTGTATTGTCAGCTGTACCGAGTAAAATATTAGGGTCTTGGTCCGAGACTTTTTCAATAAGAACGCGTTCAATTTTGCCAAGCATTGCATCAGTTTTTTCAATACTAGACTGTTTAATCACTTTTTGAACTTGAGCTAAACGCTCTTTTTTGACGTGCTCAGGTGTAGTGTCTGGTAAGTCCGATGCAGGTGTGCCCGGACGTTTTGAATAGACAAAACTATATGAGTGATCGAAATCTAAGTCTTTGATAAATTGAAGTGTTTCAGCGAAGTTTTCATCAGTTTCACCTGGGAAGCCAATAATGAAGTCACTCGATAAATGCATATCTGGACGAATTTTTCTTAGCTTGGCAATCTTATCGATATAAACATCAATCGTATGATTTCGCTTCATTGCCTGTAAGACATCATTAGAGCCACTTTGAACAGGCAAGTGTAAATGCGACACCATTTGAGGCAAATCTTCATAGCACTGAATTAACTCATCAGAGAACTCAAGTGGATGAGATGTTGTATAACGTAAACGGCCGATACCCGGAATTTCTGCAACGAGTCGTAACAATTCAGGGAAGGTGCAGATGCCACCTTCAAAGGTTTCACCGCGATATCCATTTACATTCTGACCAAGGAGTGAAATTTCGCGAACACCTTTTTCAGCAAGACCCGCGATTTCTGCAAGTACATCATCTAATGGACGAGAAACTTCTTCACCGCGTGTATAAGGAACTACACAGAAAGAACAATACTTAGAACAGCCCTCCATAATAGAAACGAATGCTTTAAAGCCTTCTACACGTGGTTCAGGTAAAAAGTCGAACTTTTCAATATCTGGGAAAGAAATATCAACCAGTTTGATTTTATCTTTTTTTGGTTTTTCTACTTGAGCATTATGTTGATCAAGCATTTGTGGTAAACGGTGTAATGTCTGTGGACCAAAAATCATGTCCACGTAAGGCGCACGTTTTTGAATATTGTCACCTTCTTGAGAGGCAACACATCCACCCACACCAATTACCAGGTCAGGATTTTTGTCTTTGAGTTTACGCCAGCGGCCTAATTCACTAAATACTTTTTCCTGCGCTTTTTCACGAATAGAACACGTATTCATGAGCAGAATATCTGCTTCATTAGGGTTGGTCGTTAAAACGTAGCCGTGAGAGTCCCCTAAAAGGTCTGCCATACGGTGACTGTCATACTCATTCATCTGACACCCTTGAGTTTCAATATAAAGTTTTTTTATTGAAACATCAGTGGTGTGCGTTGGCTGGGTAACAGTGTTTTCTGAGGCAGCTTTGGCACCATTGGGAATGAAGGTTTGAACCGTCATGCAGGCTCCTAACAGATCGATCTAAAAAGAATAAATTGGCCCAAAATGGGTCAAACCATTTATTATAGCAGTATTTGAGCTGAACCGATAACAGTAAACTTTCAGAACATGACAAGGTTTTTGTGAAGTAAATTAGGTGAATTTTAATGATGTTGAATCATAGAGTTACATAACACAACAAAAGAAAGCACGAAGAATAATTAAACTATGCGTTGAAGGTGAATAGTCAGGGTTTAGCACATTTATGAGACCAAGTAGAAAGAGCTCATCAATACATAGTCGTGTAATGAAAAATAAATATATGCATCGTAGCTGGTTAGGAGCTATGTGTTTACTTGGTTGTTCATTTACTTATGCTGCCGAAGAGCAGTTCAATGATGCCTTAAATGCTGCAAATAGTGGTAATACTGCGTTATTAGACCAATATCAGCTTGCAATGCAAAATGATGTATTGGGATATTATCCAGAGTATTGGAAACTCAATACCAACCTTGGCTTTCAACCCACTGCCTCTATCGTAAGCTTTGCTCAACGCTATCCACAATCAGCAATGGCTGAAAAATTAGCAGCTGATTATGTTGAAGAAAAAGTTAAACAAGCTGACTTTGCATCTGCACAACCTGTCTTATCTTACGTTACCAATCCTGACCAAGCCGAAAATTGTGCTTTAGCACAAGTGCGGGCGAAAAGCGGCGATGCTTTAGTTTTTGCTGAATATAAAGATGTTTGGTTAGCGACTGAATCACAACCGGAATCTTGTGTGGGCTTAGGTCGCATGATGTTATCTAGTCCTTTAATGAGTGCACAAGATAAACAACAGCGTCTATGGGTACAGTTGCGTGCAGGTTTGTCGGGACAAGCGCTCGCGACAGCACAGACTTTGGGCTTAAATCTTTCTTTGGCCCAGCTTAACCAAATTCAGGCTAATCCGCTTAACTATTTATGGAGTGCACCTAAGGCCAATGATGCAGATTATGCTTATTTGATTTTTGCTTTAGGGCGTTTAGCTAATAATGACTTGAGTAATGCTTTTTCAAATGTGCAGCGTGTCGCCCAAGGTACACCACAAAATGTACAAAAATATTTATATCGTACGGTAGCCTATATTGGTGGCACCACGGTAATGAAAAATAATTTTAATCGTGAAGTTCTTCAATACTTTGATGCAAGTTATGGTTATCCATTAAGTCCGGAAGAAGCTGAAATTTATGCACGTCAGTCAATCCGTTTTGGCGCGTGGGAAAGCTTAATCCGTGCGATTGATAGTATGACCGTGACCCAAAAACAAGAAGACCGCTGGCAATATTGGCTTGCTCGTGCGACAGAGCAGCGTGGTGATAGTGCTTCTAAAGCAACAGCACAACAAATTTATAGAAAATTAGCTCAGGCGGGTGATGACTATCATAACCTTTTAGCAAAAGATCGCTTAGGTGAACGTTATAACCATCAACCTTATGATGATCAACCAACAGCAAGTGATTTAAGACGTTTAGATCAGAATATTCACTTCAATCGTGCTTTTACTTTAAGACGTATTAATGCAAATCCAACTTACACTAACCGTGAGTGGAATTGGGCTGTTCGCCAAGCTTATCTTCAGCACGATGATGGTTTACTTTTAGCTGCGGCAAAGCGTGCTCATGATATGGGATGGTATGACCGTGCAATCTATGCAGCAGATCGTACAACGAATAAGCACAATGATACGTATCGTTATGTGACCCCACATAAGACTAATGTCGTAAGTCATAGTTACAATGCAGGAATTGATCCAGCATGGGCTTATGGTTTAATGCGTCAAGAAAGCCGGTTTGTCACCTCTGCACGTTCTCACGTTGGAGCGGGCGGTCTTATGCAAATTATGCCTGATACAGCGAAGTTGATTGCACGACAAATGGGTGAAACTTATAATCCTGCTGCATTAAATGAAATGAATACCAATATTCGATATGGAACATTTTATTTGTCGATGATTCAGGGACAATTAAGCAACAACCCTGTTTTGGCAACTGCAGGTTATAATGCGGGACCTAATCGGGCTAGACGTTGGCAACCGGACTATCAATCAATTTCGGCTGACCAATATACTGAGACAATTCCATTGTTAGAAACTAGAGACTACGTCAAGCATGTTATGACGAATGCAACACATTACGGTGTGATATTGGGTCAAGGGGCTCAGTCATTATCACAACGTATGAAAGTCATTCCAATGCGTACGTCGCCTTAACTTTAAGGTGGTTGATGATGGATCTTCTTTTAATTGGCATATTCAAGTTTTAATTAAATGAAATATAGATATTTGGAACTTCGTTCAATTTTGCAACTTGCATGGTGGTTACTCTGTGCAGGGGTAGGATTGATGAGTTCCGTTTTACATGCCGAACCTGTTAATTTACAGGGGTATGTTATGCATGTGCAAATGACACCAGCTGCATGTGCATTAGATCCCTCTAAACAAAAACAACGTAAATGTCTTGAAGGCTATTCACTGACAATTACAGGTCTTATGCCGGAAACCACAAAAACTGATTGTTCAACAGAAAGTTCAGCAGCCCTCTCTCCATTACAAGCTAAAGTCGTAGCTCGGGTTATGCCTGATAATAATGCTCGTGTGCAGCTATGGAAAAGTGTAGGGGGGTGCGTTCCTATGAATGCAAGCCAATATTTCCGTACAGTTATTAATTTTGCTGAACGTTTAAAAATCCCGGCTAGTCTTACAAGTTCAACAAATGTTGAAATGCAGCAATCAGCATTAAGGCAGCAGTTTACTCGTCTTAATCCAAGCTTACCTCAAAATGGTATCCGTTTTAGTTGCCAGTTATCGCGTTCAGATGTGGTCTTAACAGAAGTGAAAGTTTGTTACACGGTAAAAGGCCAATATAAACAATGTGCAAATCATGTGGTATCGAATTGCCCTGGTGAAATCATGATTAAAGGTAGTTACTAAAGGTAGTGAACATTTTGTAAGAAAATGCTCGCCATACATTGAATCTATTTATAAAGGTTAATTTGTATTTTCTATCAGACTTTTGGTGAAAATGAGTCGCTTTTACATGCATCTGCCAAATCTTTAGAGTACAATCTTTGCCGTTTATGATGATTTGGTTAGATGGAATTCCTATTTAGCCCGATTAAGGACACTCATTGGAGACAATTACATGAAGCAACCCGTTCGTGTTGCCGTGACTGGCGCTGCAGGTCAAATTGGTTACAGCTTATTATTCCGTATCGCAAGCGGTGAAATGTTAGGTAAAGATCAACCTGTTATTTTGCAATTGCTTGAAGTTCCAGTTGAAAAAGCACAACAAGCGCTTAAAGGCGTAATGATGGAACTTGATGACTGTGCTTTCCCTTTATTGGCTGGCATGATCGGGACTGATGATCCGAAAGTTGCATTTAAAGATGCTGACTACGCATTATTGGTAGGTTCTCGTCCACGTGGTCCTGGTATGGAACGTGCTGACTTGTTAAAAGTTAACGGTGAAATTTTCATCGGTCAAGGTCAAGCATTAAACGAAGTTGCTAGCCGTAACGTTAAAGTATTAGTTGTAGGTAACCCTGCAAACACTAACGCTTATATCGCAATGAAATCTGCTCCAGATCTTCCAGCGAAAAACTTCACAGCGATGTTGCGTCTTGACCACAACCGTGCGTTGACTCAAGTTGCTCAAAAAGCTGGTGTTGCAGTTGCTGATATCGAAAACTTAACAGTTTGGGGTAACCACTCTCCAACAATGTATGCTGACTACCGTTTTGCAACTGCAAATGGCGAAAGCTTAAAAGACAAAATTAACGATCCAGCTTGGAACAAAGACGTATTCCTTCCAACTGTTGGTAAACGTGGTGCTGCGATCATCGAAGCGCGTGGTTTGTCTTCTGCTGCTTCTGCTGCTAATGCTGCAATTGATCATATGCGTGATTGGGCGCTTGGTACAAACGGCAAATGGGTAACTATGGGTATTCCATCTGATGGTTCTTATGGTATTCCTGAAGGCGTTATGTTCGGTTTCCCTGTTACAACTGAAAACGGTGAATACAAAATCGTTCAAGGTTTAGAAATCGATGAATTCAGCCGTGAGCGTATCAACTTCACTCTAAACGAGCTTGAAGAAGAACGTGCAGCAATTGCTGACATGGTAAAATAATTCATCAACTTGATGAATTAAAAAAAGCACTCTTTATAGAGTGCTTTTTTATTGAACCCTGAAAAAGGGAACACAAAAAGCAACAAGAAAATATAGACACTATCATGCAAGTAAAAACGTTTTATTGTTAGATTAGTTAATAGATGATTTAAAAGAAGTTATAGGAGAATAACAATGTTTGAGCAGCAACCTACATTAGAGCTTTTATTTGATCAACTGGGTTTGGACTCAGATGAAGCAAGTATTGAAAATTTTATCAAGACACATCAATTGCCAGCCGAACAAAAACTACATGAAGCTTCTTTTTGGTCAAAGGGGCAAAGTGATTTTTTAAAAAGTCATTGGGAAAAAGATGATGAGTGGATTGTGGTGATTGATGAACTGAATGAACAGTTACATGAAGACAGCGTGAAAAAATAAGTTCATAAAATAAAGCCTTTTTTACATGTAATACGTAAAACAGGCTTTATAACATTAAGGGTTTAATGTGTTTTTACTTTTAATTGATCTTTATACCATGGTTCATGACGTACAAGGTCAAATACAGGTTGGCCATGAAGTAGTTCAAGATCACACGTAGACGTTGATAAATATTTAGTTAACCAATGTCGTGTTAATGCTGACTCTTCTCGTGCTGCTGAAGCATAGGCCAAAAAGAAATAGATATCGGCATGTTCATGATGCGCTAAGGGCTTCAAAATTTGTTGAGTAATTAATGCAAAACGTTTTTCTTTATTTAGTTCAAAGTAAAGCATATACGCTTTGGCTAAGTGTAAAGACAAATTAAGATATAAGCTCAATGGCATTTCTTCATATTCCATACGAGCTTGTTCAAGCAGAACAATAGCTTCTTGTAAAAAATGAAGTTGCTCTTGGCGAACACGACTTAATACTACAAGTTGCATGCGTAAATCAGCACGCTCCAAAGCAAGCTCAGGCGTATTTTCAGTCAAATAAAGTTGGTCTGTTTCACCAATTCGGTTCACAATTGTTTTACTTTCAATAGACATACGCCATCACCTTTCCTAATCAATAGCTTTTATATCGGGTTCATTTAGCAAATTTAAAGAGTAACCTTTAGACCCAGATGGAATTTCCACTACGAAGCCAAGCTGTAATAGAGAGTCTTTGTTGTTTTGAGGTTAATACTTCATGTAATAAATCGCTTTGAAATATTACCAGGCGATTGGGTTCAGGATTAACAATATGCCATTTCTCATTTTTATCTTGTAGTCGTAATTGTCCACCCCAATCTTCTTGCCATTCTGGATGTAAGTAATAGACAGTTGACATCATACGATCATTTTTTTGTTGGGGATTGTCTCGGTGTAAAGCATAGAATTCACCCAAATTATAACGAGCAAAATGAGCTTCAACTTCTTTAATTCCTAAATAGAATGCTTGATTTAAACTTTGTGAAAATAAACTTAAAGTTTCAATATGTTGCTGAGCAATAGGAAGCTGATCGTTAATCCAAAGAATATGGTCATTACGAATATTACTAACTACGCCGTTTTGAATACCTGCTTCTCTAAATTCATCCATGTGATGGCTGCACTCATTAGCGACCTGAGCGCGATATTGATCGGGATAGGCCTGATTTATAATGGCAAAGCCATGCGTATTTAAATCATCTAAAATTTGATCCAAATTCCATGAATCAGGAAGCGAGTGAGAGTGCATATAACCTCAGGTAGATCGTAAAAATATCAAGCAGCTCTATTTTAGATGATCACAACCTTACGAAAGAATATTTTTTTCATGTTAAACTATTTGTTGAATTGAGGAATTAAAGTCAACATGAATTACCGTCACCATTTCCATGCGGGCAACTTTGCAGATGTTATGAAGCATGTGCTTTTGCTACAGCTGCTCAACCGTTTAAATGCTAAAGATAAACCTTATCGTTATATCGATACGCATGGAGGGGCAGGCAAATATGATTTATCTCTGGCACCTGCACAAAAGTCTGGAGAGTTTCTCACAGGCATTCATCGTCTAGTTCAACTATCTGATATGGAAAAGCGTCAGGCACCTGAAGCGATCCAGCAATATCTGAAATTGGTTGAACAATTACGTTCTGAGGAAGGAAAGGGTAGTTATCCAGGTTCTCCTTGGTTTGCTTTGCAAGGCATGCGTGAAATCGACAAAGCGACTATATTTGAAATGCAGCGCGATGTATTTCAGCAATTACGTCATAACATTCGTGATAAACGTGCAGGTTTACATGAACGCGATGCATATGAAGGCTTGCTCGGTGTAATTCCGCCAAAAGAAAAGCGCGGTCTGGTTATGATCGACCCTCCTTACGAATTAGAACGTAAAGACTTTCCGCAATTGGTTGAACTTTTACAACAAGCCTATAAAAAATGGCCAACAGGCGTTTTTGCAGTTTGGTATCCAATTAAAGACCGAGCGATGATTGAACGTTTTGAAAAGAAAATGTTTAAAACGGGTATTCGCCGTCAGTTAGTTTGTGAAATTTGTGTATGGCCAGATGATACTCCTGTAGGTCTAAATGGTTGTGGTTTATTAGTGATTAACCCACCTTGGCAGTTCTCAGAACAAGCAGACCAAGCACTACAGTGGTTATTCCCGCATCTACGTATGCAAGAAACTGGTGGTCATGCTGCTGTTCGCTGGTTAGTAGGTGAGTAATAGTTAACTTAAATCAATGCACATGTTTGGAATAGAAAATAATGACAAATGCGCCTAAACCAGAGCAAGATTTAACTCATAATGAACATTCATTTGATGGGATTACATTTGAAGTGGTTGAAGAAGAAGATAATCCGGAAGGACAAAAAGTGAAGCGCCGAGGTATTTACCTTTGGCCTAACTTAATTACAACCGCTGCTCTGTTGTCCGGTTTCTATTCCATCATTGCAAGTATGAATGGGGATTTTAACCAAGCGATCTATGCCATTTTTATTGCAGCGCTACTTGACGGTTTAGATGGTCGAGTTGCTCGAGCGATTGGTGCACAAAGCGCTTTTGGTGAACAATATGATTCTCTATCGGACTTGTTAGCTTTTGGTGTGGCTCCAGCAATGCTGATGTATAGCTGGAGTTTGCATGATTTGGGGCGTATTGGATTAGCATGCTGTTTTGTTTATACAGCCTGTGCAGCCTTTCGTTTAGCACGTTTTAATGTGCAAATTGGAGTTGTTGATAAGCGTTATTTTATCGGCATAGCAAGTCCACTTGCTGCCATTATCATTATTTCACTTGTCTGGGTGGCTCGCGACTATCCTTTCATTTTTGACTTACGTGATATTGCGATTAAAACTATTAATGCCGTTCTTATGGTTGTTGTGGGATTACTCATGATTTCCAATATTAAATATTATTCTTTCAAACAGATGGACCGTAAACGCGTTCCTTTTGTAGTTATGTTGCCAGTAGTACTGATTTTTGCGGCAATCACTTATAATATTCCAATGGGCATTTTGACTGTTTCGATTATCTATGCCCTCTCTGGTTTTGTTACAACTCTATTGGCACGCAAGAGTAATGAAACAATAAAAACATAAAATAGAAGAGGTTCAGTATGCCTAAGTTGATAAGTCAAATTAATCAATTACAGCAGCTGGGCCTTAATGCTAAAGAGGGGGTTGTTTATCAACCTTCTCGTGGCTTTTTTAAAATTGTTTATCAAGGCTTGATTCTTCCAAATTTACCAACCCCGCTTCGTTATTTTAATTACATTAGTTTGGTAGGACAGCCGCGGATCCCTCTTTGTTATAACACTCACAGCATTACAACTTCGGCAATCGATACTGCAACTGTACTCGTAAGTAATAGCCAACATAGCGTGGGACATTTAAAAACATATTCTATTCGTCGCCAATGTCAGTTTGATTCGTCCCTCTATCAGTTTGATAAAATAGATGTGATTCAATGGCAAATTCCAACGATTCGCCTTCAGCGTTTAGACCCCGAAATGGGTTGTGATCTTTTAATTCAAGTCCCAGAGAATATTTCTAATGCCTCTGCATTACAGTGGGGCGTTTCTGACTATTGGTCAACACTGTGTGTTTGTGAAGGAGAAATTTTTTATAAAGGGCAAAAATATCAAATTGAAGGATTGGGGCGATTTAAACACGCAAGGGCTCTGCATTTACCGTTCTTATCTTTATGTTTCTATACATGCCAAATTATTAATTTGAATGAGACGACACAGCTTACATTCCTACAAATAAGAAATCAGTGGAATATCATTTTATGCTCAAGACTAGAAATACAAGAATTTGGGAAACCTGTTGAAAGCTTTACCGAAGATGTAAATTTACATATTCATCGGGTTTATCCAAAAGTTAAAACACCGAATGGTAAAGAGATGTATTTGCCACGAGAATTTTCTTGGCAGTGTAAGAAAAATGGAAAAATAATTTTTGAACTATATGCACAAAGCCGTGGTGACTACAAGTTTGGATTGGCAGCTGGATATGTAGGAAGCTTTCAATATCAATTAAGCTGGAATGAACAGTGTCTACAAGGTGAAGGTGGATATTGTGAATATATTGATTGTCGGCCACTTAGATGGCAAGAAAAGAATCAAGATGAAAAAATCTTAGATAAATTGATGCTTTTACAGCCATGTTTATATAAAAAATAACTATTTTTATCATTTTTGATTAAAAAGCGAACTATTGTTGCACTAATATTAAAAAAGGGGTTGCAAAGGGTTTTTAATGGTCTATAATGCACATCCATCGGCGGTGATGCAGATAGAAACTTGTTGAAAAACAGTTACTTGTGATTAAGTTGGTTGCTTTGAGTGATGAATTTGATGGGAAGTTGGTTTTGAAGATAAGTTTTAAAAATATCGAAATTACCTGTTGACTTTTAAGAGATTAAGAGTAATATAGCCGACCTAGCTTGCTGGTGATGAACCAGGAAGAAGATCATTAAGAGAATTGAAGAACAACTTGTGTGGATTTTTACTGGTTGATTAATCGAAATAATTTTCATTGATTGATTGGTTTAAATTACTCGAAGTTTATTTGAGCGAAATTTAAGTCAGTAATTGATGAGCCAGAATTGGTACCTTGTCTTTAAATAAGGTACAAAATGATTTTAACTGAAGAGTTTGATCATGGCTCAGATTGAACGCTGGCGGCAGGCTTAACACATGCAAGTCGAGCGGAGAGAGGTAGCTTGCTACTGATCTTAGCGGCGGACGGGTGAGTAATGCTTAGGAATCTGCCTATTAGTGGGGGACAACATTTCGAAAGGAATGCTAATACCGCATACGTCCTACGGGAGAAAGCAGGGGATCTTCGGACCTTGCGCTAATAGATGAGCCTAAGTCGGATTAGCTAGTTGGTGGGGTAAAGGCCTACCAAGGCGACGATCTGTAGCGGGTCTGAGAGGATGATCCGCCACACTGGGACTGAGACACGGCCCAGACTCCTACGGGAGGCAGCAGTGGGGAATATTGGACAATGGGCGCAAGCCTGATCCAGCCATGCCGCGTGTGTGAAGAAGGCCTTATGGTTGTAAAGCACTTTAAGCGAGGAGGAGGCTACTGAAGTTAATACCTTCAGATAGTGGACGTTACTCGCAGAATAAGCACCGGCTAACTCTGTGCCAGCAGCCGCGGTAATACAGAGGGTGCAAGCGTTAATCGGATTTACTGGGCGTAAAGCGCGCGTAGGCGGCTAATTAAGTCAAATGTGAAATCCCCGAGCTTAACTTGGGAATTGCATTCGATACTGGTTAGCTAGAGTGTGGGAGAGGATGGTAGAATTCCAGGTGTAGCGGTGAAATGCGTAGAGATCTGGAGGAATACCGATGGCGAAGGCAGCCATCTGGCCTAACACTGACGCTGAGGTGCGAAAGCATGGGGAGCAAACAGGATTAGATACCCTGGTAGTCCATGCCGTAAACGATGTCTACTAGCCGTTGGGGCCTTTGAGGCTTTAGTGGCGCAGCTAACGCGATAAGTAGACCGCCTGGGGAGTACGGTCGCAAGACTAAAACTCAAATGAATTGACGGGGGCCCGCACAAGCGGTGGAGCATGTGGTTTAATTCGATGCAACGCGAAGAACCTTACCTGGCCTTGACATAGTAAGAACTTTCCAGAGATGGATTGGTGCCTTCGGGAACTTACATACAGGTGCTGCATGGCTGTCGTCAGCTCGTGTCGTGAGATGTTGGGTTAAGTCCCGCAACGAGCGCAACCCTTTTCCTTATTTGCCAGCGAGTAATGTCGGGAACTTTAAGGATACTGCCAGTGACAAACTGGAGGAAGGCGGGGACGACGTCAAGTCATCATGGCCCTTACGGCCAGGGCTACACACGTGCTACAATGGTCGGTACAAAGGGTTGCTACCTAGCGATAGGATGCTAATCTCAAAAAGCCGATCGTAGTCCGGATTGGAGTCTGCAACTCGACTCCATGAAGTCGGAATCGCTAGTAATCGCGGATCAGAATGCCGCGGTGAATACGTTCCCGGGCCTTGTACACACCGCCCGTCACACCATGGGAGTTTGTTGCACCAGAAGTAGCTAGCCTAACTGCAAAGAGGGCGGTTACCACGGTGTGGCCGATGACTGGGGTGAAGTCGTAACAAGGTAGCCGTAGGGGAACCTGCGGCTGGATCACCTCCTTAACGAAAGATTGACGATTGGTAAGAATCCACAACAAGTTGTTCTTCATAGATGTATCTGAGGGTCTGTAGCTCAGTTGGTTAGAGCACACGCTTGATAAGCGTGGGGTCACAAGTTCAAGTCTTGTCAGACCCACCATGACTTTGACTGGTTAAAGTTATAGATAAAAGATACATGACTGATGATGTAAGCTGGGGACTTAGCTTAGTTGGTAGAGCGCCTGCTTTGCACGCAGGAGGTCAGGAGTTCGACTCTCCTAGTCTCCACCAGAACTTAAGAGAAGTTCGGATTACAGAAATTAGTAAATAGAGATTATATGATCTTGGTTTATTAACTTCTGTGATTTAAATATCACGGTATTAAGCATGACCTGACGAAGGCATGTTTATTCATTAACAGATTGGCAAAATTGAGTCTGAAATAAATTGTTCACTCAAGAGTTTAGATTAAGCAATTAATCTGAATGAATTGAGAACTAGCAAATTAACTGAATCAAGCGTTTTGGTATATGAATTTAGATTGAAGCTGTACAGTGTTTAAGTACACAGACAACAGATAGTAGCGATGAAGAATCGCACGGACAACACTCACTTGTAGGTGTTGACGACTGTTTGGGGTTGTATAGTCAAGTAATTAAGTGCATGTGGTGGATGCCTTGGCAGTCAGAGGCGATGAAAGACGTAATAGCCTGCGATAAGCTCCGGGGAGGCGGCAAATATCCTTTGATCCGGAGATTTCTGAATGGGGAAACCCACCTACTTTAAGGTAGGTATTGCAACATGAATACATAGTGTTGCAAGGCGAACGAGGGGAAGTGAAACATCTCAGTACCCTTAGGAAAAGAAATCAATTGAGATTCCCTCAGTAGCGGCGAGCGAACGGGGATCAGCCCATTAAGTTATGTGTGTTTTAGTGGAACGCTCTGGGAAGTGCGAACGTAGAGGGTGATATTCCCGTACACGAAAGGGCACACATAATGATGACGAGTAGGGCGAGGCACGTGAAACCTTGTCTGAATATGGGGGGACCATCCTCCAAGGCTAAATACTCCTGACTGACCGATAGTGAACCAGTACCGTGAGGGAAAGGCGAAAAGAACCCCTGTGAGGGGAGTGAAATAGATCCTGAAACCGCATGCATACAAGCAGTGGGAGCACCTTCGTGGTGTGACTGCGTACCTTTTGTATAATGGGTCAGCGACTTATATTCAGTAGCAAGGTTAACCGTATAGGGGAGCCGTAGGGAAACCGAGTCTTAATAGGGCGTTTAGTTGCTGGGTATAGACCCGAAACCAGGCGATCTATCCATGAGCAGGTTGAAGGTTGGGTAACACTAACTGGAGGACCGAACCCACTGTCGTTGAAAAGCCAGGGGATGACTTGTGGATAGGGGTGAAAGGCTAATCAAGCCTGGTGATAGCTGGTTCTCCCCGAAAGCTATTTAGGTAGCGCCTCGGACGAATACCATAGGGGGTAGAGCACTGTTTCGGCTAGGGGGTCATCCCGACTTACCAAACCGATGCAAACTCCGAATACCTATGAGTACTATCCGGGAGACAGACTGCGGGTGCTAACGTCCGTAGTCAAGAGGAAAACAATCCAGACCGCCAGCTAAGGCCCCAAAATCATAGTTAAGTGGGAAACGATGTGGGAAGGCATAGACAGCTAGGAGGTTGGCTTAGAAGCAGCCACCCTTTAAAGAAAGCGTAATAGCTCACTAGTCGAGTCGGCCTGCGCGGAAGATGTAACGGGGCTAAAACTATGTGCCGAAGCTGCGGATTTGACATTAGTCAAGTGGTAGGGGAGCGTTCTGTAAGCCGATGAAGGTGTATTGAGAAGTATGCTGGAGGTATCAGAAGTGCGAATGCTGACGTGAGTAACGACAAAACGGGTGAAAAACCCGTTCGCCGAAAGACCAAGGGTTCCAGTCCAACGTTAATCGGGGCTGGGTGAGTCGACCCCTAAGGCGAGGCCGAAAGGCGTAGTCGATGGGAAATTGGTTAATATTCCAATACTTCTGTGTAATGCGATGAGAGGACGGAGAAGGTTAAGTCAGCCTGGCGTTGGTTGTCCAGGTGGAAGGATGTAGGTATGTATCTTAGGCAAATCCGGGGTACTCTATACTGAGATCCGATAGCAAGCTGTACTTGTACAGCGAAGTGGCTGATACCATGCTTCCAGGAAAAGTCTCTAAGCTTCAGTTACACAGGAATCGTACCCGAAACCGACACAGGTGGTCAGGTCGAGTAGACCAAGGCGCTTGAGAGAACTCTGCTGAAGGAACTAGGCAAAATGGTACCGTAACTTCGGGAGAAGGTACGCTGTTGTTGGTGATGGAACTTGCTTCCTGAGCTGACGACAGCCGCAGAAACCAGGCCGCTGCAACTGTTTATTAAAAACATAGCACTCTGCAAACACGAAAGTGGACGTATAGGGTGTGATGCCTGCCCGGTGCTGGAAGGTTAATTGATGGGGTTAGCGTAAGCGAAGCTCTTGATCGAAGCCCCAGTAAACGGCGGCCGTAACTATAACGGTCCTAAGGTAGCGAAATTCCTTGTCGGGTAAGTTCCGACCTGCACGAATGGCATAATGATGGCGGCGCTGTCTCCAGCAGAGGCTCAGTGAAATCGAAATCGCTGTGAAGATGCAGTGTACCCGCGGCTAGACGGAAAGACCCCGTGAACCTTTACTGCAGCTTGACACTGAACTTTGACCTTACTTGTGTAGGATAGGTGGGAGGCTTTGAAGTTGGAACGCTAGTTCCAATGGAGCCGTCCTTGAAATACCACCCTGGTAATGTTGAGGTTCTAACTCTGTCCCGTTATCCGGGACGAGGACCGTGTCTGGTGGGTAGTTTGACTGGGGCGGTCTCCTCCTAAAGAGTAACGGAGGAGTACGAAGGTGCGCTCAGCGTGGTCGGAAATCACGCGTAGAGTATAAAGGCAAAAGCGCGCTTAACTGCGAGACCCACAAGTCGAGCAGGTACGAAAGTAGGTCTTAGTGATCCGGTGGTTCTGTATGGAAGGGCCATCGCTCAACGGATAAAAGGTACTCTGGGGATAACAGGCTGATACCGCCCAAGAGTTCATATCGACGGCGGTGTTTGGCACCTCGATGTCGGCTCATCTCATCCTGGGGCTGAAGCAGGTCCCAAGGGTATGGCTGTTCGCCATTTAAAGAGGTACGCGAGCTGGGTTTAGAACGTCGTGAGACAGTTCGGTCCCTATCTACCGTGGGCGCTGGAAATTTGAGAGGATCTGCTCCTAGTACGAGAGGACCAGAGTGGACGAACCTCTGGTGTACCGGTTGTGACGCCAGTCGCATCGCCGGGTAGCTATGTTCGGAAGGGATAACCGCTGAAAGCATCTAAGCGGGAAGCCTACCTCAAGATAAGATTTCCCTAGGAATTTATTCCTCTAAAGAGCCGTTCGAGACTAGGACGTTGATAGGTTGGATGTGGAAGCATAGTGATATGTGAAGCTGACCAATACTAATTGCTCGTGAGGCTTGACTATACAACACCCAAGCAGTTGTATATGAAGCATCAATCGATTCATAAACATGCAAAGCAACTTGATTTAGTTAAACGCTTAGCTAAAATGAACAGATAAAGTCAGATTCAATCAGCCCGTCTGTAAAGATTTGGAAAACGCAACGTATCACCATGTGAATAAAACGAAGCAAGTATCCATACCAGTTGTGCTGGCGACCATAGCAAGAGTGAACCACCTGATCCCTTCCCGAACTCAGAAGTGAAACCTCTTAGCGCTGATGGTAGTGTGGGGTTACCCATGTGAGAGTAAGTCATCGCCAGCTCATTATTCTAAACACCCCCGACTCAATGGTCAGGGGTGTTTTTTTATGCCTATAAGATATATTTGTGGGGAATTAAGTGGAAACTTAATCGCCAATTCTTCAAACATTAAAATTGAGTCAAATTATAAAGAAATAAAGCTAATCTAAAATTATTTACCTAATTAGAAATTTAATATGCAATAGATCGTAGTTAAAACTTTCTCGTTTCCTTATGAGGCTCAAAAGGAAAAAAATCTGCCTTTATAGCGTTTATGTTTTTCGGTCTACCTTTATTTTCTTTTAAAAATGGTAATAGATGTAAGCGTTGTGGACACTTTTGGAATTAAATATATAGTAAAAGATTATTTATTATCTTAACTATGGAACCTAATGTAGAGATATTGGATTTAGTTCTACTCTGCAATTAATGTTCGAGGCAGAGAAGCGCTAGATATTAAAGAAAGAAAATTAATTATTTTGATGGACGTTCAGTTTAAGAAATATAAGGATTTATTCCATGACAACTAAAAACCAGTTATCTCCAAAACAAATAGAGGTTTTAATTGAACTATTAAAAGCTAGATTTGAAAAGAATTCACATCGCCATAAAGAAATTGAGTGGACAAATGTGCGAACAAAATTAATAGAGTCACCAGAAAAATTGTGGTCATTGCAAGAAATGGAGAATACAGGGGGAGAGCCAGACGTTGTCGCGTATAACCAGCAAAAAGATGAATATTTATTTGTAGATTGCTCTGCTGAAACACCCAAAGGTCGTAGAAGCCTTTGTTATGATCGTGAGGCCTTACAATCTAGAAAAGATCATCCTCCTAAAAGCAGTGCAATAGATGTGGCTCAGGAAATGGGAGTCGAACTCCTAACAGAAGAGCAGTATTATCAATTGCAACAGATTGAAGAGTTTGACCTTAAAACATCAAGTTGGATTGCAACCACAGCGGAGATTCGTAAATTAGGCGGAGCGCTTTTTGCTGATCGTCGCTATGGTCGAGTCTTTATTTATCATAATGGAGCACAATCATATTATGCTGTCCGTGGTTTTCGCTGTTGCTTAAGAGTATAGGTGTTTCACTCAAATAAAAATAATTCTATTTGATGTTTTATGCCAAGAAAATGGAGATTCTTGCAACTTTTGATTGAGGGCAAACATGACAAGATAAGTGCTGGATTTAAATAAAAACATCAGGACATTTCTACACATGCAACTCAACCCAATTTACTATAATGAACAACATATTGCTTTTTCTGATAATGTTCGTCGATTTGTACAAAAAGAAATGGCACCTTTCGTTAATGAATGGGATGAAGCTGAGACATTTCCTAGAGAGCTTTATAGAAAGGCTGCTGAAATTGGTCTATTGGGACTAGGCTTTTCTGAAGAATATGGTGGCATTCCAGATGCAGATCCATTTTATTCATTACTGGCTGGTATCGAAATGGCAAAGGCGGGTTCGGGGGGAGTGCATATCTCGTTAATGGTACATACAATTGGTGCTCCGCCAATTCAGCACTTTGGAAGTGAGGAGTTAAAAGCTAGAGTCCTGCCAGGTATTATTTCTGGTGAAAAAATTTCTGCACTAGCAATTACAGAACCGGGTGGTGGTTCTGATGTAGCCGCATTACAAACTAAAGCCATTCGTGATGGTGATTATTATATTGTCTCTGGTGAGAAGACCTTTATTACGTCGGGAATTCGTGCAGATTACTATACAGTTGCAGTGCGTACAGATCCGACAAAAACAGGTGCTGAAGGTATTTCAATGTTGCTCGTTGATGCGCACAGTGCGGGGATCACTAAAACACCTTTGAAGAAAATGGGGTGGTGGGCTTCTGATACAGCTCATTTGCATTTTGATCAAGTACGAGTTCCTGCATCACATCTTCTTGGCAAAGAAAATGCTGGCTTTAAAGTCATTATGAATAACTTTAATATGGAGCGTTTTTTCTTAGGCGTGGTGGCTTATGGTTATGCTTTAGTCTGTTACGAAGAAGCTTTAGACTGGGCGCAGCAACGTAAAACTTTTGGTAAAAGATTAATTGATCATCAAGTGGTTCGTCATAAACTAGTAGATATGGCAACGCAATTGACCTCAACACGGGCATTGCTTGAAGAAACTGCGTGGAAAATGACTCAGCCGAAATTACAAGGACCTGAGTTAGTGGCGCAAATTTCAATGCTTAAAAATGTTGCGACTCGTACTATGCAATTTTGTGCTGATGCAGCAGTACAAACTTTGGGAGGCATGGGATTTATGCGTGGGACTAAGTCTGAACGTATTTACCGTGAAGTGAAGGTCAATATGATTGGTGGTGGTGCCGAAGAAATTATGAAAGATTTGATTAGTAAACAGTTGAGTTATTGATCTTACAAGGTGGTCATTGAGCCACCTTTTTTTATTTCAAAGCCATTTCCCAAACCATTTCCGTTAACTCATCAATTTTAACTTTGCCCTCAGATTTATACCAAGTTACGGTCCATGAAATCGCACCACCAACTAATCTTCGCCAAATAAAGGCATCATGTTTTATTTTGCCCTGAGTGCGCAACTTTTCAATAATATCTAGCCAGATTTGCTCATATTCATTACGCATTTTTAAAAGATAATTTTGTTTTTCTTTTGACAGAGCAAACCACTCATAAACCAAAACAGCCATGGCTGCACCCGTATCTCCGGTAATTGAAATGAGTTCAGCTTTAATCAGGGCACGTAATTGTTGTTCTGGATCGGTAGATTGAGCTGCTGCATCTTCTAAACGAGCAAGATTGTAAATAATGGTTTCTTCCATTACGTGAGCAAGGATGTCATCTTTACTTTTGAAGTGATGAAATAAGCTCCCTGATTGAATCCCAATAAATTGAGCAAGTTCGCGTACAGTGGTTTTGTCATAACCTTGTTTGTGAAATAGATAGGCAGCCCCATGTAATAAACGACCACGTGGGCTGTCATCAAAACAAGAGATATTTGGAATCTGTTCAATTGAAGTCGCAATCATACGAAAGCTAAATCCTTTATATAAAAATACTTAACGGAAAAATTTGCCAAATTTTCTTCTGTTTCCACTTAATAGTTAAGTTTGGCAGTTTTAGTCAGTTTCACAATAACATTTTGCTCTTTACAAACCAAGCGCTTGCTTGGTAATGTTGAGTGTAATTTTTAAACAAAATAATGAGAAATAAAATGGCAAGTGATCAGCAGGATGATAAGCGTGTCGTAAAAATAGGTTGTGCCTCAGGTTTTTGGGGGGATACCAATACTGCCGCTTTCCAATTAGTACATTTAGCTGATATTAATTATTTGGTTTTTGATTACTTATCAGAAATCACCATGTCGATTATGGCAAAAGCGAAAATGGTAGAGCCAAAACATGGCTATGCATTGGACTTTGTCAGTCGGGTGATGGCGCCTCTAGTAAAAAAAATTGCAGAAAAAAAGATTAAGGTCATTAGTAATGCTGGTGGTGTTAATCCATTGGCATGTCGAGATGCTTTGCAAAAAATAATTAAAGAATATGGTCTAGATCTGAGGGTTGCCGTGGTTTTAGGTGATGATCTTTTAGCACAGCATGAACAACTCAAGCAGCAAAATATTCGGGAAATGTTTAGCGGGGAAGCTTTGCCAGATCAGCTAGCGAGCAGTAATGCCTATTTAGGTGCGGTTGCTATTCGTGATGCCTTAGACTTAGGCGCCGATATTGTGATTACGGGTCGCGTAGTTGACTCTGCTGTGGTACTTGCTCCGTTACTTCATGAATATCAATGGTCGCTTGATGATTATGACAAATTGGCACAAGGTTCGCTGGCAGGCCATGTGATTGAATGTGGTGCACAATGTACAGGTGGTAATTTTACCGACTGGCGCTTAGTTCATGGCTTCGACAATATGGGGTTTCCAGTCGTTGAAGTGAGTGAAGATGGCTCATTTGTTGTGACTAAACCACAGGGGACAGGAGGTCTGGTATCTACGGCAACTGTTGCTGAGCAAATTGTTTATGAAATTGGTAATCCTCAAGCATATTTATTACCCGATGTAATTGCGGATTTTAGTCAGGTGCATTTAGAGCAAGTCGGGGAACATCGAGTTCGTGTGACAGGGGCAAAAGGACAAGCACCGACTGCGCAGTATAAAGTCAGTGCGACTTACCCAGATGGCTATCGGGTTTTAGTCAGTTTTTTAATTGCAGGTCGCGAAGCTCCTCAAAAAGCACAAGTCATTGCCGATGCGATTTTGAATAAATGTGAGCGGGTTTTAGCAATGCGCTCAGTGCCACCTTTTAGTGAAAAATCGGTTGAAATCTTAGGGATTGAAAGTACCTATGGTGGACATGCTCAGGCATTAAATAGTCGTGAAGTGGTCGTTAAAATCGCTGTAAAACACATGTTTAAAGAAGCCTGTATGTTCTTTGCTTCTGAAATTGCACAGGCCTCTACAGGCATGGCTCCAGCCTTGGCAGGAATTGTTGGAGGACGTCCAAAAGCGTCTCCAGTCATTAAGTTATTTTCATTTTTAATTGATAAAAATCAAGTTAATGTCGAAATCGATTTTGAAGGCAAACGTTATCCAGTTGAGGTTCCACAAAGAATTTCTACAGAGCAATTACCTACATTAACAGCAGGGGAAAATGCAGTTTATCAAGGAGATGAAATTGAAGTTCCTTTGATTGAAATTGCACATGCCCGCAGTGGTGATAAAGGTAATCATAGCAATATCGGTGTGATTGCGCGTAAAGCAGAATATTTACCATGGATTCGTGCGGCACTGACTGAACAGGCGGTGGCAAGCTATATGCAGCATGTTTTGGATGCAGAGAAAGGGCGAGTGATTCGTTATGAGTTACCGGGTTTAAATGCACTGAACTTTATGCTGGAAAATGCTTTAGGTGGTGGTGGGGTTGCAAGTTTGCGTATTGACCCACAAGGTAAAGCATTTGCACAGCAATTATTGGATATGCCTGTCAAAGTTCCTGCACAGCTTTTAGAAAAATAAAATAAATGGAAGAAACAAAGATGAGTTATCAATCAATTTTTAGACCAGATGCTTTCGCCAATAAAGTCATTATTGTGACAGGCGGTGGCTCAGGAATTGGCCGTTGTACTGCACATGAGCTCGCTGCTTTGGGTGCACAAGTGGTGATTACAGGACGCAAAATTGAAAAACTGGAAAAGGTAAGCCGAGAAATTATAGAAGATGGTGGTTTGGTTCATTTCATTGTTTGTGATAACCGTGAAGAAGAACAAGTGAAAAATATGATTGCCGAAGTGATTGAAAAATTCGGAAAATTGGATGGTTTGGTGAACAATGCGGGCGGCCAGTTCCCCTCAGCTTTAGAGGATATCTCTGCAAATGGTTTTGACGCAGTTGTGCGTAATAACTTGCATGCGACTTTCTATTTGATGCGCGAAGCTTATAACCAATGGATGGCAAAACATGGTGGCAGTATTGTCAACATGACTGCCGATATGTGGGGTGGAATGCCGGGAATGGGACATTCTGGCGCTGCGCGTTCGGGAGTTGATAACTTAACCAAAACAGCATCGGTCGAATGGGGGAAATCTGGTGTACGTGTAAATGCGGTTGCACCAGGGTGGATTGTCTCATCTGGTATGGATAATTATAGCGGTGATTTTGCCAAAGTGATTATTCCAAGTCTTGCTGGCAATGTGCCGTTAAAACGTATGGGAACCGAGTCAGAAGTATCCTCAGCGATTTGTTATTTACTATCTGATGCTGCGGCTTTTGTGTCGGGTGTGACTTTGCGTATTGATGGCGCAGCATCACAAGGTACACGTATGTATCCACTAGGTGAGGCAACAAATAGTCAGTCTTATAACGGTTTCCACCGTGCATTTATTCCTGAAATTTTTAAAAAACAAACCGAGGAGGAATAACGATGACAATTCTTCCATCAGAGATTGCAGTAGGCAGTGAACAGTATCAAAACAATAAAGAAGTACTACTTGCTCAGTTGAATGAAGTACGTGCAATTCAGCAAAAAAGTATTGAAAAGTCATATGCTGCCAGACCGAAGTTCGATAAGAAAGGTAAGATTTTGCCGCATGAGCGTGTACGGTTGTTGCTCGATGCCGATTCACCTTTTGTTGAGCTGTGTGGTTTGGTCGGTTACAACATGCATGATGATAAAGATGGCTCTGAGGCGGGTGGCGGCGTGATTGCCGGCATTGGTTTTGTCAGCGGTGTGCGTTGTCTAGTATCTGCAAGCAATAGCGCAATTAAAGGCGGAACCATGTCACCTATGGGTGTACAAAAAACTTTGCGTTTGCAAAAAATTGCATTAGAACAAAAACTCCCACTGATTACGCTGACTGAAAGTGGTGGAGCTAATCTTAATTATGCTGCTGAAGTATTTACTTATGGCGGCATGACTTTTGCCAATCAGGCACGTCTTTCTGCAGCAGGTATTCCACAGCTTGCTGTAGTGCATGGTAATGCAACGGCAGGTGGTGCTTATCAACCTGGTCTTTCAGATTATGTCATTGCCGTGCGTAAGCAAACCGAGATGTTGCTTGCAGGTCCGCCTTTACTTTTGGCTGCCACGGGCGAAGTGGCAACAGCCGAGGAATTAGGTGGGGCAGAAATGCATGCACAGATTTCTGGAACAGCAGAATATCTGGCTGAAAATGATGCTGATGGGATTCGGTTGGCACGTGAAATTTTTGAACACCTGAACTGGAAAGAGCAAATCAAGCCAGTTGAAACGACTTATAAAGAACCTCGTTACGATACCGAGGAACTGTTGGGTGTTATTCCAAGTGACCCTAAACAACCATTCAATATGAAAGAAGTGGTTGCTCGTATTATTGATGATTCGGATTTTCTAGAATTTAAACAGGAATATGATGATTTAACAGTATGTGGCTGGGCAAAAATTGGTGGACTACATATAGGAATTATTACTAATAATGGCCCGATTACACCTCAAGGGGCAGCGAAGGCAGCGCAGTTTATACATCTGTGTGAACAGACTAAGCGTCCATTATTATTTTTGCATAACACCACAGGTTTTATGGTAGGAACTGACGCAGAGCAAAACGGTATTATCAAACACGGCTCGAAACTGATTCAAGCGGTTGCCAATTGTACTGTACCTAAAATTTCAATTGTTGTGGCTGGGTCATATGGTGCTGGTAACTATGCGATGTGTGGTCGGAGTTTATCACCAGATTTTATTTTTGCTTGGCCGAATTCGCATGTTGCTGTAATGGGTTCTGCACAGGCTGGAAAGGTACTACGCATTGTGGCTGAAGGAAAGCAAAAAGCTTCAGGGCAGGAGCCGAATCCGCAAATGCTCGATTTTCTTGAGCAAAGTACGGCGATGAAATTACAGCAGCAATCTACCGCACTTTTCAATACGGCCATGCTACATGATGATGGCATTATTGACCCGCGAGACACTCGAAAATTATTAATTTTCCTTTTACAAACTATTTATGAAGCACAGCAAAGAGAGTTGAATCCAACTCGTTTTGGTGTATCTCGTTTTTAATCAACCTTTACCGCAATTAAAAAAATTAATAGGAATAACACCATGAAATTTACTGCCGAACATGAAGCATTGCGCCGTACAGCTCGTCAATTTGTTCAAAATGAGTTGAATCCACATATTCCAGAATGGGAGGCTGCGGGACGTTTCCCAATCCATGAAGTATTTAAGAAGATGGGTGATCTTGGTTTATTAGGAATTTGTAAGCCAGAAGAAAATGGCGGTTTAGCTCTAGACTATTCTTATAACCTTGTGGTTGCTGAAGAAATTGGCTATGCAGCTTGTGGTGGCGTGCCTTTGGCGATTGGTGTGCAAACCGATATGGCAACACCAGCTTTAGCCCGTTTTGGTAGTAAAGAATTACGTGATGAGTTTTTAACACCAGCGATTGCCGGGGAGTATGTGGCATCAATTGCAGTGTCAGAAGTGCATGCTGGTTCAGATGTTGCTGCTATTAAAACCATAGCTAAAAAAGATGGCGATGACTACGTTATTAACGGCAGTAAAATGTGGATTACCAACTCATTGCAAGCTGATTTCTTTTGTCTTTTAGCTAACACGTCTGATGATAAACCCCACGTTAATAAGTCAATGATTATTGTGCCAGCAAAAACGAAAGGGATTAGTTTTTCAGAGCCCCTTAATAAATTAGGGATGCGTTCAACGACCACAGCGCAAGTTTATTTGGACAATGTCCGTGTACCACAGCGTAATTTGGTTGGCGTTGAAGGCATGGGCTTTATGATGCAAATGATGCAATTTCAGGAAGAGCGTTTATGGGCTTGTGCTAATGCTATAGGTGGTTTGGAAAATTTAATCCAGAAGACCATCGACTATACCAAAGAGCGTACCACTTTTGGTCAACCACTCATCAATAACCAATATATTCATTTCCGTTTTGCTGAACTTATGACTGAAGTAGAAGCACTTAAAGCACTCACCTACCAAGCGTGTGAGCAGCATATTGCGGGTGAAGATGTGACCAAACTGGCTTCTATGGCAAAACTAAAAGCTGGACGTTTAAGCCGTGAAGTTGCCGATAGCTGTCTGCAATATTGGGGCGGCAATGGCTTCATGTGGGATAACCCTGCATCTCAGCTGTATCGCGATGGTCGTTTAGGTTCAATTGGTGGCGGGGCAGATGAGATTATGTTGGGGATTATCTGTAAGTTGATGGACATCCTACCTAAAAAACAGAAATAAAAATAAGGAACGACCATGACACTTTCAGCATCTCTACAAGTTTTAGATATAGATGACAGTATTCAATTAGAACAAGACGGCGGTATTTTATACCTTTGGTTAAATCGACCAGAGAGTCGCAATGCCATGAACCTGAATATGGTCAATGCAATTCAGCAAATTTTTTCTGTCATTCGCGATGACCTTACGATTCGTGCGGTCATCATCCGTGGTGAAGGTGGAACTTTTTGTGCGGGTGGTGACATCAAAGACATGGCAGCTTTACGTGTTGAGGCAGCTAATGTTGGCAGTCTACAACCTTATGTGGATTTTAACCGCCGTTTTGGTGCCATGCTTGAGCAAGTTGAAGCTGCACCGCAAACGGTTGTGGTGATTTTAGAAGGCGCGGTGTTAGGAGGTGGTTTTGGTCTAGCATGTGTTTCCGATGTTGCCATTAGCCGTGACAATGCTCAGTTTGGTTTACCTGAAACTGGGCTGGGTGTGATTCCTGCGCAAATTGCTCCTTTTGTAGTGAAACGTATTGGTCTAACTCAGGCTCGTCGATTAGCTTTATTAGGTATGCGCTTTGAAGGGCATACGGCACTGAATGTCGGTGTGGTTCATCAAATTGCACATAATGAAATTGAACTCGAACAAGCTTTACAAGAAACGATTCAGCAAATTAAACGAGTAGCTCCTCAAGCTTCGCGTGTGACTAAAGCACTGTTACATCGAACACTTAATGAACCTTTAAATGAATTGCTCGATGACGCAGCTCAGCAGTTTGCCCAAGCAGTTGGTGGAGCTGAAGGACAAGAAGGGACGATGGCTTTTATCCAAAAACGTTTGCCAAATTGGGCTGATGAGTCATAAGAGATAAGGATAAAAATAATGAAATTTTCAAAAGTACTGATTGCCAATCGTGGTGAAATTGCAGTTCGAGTTATGCAAACAGCCAAAGCAATGGGCTATCAAACTGTGGCGGTTTATTCTGATGCAGACCGTAACGCTCGGCATGTACAAGAAGCCGATGAAGCTGTTTACATTGGGGCATCTAAAGTATCCGAGTCTTATCTTTCCATTGCTAAAATTATCGAAGCCTGTAAAAAAACTGGGGCAGATGCTGTTCACCCCGGTTATGGTTTTTTGTCAGAAAATACTGATTTTGCTCAGGCATGTATCGATAACCAGATTACGTTTATTGGGCCAACAGCTTCTGCAATTGAGCTCATGGGGAGTAAACGACTCTCAAAAATTGCCATGATTGAAGCAGGCGTTCCTTGTGTGCCGGGCTATGAAGGTGACCGACAAGACCTTGAGTATTTAGCGAAACAAGCTGAGCAGATTGGCTTTCCGATTATGGTCAAAGCCTCCGCGGGCGGTGGTGGCCGCGGGATGCGTTTGGTACAGCAGTCATCTGAATTGATTGAGGCATTACAAACAGCATGTTCAGAAGCTGAAAATGCTTTTGGTTCAGGTGAGCTTATTTTAGAAAAAGCAGTGATTGCGCCGCGCCATGTCGAAATTCAGGTTTTTGGTGATACACACGGCAATTATGTTTATTTATTTGAACGGGATTGTTCAATTCAGCGACGGCACCAAAAGGTTGTTGAAGAAGCACCTTGTCCAGTCATGACTTCTGAACTACGCCAGCAAATGGGTGAGGCCGCTGTAGCAGCAGCTAAAGCATGTGCGTATGTAGGTGCGGGAACTGTTGAGTTTTTACTTGATGCATCAGGTACATTTTATTTTTTAGAAATGAATACCCGTTTGCAGGTAGAGCATCCTGTTACTGAACTCATTACAGGTTTAGATTTAGTTGAGTGGCAGTTGCGTGTTGCCAATGGCGAGCAGTTGCCCTTACAACAACATGAGTTGACCTTAACTGGGCATGCAATTGAAGTGCGCCTGTATGCAGAAGATCCACGGCAAGATTTCTTACCACAAACAGGACAAGTTCTGCGTTGGCAGCCAGCAACTTTGCCAAATGTACGGATTGATCATGGGATGTTAGTAACTGATGAGGTTAGTCCGTTTTACGATCCGATGGTAGCAAAGGTGATCGCATATGGTAAAACGCGTGAGGATGCGATTCGCTTACTCGCTCGTGCTGTGGATGATAGTGTTTTGCTAGGTGTAAATAGCAATAAACAGTTTTTGGTCAATTTACTGCGACATCCAATTGTTGTTGCTGGTGATACCAATACTGCGTTCATTCAACAGCATTTTCAAAATGACAGCAGTCTACATAAGCAGGTTCTATCTTTAGAAACTTTAGCAATTGCTGCGGCATTATTTAGCCAAAGTAACGGTACGGCAATGTGGCAAACTGGCCTAGGTGTGCCATTACCATTAAAGCTTAAATATGATGATCAGCAAGTTCAATTGCAGCTTTCATCGCTAAATAATACGTTTACGGTACAGCTCTGCGATCAATCAGTATGTATTGAAGTGCTCGAAAGAACGGCAGAACAATTAGTTTATTTAATGGATGGTGTACGTCGCCGTGTGCAATATGTGCTGGATGATGATCAACTTTATTTAGATCGAGATAATGGCAATGTTGCAATTCGCAACGTAACTTATGCTGCCCCAGAAATAGTGGATGTGCCCGGCGATGGCAAAATTCGTGCTCCGATGGATGGCGCTGTAGTGAATATCTTGGTTGATAAAGGTGATCAAGTCGTGAAAGGTCAAACTTTACTAGTTCTTGAAGCCATGAAAATCCAACAGCAGATTAAATCTGATGTTGATGGGGTGGTTGATGAAGTTTTAGGTCAACAAGGGCAACAAGTAAAAAAACGGCAAATGTTATTTACGATTCAAATCTAATAAAAAATGCCACCTTTTATGGGTGGCATTTAGCGGATTGCATAGGCAAATTCTTAAGCAATTAATTGTGTATAAGCACAGTACAAATAGCCCAAAATCGCTAAAGCAACTACAGGGGCAATAATCTTTGACCATGTAGGTACAGAAATTTCGACAGCTTGTTCTTCAATATGCACGTCATCATGATGAGGTTGGGCTTGGTGAACCATTTGGTTGAACTCCTTCATTGTTGCATCCAATGATAGCTCTTCTTGTTCCACAGGTTTAGAACCAATTAATTCATTTAGATGGTTTGTTGACCAAACCCAATCTTCTGCTTGACCTGATAAATGCTCGATCTGACCTAAAATTAATTCTTTTAAGCCATTATGCCCAAAACCACCTGTCTCATCGAGCTGGTTAAGTTCTGCTAACTGCAAAGTTAAAATTTCAGAAATACTCTGTTCGAGTTCTGAATTTTTTAAAGTCGACTGATTATGTTTAGAAGTCGTTAAATGACGAGCAACTTCTTGAATATAAAGTGGATCTGAGGTTTTGATTTCTTGATAAATCTTATTGTCATTCTGACGCCATAAACTAATCAGTTTTCCAAGCGTAAGAATATTCACCTCATCAATCAGTTTATTTTTTTCATTAACTGGATATTGATTTAAAAGCTGAGGCTTTTGAATTTTTATCTGCTCAGCAAAGTATTGGACTAAATCAAATGCCATGCTTTCTTCCTCTAAATTTAATCTAAAATTCTTAACGTCGGTTTTTTCTTAGTCGATGTTGTTTCAGTTGCTTCTTGTACTTCTGACTCTACTGTATCTTCTATAGGCATTACATTGGCATATTCTTCAGGGTCAAAGAATAAACCTTGTCCATTCTCACGTGCATAAATCCCTAGAACAGCTTGAATAGGAACATAAATATCTTTTGATGCTCCCCCAAAACGAGCTGAAAAGGTAATAGCTTCATTGGTAATAAGTAATTGATGAACAGCATGCGGCACGATATTTAAAACGATTTGTCCATCTTTAACAAATTGTTGTGGAACATCGGTATGTGGCTGTGTCGCATCAACTAATAGATAAGGCGTAAGTTGGTTATCACAAATCCATTCATAGATTGCACGAGCAAGATAAGGACGTGTAGGGGTTAAATCAATAGTTTGCTCAGACATATCACGCTATTCCATATTTAATAGTTCATTGTAACGGTTTTTCTCTTGAGGCGTCATCGATTTAGCAAAAGAAGGCCGTTCAAAGATACGTTTACAGTACAAAAATATAGGTCGACAGTGCTGTTTGGGTAAATCAATTCCCATGCTATTTAATCTTAAAAAGATAGGGGCAAGCATGCAGTCTAAGATTGTAAAACTCTCAGACATGAAAAACGGAAAATGCTGAAATAGGGGAGTAAGTGAAATTAATGTTTCACGTAGTTCTTTTTGAGCTTTTTGCTTTTGTTCAACATTTAGAGTGTCTGCATGTTTTAACATGTGATCTGCTAACTTGAACCAGTCGTTTTCAAGCCTCCAGATATACTGACGCTGTTCTGCACGCATCATAGGTGCATCGGCATACAGCTTACTTTGACGATAACGATCATCTAAATATTCAGCAATAATAGGAGCTGAAAATAACTTAAGATTTTGTTCTACCAGCATCGGTAATTGGTTATAAGGATTTAAACTGGCCAAATCTTCGTCTTCATGGTCAGTTACGATCAATTGATATTTGATTTGTTTTTCTGCTAATAAGAAACGAATCCAGTGAGAACGGAAATCATCAGCATGACTGTAAAGGGTAATCCCCTGAATAGAGGTGTTTTCGACCGACATATCACAAGACGACGTGGTTGAGTGAATCGATTAGGATACTAAAAATACTCTAGGAAATCACGGTTCTAAAGAGATAGTTTGTTTATATTTATAAGTTTGCATTTAATGCTTTTATTTACGTAATAAAAAAGCCTTGGAAAAATCCAAGGCTTTTTGTCCAACTCGATAAACGAATTAACGTTTAGAGAATTGAGGACGTTTACGAGCTTTACGTAAACCAAGTTTCTTACGTTCAACTTCACGAGCATCACGAGTAACGAAACCAGCTTGACGTAGAACAGGTTTTAAAGTTTCGTCAGCAGCGATAAGCGCACGAGTAATACCGTGACGGATCGCGCCAGCTTGACCACCGATACCACCACCTTTAACAGTAATGTAAAGGTCAAACTTTTCAGTAACTTCTAAAAGTTCTAAAGGTTGACGAACAACCATACGAGCAGTTTCACGACCGAAATATTGCTCTAAAGTACGGTTGTTAATAACGAGTTTACCTGTACCAGCTGACAAGAAAACACGTGCAGTTGCGGTCTTACGGCGACCTGTACCATAATTAGTAGCCATGTGCTGTATCCCTTAGATGTCCAAAACTTGTGGCTGTTGAGCAGCATGCGGATGCTCAGTACCAGCGTACACTTTCATTTTTTTGATCATTGCATAACCAAGAGGACCTTTTGGTAACATGCCTTTAACCGCTTTTTCAAGAACAGCTTCAGGTTTGTGAGCGATTAACTTCTCGAAGTTAGTCTCACGGATACCACCAGGGAAACCAGTATGGCGATAATATTTCTTATCAAGTGATTTTTTACCAGTCACTTGAACTTGTTCAGCATTAATCACAACGATGTAATCGCCAGTGTCAACGTGAGGAGTATAAGAAGTTTTGTGCTTACCGCGTAAACGACGAGCGATTTCAGTCGCAAGGCGACCTAAAGTTTTGCCAGAAGCATCAACAACATACCAGTCATGTTGAACTTCAGCTGGCTTAGCGCTGAGAGTTTTCATTAAACCACTACCTATTATAGTTGGTTTGGACTATGGAATCTGTCCAAACAAAAGGAGCGAGCATTCTAAACGAGTTTGTTCAAAGTCACAAGAAAAATCCAGTTTAAGCGAGATAATTTAATCCATAAACTGATGAATGTCAGATATGTTAAAATCAAACAAATTCTTGTTATGTGTCTGGAGTGATTGTGCTGCCATTATATGTCACTTCCGGTGAACCGGCTGGTATTGGACCGGATATTTGTTTGAGTTTAGCTACGCGGGTCGATCAGCGTCCAGTTGTGATCTTGGGTGATCGAGACTTATTAGCGCAACGCGCCCAAAAACTTGGTGTGGATATTCAATTTATAGAATATACCGGACAGCCTGAGTCATCTTCTCTGAATGAACTTTATATAGAGCATGTACCTTTAGAGGCTGCGGTAATTGATGGTCAATTAAATCCAGCAAATGCAGCTTATGTATTAGAACAACTACGTCGTTCAGCTGATTACGCAATGTCTGGTAAAAGTGTCGGGGTAGCTACGGCACCGGTGCAAAAATCAGTTATTAATGATGCTGGTATTTTGTTTAGTGGCCACACTGAATACTATCAAGAGATTGCAGGCGTGGAACGTGTCGTCATGATGCTTGCAACTAAAACCTTGCGTGTTGCTCTAGCAACTACACATTTACCTTTAAGAGATGTAGCGGATGCGATTACCAAAGAACGGTTGCATCAGGTTATTGATATTTTACTACACGACCTAAAAACTAAATTTAAAATTACAGACCCACGTGTACTCGTGTGTGGTTTAAATCCCCACGCGGGTGAAGATGGCTATTTGGGTCGTGAAGAGATTGAGACTATTAATCCGGTACTCGAAAGTTATCGGGCGCAAGGGATGAAGATGAGTTTAAGCTTACCGGCCGACACCTTGTTTACCCCCGAACATCTTAAAAATGCAGATGCTGTACTTGCCATGTACCATGATCAAGGGTTACCTGTGTTAAAATCACAAGGGTTTGGTGAAGCCATCAATATTACATTGGGTTTGCCGTTCATTCGAACTTCGGTTGACCATGGCACTGCGTTGTCTTTAGCTGGGACTGGTTTGGCAAAAAGCTCAAGTTTAAATGTCGCTGTTGATTTAGCTTTATCTTTAGCAGCGAGCTAAATTTTTCATGTTGGAAATGTTCTATGTATCAAATTAATGCCCTAAACCCGAAAGATGAAGGGCATAAAGCTCGTAAACGTTTTGGTCAAAACTTCTTACATGATCAGCGAGTCATTGCCAAAATTGTGCGCTCTGTAAGTCCGCGTACGGGTGACAATATTGTCGAAATTGGACCGGGTCTAGCTGCCTTAACTTCTCCTTTAATTGGGGAGTGCGATGCGTTAACAGTGGTGGAGTTAGACCGTGACTTAGCTGCGGGTCTACCAGAACGTGTTCCACATCCAGAACGTTTGACGATTGTAGAAGCTGATGCATTAAAATATGACTTTAGCGAACTGGTAAAAGATGGCCGACCATTACGTGTAGTCGGTAACTTACCTTATAACATTTCAACCCCATTACTTTTTCATCTCTTGGAATTTGGCAGCAAAGTTAAAGATATGCACTTTATGCTGCAAAAAGAGGTGGTTGACCGTATTACTGCTGAACCGAATACGAAAGAATATGGCCGCCTGTCGGTAATGATTCAATATTACTGTCAACCAACATTTTTATTTGAAGTACCAGCTGGTGCATTTAACCCACCACCTAAAGTAACGAGCGCTGTCTTCCGCCTTGTTCCTTATGATCAAAAGCCAATTACAGCAAAAGATGAAAAAGCTTTAGCTCGACTGGTCGCTCATGTATTTACTCAGCGCCGTAAAACATTAAGAAACAGTCTTAAAGGTATGATCGCAGAAGATGGCTTTGAAAAGGCTGGTGTTGATCCGATGGCTCGTCCAGAAACTTTAACACTTGCTCAATTTGTTGCTTTGGCCGATCAAATGGTGGCGTAAATGACTAAGCGTTTTAACTATGTTATTGGCGATGTGCAGGGATGTTTTGAAGCTCTAAAAGCCTTGCTTAAAGAAATACGTTTTGATCCAGATCAAGACTTTTTATGGTTTGCTGGGGATTTAGTTGCACGTGGTGAAAATTCAGTAGGGGCATTACGTTTTATTAAAAAACTTGCTGATCGTGGTGCTGCTGCAACTGTACTTGGAAACCATGACCTGACTTTAATTGCGGGTGCACGTGGTTTAAAAGAGATTAAAGCAAAAGATCGGACTCAAGATGTTATTGATGCGATTGATGGTGATGAGTTAATCGACTGGCTACGTAAACAGCCATTATGTCTATTGCCAAACGAGCATACGATCCTTACTCATGCTGGTATACCTTGTATTTGGGATGCACAAAAAGCTGTAACGTTAGCAAAAGAGGTTGAGGCTGTACTTGCAAACGAAGATTTATCTGTATTAGATGCTTTTTTGGCAGACATGTATGGTTCAAAACCAGATTTGTGGGAAGATCACCTAACGGGTTCGGCACGTTTACGTTGTATTACTAATTATTTGACTCGCATGCGTTTAACCAATGCAGAAGGGGCTTTAGAGTTTAGTTTTAAAGATTCTTTGGATGCGCCAATGCCGGAAGGTTATTTCCCTTGGTTTGAATTCCCGAGCAAAGCCGCACAAACTCATCAAATTATTTTTGGTCATTGGGCTGCGCTCGAGGGCAAAACTGTTAATGAGCAAATCCAGAATATCGATGGTGGCTGTGTTTGGGGTAGAAAATTAATAGCTTATCGACTTGAAGACAAAGAAATTTTTTCTGTTGAAAATCCTGTGCAAATATAAGAAAAGCAATGCTTTTCTATGAGTGCAAGATGAAGTTTCTAGCTGAATTAAAAATAAAAAAGCCGCATAAGCGGCTTTTTTATTGGGAACTATTATTCTACGCGAATCCAGATTTGATTACGTCCCAAAGCTGAAACTCCGAGATAACCACGCATATGTAAGCGTTTGCCCGTTGAACTAAGCTTCGCCTTAAGACCGTAAACTTTACCAGTATTCGGATCTAAAATTTTGCCACCGGTATAGTTAAGTCCATCTGTCTGTTTTAAACCCGTTGCGATATCCAGACCTAAAATCGGTTTATTGGTATATGGCGCAGGGCAATTATCACAAATTTCTTTAGGCGTATAACCTGGGCGTGGCGTAAGTTTGACAATTTTCCCAGCATATGTCCCGTTTGCTTCTTTTCGTATTTCTACCTGTGCTTTGGGAGCACCGGTCTTATCATCAATTGTTTGCCAGAGACCAGTAATATCTGCTGCAAATGTAGCAGTATTAATCCCCAATAAGAGCAGAGCTCCAATAAATATTTTCCCCATAATTAAAAATCCTTTTAACTTTGAAAGGTCATCTTATTTGGAATTGATAGACCGTTCAATGTTTATTTAATCCACTTTTTAATTATGGTGTTCCAAAAGACAACATTAGTGTTGGTAGCCAAATTGCAGTAAATACCCCGTTCAATGCCATACCAAATGCAGCGTAACGACCTGCAACTGGTCCGCGTTGCCAAGCTTGAGCTGTTCCGATTGCATGTGCAGCTAAACCTAAGGCTAAACCTGATGCTCTCTCATCATGAATATGTTTAAGTAAGAAAGGTGAAAATGCTGCGCCGATTACCCCAGACAAAATAACAATAAGGGTCACTAGTGTTTCAGGAGCATGTAATAAAGTTGCGATATTCAGGGCAATTGGAGTAGTTACTGCACGCGTTGCAAATGCAAGGATGGTAGGTTCAGACATATGTAACAAGTAAGCCAAACCCATAGGTAGAGCAACGGCACTAATACTTGCAAAAAGTAAAATACCAATGACCGATTTAATTGGAAGGTCATCATAGCGCATTGCAGCTAAAGGAATGGCTAAGGCTACGGTGACATAACCTAATAGATGACCAAATAAGTCATTTACATAAAGACGATACTGCTCATATGGCACATGCAAAACCGAAAGTAAGCCAATTACAATGAACATGCCGAAAACTAGAAGTGGAACTTGCGGAAAACGTCGGTTTAAAGGCTTTGCACAAAGATAACCAATTAATGTGATCAAAAATCCGTATAAAATCGTAAACATCTTATTCTCCTTATAACCAACGTTTTGCCATTCTTGCATAAACCCACAAAGGTATAAGGGTGCTGACCACTAAAACCAAAAGAAATAATGGAATTTCCTTACCCATATGTACTAGCATAATTAATGAACCTGCACAGATAGGCAAAAAAGCGAAACCACTTTCTTTCATGATTTTATTATTGGTATCGACTATTCGAAGTGGAATTTTTTTAAACTTTCTCCAAATGAGTAAAATAATAAGTAAGCTGATTAACCCAACCAGATTACCTAATTCTGGATGACCAAAAGCACGCATGACGACGACAGAGCCTTCACGAAAACCAATAATGAGTAGTAATGTAATTACCCATGCTGTCCAGTCTATACTTTTGATCTTATCCATATTTTTTATCTCTAAAAGTTTACTTATCAAGTTTTAACTGATATCGCCCTTGATTTCAAACTCTTCCAAAGGGCGCTTAAATTGACTGGCATGCTCTCCCAATATCTCATCTAAGGGGAGTTTTGCTTGGCGAATCAGTTTTTCTAGCTTATGTGGTGCAATCTTTACATCAATGTGTAATAAGCCTGCATCATCATAATGTTCAGACTCAATCACATTTAAAGCATAAAGCTGAGTGCGCAATTTGCCATAAGCTGGTTTAAGCACGAGAGAAAACTTTTGAATTTGCCCCATTAAGCATTCTTGTACTGCTTTTTGAAGTAAATCTAGACCTTGGCCAGAATGAGCCGAAACATAAACTCGATCTGGGACGTGTGGCTCAGCATAAATGATTTTGGCTTCTTCACCACTTAGATCGATTTTGTTATATACCCGAAGTACGGGAGCATCAGCGCCAATTTCTTTTAATACACCTTCAACTGCTTCAATTTGGTCGAGCATGTCATGGCTATTACTATCAATAACATGCAGTAAAAGGGTAGCTTCAAGTGTTTCTTCAAGTGTTGCTTTGAATGATTCAACCAAATCATGCTGTAAGTTTCGTACAAAACCTACGGTATCCGCTAGTACAACAGTGCCGATACCATCCCAGTCTAAACGACGTAAGGTTGGATCAAGTGTTGCAAACAGTTGATCGGCTGCGTAGACATCACTATTGGCTAAAATATTAAATAAAGTCGATTTTCCTGCATTGGTATAACCTACTAAGGAAACTGTTGGAATGGCTGCTTTTTGTCTTGCAGCACGCCCTTGCATACGAGTCTGATGTACTTTGTCTAATTTGTCTTTTAATTGAGTAATACGAACACGGATGAGACGGCGATCTGTCTCTAGCTGTGTTTCACCGGGACCACGTAAGCCAATACCACCTTTTTGCTGTTCAAAGTCGGCAGACCAACCACGAATGAGACGGGTAGATAAATGTTTAAGCTGAGCAAGTTCGACTTGCAACTTACCCTCATGTGTACGGGCACGCAGCGCAAAAATATCTAAAATTAAACCGGTCCGATCAATGACGCGGCATTTTAATATTCTTTCTAAATTTCGTTCTTGAGCAGGTGATAATGCATGGTCAAAGATAACCAGGCTCGCTTCTAGTTCCTGAACTTGCTCTGCAATTTCTTCGACTTTTCCTGAACCAATAAAAAATTTAGGGTTAGGCTTATTACGCTGAACCTTAATATGTTCAAGGATATCTGCACCCGCAGACTGTGCAAGTAGAGCAAACTCTTCGGCATCCAGGTCATCTAATAATTGTACAGAAACACTCACTAAGATTGTGCGTTCACCGCCTTGATGCCGATCAACATATTCCACGTGGCTATAAATCCTGAAAATGGGAAAACTTTATTCTAGAGGAAACTTAAGCAAAAGGGGAAAGCGTTTGTTCTTATCCTTTAGATTAGCGATATGAGATCAGCGTAATGTTCAGATTTATTTTATTTGCCGTGTTCTAACGTCAATGCAAGTTTATTCTGAAACGTATAGAATGACTTGAGATGGGTATAACAAAGATTAATCGTTAGTGAAATTTTATGGCTCAAACGCAAAGTATATTTAATTCAACGTTAAAGAAATTATCAAAAATAGGTTTATATGGGAAAAAAGTCACTTCTGCCACGGCCGCAATTAGTGAGGGTTTTTACCTAGTTTATCGACATGGACTTTATAAAGATCCTAATAATCCTGTTAATACACGTTATGTCCAATACTTTTGTCGCCGTTTATGTCAGGTTTTTAATTTAGATATAGAAGTACATGGCACAATTCCGAGAGAACCAGCTTTATGGGTAAGTAACCATATTTCTTGGTTAGATGTTGCAGTTTTAGGTTCAGGTGCGCGAGTTTTCTTTCTTGCTAAAGCTGAAATTGAAAATTGGCCCATTCTTGGAAACTTAGCCAAAGGTGGCGGAACGTTATTTATTAAGCGTGGATCTGGAGATTCTGTCAGAATTCGTGAGCAAATTACTGAATTTTTAAAACAGAATATCCCAGTATTATTTTTCCCTGAAGCGACGACTACAGATGGGCACTCTGTTAAAAAAGTTCATGGACGATTACTGGGGGCAGCGATTGAAGCACAGCGTCCGGTACAAGTATGCTTGATTTGCTATGTAAACCGCGATGGAGAGCTAGATACGGTTGCGCCATTCATTGGTGATATGACCTTTGCCGAACATATTCAACGTGTCCTTGAAATGCCGAAGGTAACCGCTCATTTGTTAACTTTGCCTCCCATTTCAGTGGAAGGGCATGATGTCAAAAGTCTAACGCGTGAAGTTCAAGAAAGAATGGTAGAAGGTCTGGCTCAACTACATCAAAAAGTACTTAAGCCAAAAAATTAATTACATAAATCCTTCAATTGGCAGCCATGAAAGAAACTTCATGCCTGCTTTTTGCCACCACTTCATCTCCGGTTCCTGTTTATAAATTACAGGACCATTCGAAGTTTCTTGCTGCCAATAAATATGATTGTTAGCGTCGAGCTTTAATTTATAAGCATACTTATTTAAATTTTCATTCATCGTATGGTGAATCGTCTTAGCCAACGAGGGGCTATCTAAAATCACGCCAATTTCAGTATTTAAATAAGCCGAGCGTGGATCAAAGTTAAATGAACCAATAAAAACCTGTTCATCTAATGCCATAAGCTTAGTATGTAAACTTGAGCGGCTTAATCCTTTCATATTTACTTTAGCTTTAGTGGCAAGCTCATCTGTATTCTTATTTAAATCTCTTTTATCGGGTGTCGGTAAAAATTCATAAAGTTGTACGCCGTTTTTAAGCAACTCTTTACGATATTTCCCATAAAAAGCATGTACAACAGCAACGTCATTCGCTTTAAAAGAATTCGTTAAAACTCGAACTTCAACACCCTCTTTAGCAAGCGCGCCTAAAATTTTGGCCCCTTGTTTTTCAGGAATAAAATAAGCTGAGATTAAATCAACGTTACTTTCTGGTTTTTCCAAATGGTTAATTAACTGGAAATTTAGATGTTCTTCTTTTTTAGCTTTTGATTTGATTTTATCGGGCGAGTCTTTGACGACTTCTGCTTTTACCCAGTCGAATCGAATATTGCGATTTAACCATTGATCAAATGCATGAGACTTTGATGTTAAGTTTAGAAAGTTTTGAACGGTAGCTTGTTGGTAGTGTGCTTCAAGCTGCTCTTTTAATCCTTCATAGCGTAAACGGTGCTGTTCAGGACTTACGATACTTTGAACCGAATATGCATATTCATGATTCCAGTAATCATCAAATGAATTTACGATATCATCAACAGCAGCGCCTACCAGCATTACATCAACATCAGAAAACTGATAGCTATCGCTAACATTGTAATATTGATTAGTCATATTACGTCCGCCAATAAGCGCCACCTCATTGTCAGCAATAAAACTTTTATTGTGCATACGACGATTAATTCGTTTTAAATCAAGCACCATATCCATCGCACGATATTTGCGAAAACGATAGGGATTAAAAAGTTTAACTTCAATATTTTTATGCTGAGAAAGGGCCAGTAAAATCCCTTCCATTTTTTTTGCATTATTGTCATCAATAAGAAGTCGGACTTTTACACCTCGATCAGCTGCACGAATAATAGCGTGCAAGGCTAAAGCACCAACTTTGTCATTATCCCAAATGTAATATTGTAAATCTAAAGTCTTTTCAGCTTTATCAATTAATCTGAGTCGCGCAGCTAGGGCCTCTAACGGATCATTTAGAACATGGAAACCCGTTAACTTAGGATTCTGTTGGCGTAAGGGGGTAATAATTTTGGCAAGTGAAGTCTCGGAGGTATCAATATCCTTTGCATATTGCACAGGCTCAACACCATGTTTGGGCAGAGTACTGCAACCTGTCAAACCCACAGCAAAACTTGAACATAGGACTATAGAGGCTTTTATCAAAAAGCCTTTAGCTTGTTGATTCGTTTGAAGCTGTTTGGAATGAAAGGATTGTGCCATAATCAGTACATACGATAAGGTGAGCTAGAGTATAATTCGTGCATATTGAAAGATAAATATTGAATTTGATTACTAGCAATCAATATAAGATAAGTCGAGAGTCGTAATGTGGAATCCAAATTCAATCATTTTTTGTTTTTACTTTATTTTTTCAATACTTGCTCTATGGGGAATTTCTGAGGCTTGGATTCATCAATCTCGCACCGAGACCATTCATCCATTTAAAGCTTTTGTACATCTACTCGCATTTTACCTCTCTTATCTACTTATTCCTCTCTGGTTTTTTAATTTATATGCTGCTTGGATTGGTTACTACTCAATTCACCAAGGTATTTTCATCTTTTTCTTAAGTGGCGTATTAATTTACGCCCGATTTATCGAGCCTCATTTAGTCCGTGTCGATACTCATCAATATCGCCTAAATCCAGATCGTAGTTTTGATAAGCCCGTAAAAGTAGCTCTAATTGCAGATTTACATATTGGTTTATTTTCAGGGCATGAACGTCAGCTCAAAACCATAGTTAGAAAATTAAATGAACAGCAACCTGATTTAGTCGTCGTTGCTGGAGACTGGACATATGAACCAGAAGATAGACTGATTGATGAGTTAAGTGTTTTAAAAGAAATTCAGGCGCCCGTATATTCGGTTCCGGGAAATCATGATGAGCAATACCCTGGCCCACCGATTCAACAATTATTAAAAGATGCTCTATTTTATAATGAAGTCATTGATATAGAAGGCAAGATTGTTGATTTTGAAGAATTTCGCTTGATTGGTATTGGTGATCTCTGGGCAGGAAAAACCGATATGCGTTCGATGCCAGATTTACCCCAAGACAAGCCTTGGTTAATTTTGTCTCATAACCCAGATACGGTTGACATGGTACCTAAATTACCGAATCGTCCATTAATGTTATCTGGACATACGCATGGAGGGCAGGTCGAACTTCCATGGTTGACTAATTATATTATGAAAAAAGTATCAATTTTAGGCCACAAACGTGGATTTTACTCTCATGAGCATGCGGATGTCTTTGTTACAGTCGGCACCGGAATGGTCGGAATTCCTTTGCGTTTCAGAGTGCCGCCAACCATTGATATTATTGAGCTAATTTAAAATAAAAAAGCCAATCATGTAGGATTGGCTTTTTTATGAATTAAATTTACTTATGGAATAACCACAATGGCAACACGTCGGTTAATTGCACGATTTTCATTGGTTGTATTTGGAACATAAGGCTGTGTTGAGCCGCGACCAATTACGTAAATATTTTCTTTTTTGAATCCACGAGCTAAGAAAAGGTTTGCCACACTTTGTGCACGTTCTTCAGATAGCTTCTGATTATATGTAGCATCACCAACATCATCAGTGTGACCCACAATTTTTAATTTATTCAGATCATATTTATTCAACTGATTGGCTAGACGCACTAACTCAGCTTCATGGCTTTGTTTTAACTCTGCATTATTAAAGTCAAATAACAAACGTTCTGGTAAACCTAGAGTCCATCCTTCATCAGTAAGAACGAAACCTTCTTTTTTGAGCAATTTTACTTGACGATATTTTAATGGTCCAAAACTCAGGCACCCTGCAAGAGTAATGCATAGCAATGCAATAAAGGAGAGTTTTAAAGATCTTGTATTCATAGATTAGCCTAAATTTAATTTTCAGGTTTATAGATAAACCAGTGTTCATCCGAATTCTTAGCCTTATACATTGCTTGATCTGCTTGCATAATGAAATCTTCGGGGCTAGATGCAAATTGTGATAAAGCAATACCTACACTAAAACTGAAGTAAATCGTTTGACCATTCAGATGCAAAGGTTCTTTACAGCTTTCGAGTAAATTTTCAGCAATAGATATTAAATGATCAGCATGACTAATGGAATGCAAAATGACAGCAAATTCGTCACCACCTAACCGAGCAATAAAATCTTGATGGCGTAGGCGAGTTTGCAGTCGATTCGCCATTTCTTTTAAAACTTCATCTCCAGCTAAATGGCCAAATTGGTCATTAATAGATTTGAAGTTGTTGTTATCTATAAATAATAAAGCAGACTTATTGTCGAAACCCTTATCCTCAAACATGTCTAAGAGGATCTGATAAAAATAATGTCTATTAGGTAATAAGGTAAGCTGGTCGTGATGAGCCTGAAAGGATAATTTACGATTTTCCTTTTGTAGCTGATTATCCCATATCTGAATTTCTTCAAGTAACTCGTTAAAAACAGTATTTAAATCTTGAAACTCTTTAATTCGATTATAAGGAAAACGAAGATTATAAGCTTTTTGTTCACTTACAATTTGAGCAATATTAGTAAGTGGATAAATAGCCTGCATAATTTGACGATACGTTAGGTTTACTGACCACCACAAAGCGCAAACAATAAACAACATCGCTATCGCAAGCCCGACCATAATCATTTTGAGGAATTGCAATATTTTCTCAGAACTACCAAATAGTGTGAGTTCACCTACATTTTGTTCATGGTGATAGATTGTAAGGTGGACAGGCTCATTTAGAAACCAATGATCAAACCATCCTTCTAAAATTGAAGTTTGACTTGATAATTTGAAACTTTGTGCAATTAAATGATGTTCAGAGTCATAAATATGAATAGTACGAATTGAATGGTCATTCGTGTACTCATTTAAAATTTGCTCTATGGTAATTTTATCGTTAAACACCACAGCGGGCTGGATACGCTCTAATAGCGTATGGCTAAGCAATTGCAAATTTTGTTTAGCATAAGTTTCCATTGTAAAAACAGAAATGGATACAAATGTAAAAGAACAAATAAAAAAGGTGATAGCAAAAATAGTAAATTGAGATTTTCTAAATAATGCATGCAGTGAAGTGGACTGATACAACTTTGATATCATCATCCTTACTCCGCATTCTTAGCCAAGAGTAATACTCTTGGATCAATATGAACTTTGGAGTGACTTAAAGCATCTAAGTTAACTTTAAAGGTGGTGTAATTATTCTGATTATATAAACAAAAAATACTTCCTATTTCGCACTCTGGATTATTAATGCTTAAAGAAAGTAAAGAGTGATAAGGATAATTTTGAATAAGATTCTGTTGTTGCTGGGGAGAGGTAGTAGAAAAATAAACAGCCTGACAATGAGATCGAGCAAAATCTTTCGCATTTACGGTTTGAACACGATAATTATAAGACATTTGCTGGATATAAGATTGAAAAGTAGATGTGATTGAAGGGTTATCAATAACACAAAGAGTAGGCGTGTTTACATTCTCCCATTTACTGTAGCTTAGAATAGATAAAGTAAGCACATAGAAGTTATGTTTTGAATTGGCATAACAAGGCGCACTCGTAGCAAGCACTACAAGTATGCAAACAAATACTTTTTTAGCGAACTGCCACATGATGAGTTAATGCCAAACTATTACACGAATAATCTATTCTACATGAAGTTGATAATGTAAAAAAAGTTTAATATCTCATCTAAAAGTGACCAAAAAGCCTAAAAATTAGCCAAGTGGTAATATTAAATTAAAAAAGGGGTTGCAAAGGGTTTTTAATGGTCTATAATGCACATCCATCGGCGGTGATGCAGATAGAAACTTGTTGAAAAACAGTTACTTGTGATTAAGTTGATTGCTTTAAGTGATGAATTTGATGAGAAGTTGGTTTTGAAGATAAGTTTTAAAAATATCGAAATTACCTGTTGACTTTTAAGAGATTAAGAGTAATATAGCCGACCTAGCTTGCTGGTGACGAACCAGGAAGAAGATCATTAAGAGAATTGAAGAACAACTTGTGTGGATTTTTACTGGTTGATTAATCGAAATAATTTTCATTGATTGATTGGTTTAAATTACTCGAAGTTTATTTGAGCGAAATTTAAGTCAGTAATTGATGAGCCAGAATTGGTACCTTGTCTTTAAATAAGGTACAAAATGATTTTAACTGAAGAGTTTGATCATGGCTCAGATTGAACGCTGGCGGCAGGCTTAACACATGCAAGTCGAGCGGAGAGAGGTAGCTTGCTACTGATCTTAGCGGCGGACGGGTGAGTAATGCTTAGGAATCTGCCTATTAGTGGGGGACAACATTTCGAAAGGAATGCTAATACCGCATACGTCCTACGGGAGAAAGCAGGGGATCTTCGGACCTTGCGCTAATAGATGAGCCTAAGTCGGATTAGCTAGTTGGTGGGGTAAAGGCCTACCAAGGCGACGATCTGTAGCGGGTCTGAGAGGATGATCCGCCACACTGGGACTGAGACACGGCCCAGACTCCTACGGGAGGCAGCAGTGGGGAATATTGGACAATGGGCGCAAGCCTGATCCAGCCATGCCGCGTGTGTGAAGAAGGCCTTATGGTTGTAAAGCACTTTAAGCGAGGAGGAGGCTACTGAAGTTAATACCTTCAGATAGTGGACGTTACTCGCAGAATAAGCACCGGCTAACTCTGTGCCAGCAGCCGCGGTAATACAGAGGGTGCAAGCGTTAATCGGATTTACTGGGCGTAAAGCGCGCGTAGGCGGCTAATTAAGTCAAATGTGAAATCCCCGAGCTTAACTTGGGAATTGCATTCGATACTGGTTAGCTAGAGTGTGGGAGAGGATGGTAGAATTCCAGGTGTAGCGGTGAAATGCGTAGAGATCTGGAGGAATACCGATGGCGAAGGCAGCCATCTGGCCTAACACTGACGCTGAGGTGCGAAAGCATGGGGAGCAAACAGGATTAGATACCCTGGTAGTCCATGCCGTAAACGATGTCTACTAGCCGTTGGGGCCTTTGAGGCTTTAGTGGCGCAGCTAACGCGATAAGTAGACCGCCTGGGGAGTACGGTCGCAAGACTAAAACTCAAATGAATTGACGGGGGCCCGCACAAGCGGTGGAGCATGTGGTTTAATTCGATGCAACGCGAAGAACCTTACCTGGCCTTGACATAGTAAGAACTTTCCAGAGATGGATTGGTGCCTTCGGGAACTTACATACAGGTGCTGCATGGCTGTCGTCAGCTCGTGTCGTGAGATGTTGGGTTAAGTCCCGCAACGAGCGCAACCCTTTTCCTTATTTGCCAGCGAGTAATGTCGGGAACTTTAAGGATACTGCCAGTGACAAACTGGAGGAAGGCGGGGACGACGTCAAGTCATCATGGCCCTTACGGCCAGGGCTACACACGTGCTACAATGGTCGGTACAAAGGGTTGCTACCTAGCGATAGGATGCTAATCTCAAAAAGCCGATCGTAGTCCGGATTGGAGTCTGCAACTCGACTCCATGAAGTCGGAATCGCTAGTAATCGCGGATCAGAATGCCGCGGTGAATACGTTCCCGGGCCTTGTACACACCGCCCGTCACACCATGGGAGTTTGTTGCACCAGAAGTAGCTAGCCTAACTGCAAAGAGGGCGGTTACCACGGTGTGGCCGATGACTGGGGTGAAGTCGTAACAAGGTAGCCGTAGGGGAACCTGCGGCTGGATCACCTCCTTAACGAAAGATTGACGATTGGTAAGAATCCACAACAAGTTGTTCTTCATAGATGTATCTGAGGGTCTGTAGCTCAGTTGGTTAGAGCACACGCTTGATAAGCGTGGGGTCACAAGTTCAAGTCTTGTCAGACCCACCATGACTTTGACTGGTTAAAGTTATAGATAAAAGATACATGACTGATGATGTAAGCTGGGGACTTAGCTTAGTTGGTAGAGCGCCTGCTTTGCACGCAGGAGGTCAGGAGTTCGACTCTCCTAGTCTCCACCAGAACTTAAGAGAAGTTCGGATTACAGAAATTAGTAAATAGAGATTATATGATCTTGGTTTATTAACTTCTGTGATTTAAATATCACGGTATTAAGCATGACCTGACGAAGGCATGTTTATTCATTAACAGATTGGCAAAATTGAGTCTGAAATAAATTGTTCACTCAAGAGTTTAGATTAAGCAATTAATCTGAATGAATTGAGAACTAGCAAATTAACTGAATCAAGCGTTTTGGTATATGAATTTAGATTGAAGCTGTACAGTGTTTAAGTACACAGACAACAGATAGTAGCGATGAAGAATCGCACGGACAACACTCACTTGTAGGTGTTGACGACTGTTTGGGGTTGTATAGTCAAGTAATTAAGTGCATGTGGTGGATGCCTTGGCAGTCAGAGGCGATGAAAGACGTAATAGCCTGCGATAAGCTCCGGGGAGGCGGCAAATATCCTTTGATCCGGAGATTTCTGAATGGGGAAACCCACCTACTTTAAGGTAGGTATTGCAACATGAATACATAGTGTTGCAAGGCGAACGAGGGGAAGTGAAACATCTCAGTACCCTTAGGAAAAGAAATCAATTGAGATTCCCTCAGTAGCGGCGAGCGAACGGGGATCAGCCCATTAAGTTATGTGTGTTTTAGTGGAACGCTCTGGGAAGTGCGAACGTAGAGGGTGATATTCCCGTACACGAAAGGGCACACATAATGATGACGAGTAGGGCGAGGCACGTGAAACCTTGTCTGAATATGGGGGGACCATCCTCCAAGGCTAAATACTCCTGACTGACCGATAGTGAACCAGTACCGTGAGGGAAAGGCGAAAAGAACCCCTGTGAGGGGAGTGAAATAGATCCTGAAACCGCATGCATACAAGCAGTGGGAGCACCTTCGTGGTGTGACTGCGTACCTTTTGTATAATGGGTCAGCGACTTATATTCAGTAGCAAGGTTAACCGTATAGGGGAGCCGTAGGGAAACCGAGTCTTAATAGGGCGTTTAGTTGCTGGGTATAGACCCGAAACCAGGCGATCTATCCATGAGCAGGTTGAAGGTTGGGTAACACTAACTGGAGGACCGAACCCACTGTCGTTGAAAAGCCAGGGGATGACTTGTGGATAGGGGTGAAAGGCTAATCAAGCCTGGTGATAGCTGGTTCTCCCCGAAAGCTATTTAGGTAGCGCCTCGGACGAATACCATAGGGGGTAGAGCACTGTTTCGGCTAGGGGGTCATCCCGACTTACCAAACCGATGCAAACTCCGAATACCTATGAGTACTATCCGGGAGACAGACTGCGGGTGCTAACGTCCGTAGTCAAGAGGAAAACAATCCAGACCGCCAGCTAAGGCCCCAAAATCATAGTTAAGTGGGAAACGATGTGGGAAGGCATAGACAGCTAGGAGGTTGGCTTAGAAGCAGCCACCCTTTAAAGAAAGCGTAATAGCTCACTAGTCGAGTCGGCCTGCGCGGAAGATGTAACGGGGCTAAAACTATGTGCCGAAGCTGCGGATTTGACATTAGTCAAGTGGTAGGGGAGCGTTCTGTAAGCCGATGAAGGTGTATTGAGAAGTATGCTGGAGGTATCAGAAGTGCGAATGCTGACGTGAGTAACGACAAAACGGGTGAAAAACCCGTTCGCCGAAAGACCAAGGGTTCCAGTCCAACGTTAATCGGGGCTGGGTGAGTCGACCCCTAAGGCGAGGCCGAAAGGCGTAGTCGATGGGAAATTGGTTAATATTCCAATACTTCTGTGTAATGCGATGAGAGGACGGAGAAGGTTAAGTCAGCCTGGCGTTGGTTGTCCAGGTGGAAGGATGTAGGTATGTATCTTAGGCAAATCCGGGGTACTCTATACTGAGATCCGATAGCAAGCTGTACTTGTACAGCGAAGTGGCTGATACCATGCTTCCAGGAAAAGTCTCTAAGCTTCAGTTACACAGGAATCGTACCCGAAACCGACACAGGTGGTCAGGTCGAGTAGACCAAGGCGCTTGAGAGAACTCTGCTGAAGGAACTAGGCAAAATGGTACCGTAACTTCGGGAGAAGGTACGCTGTTGTTGGTGATGGAACTTGCTTCCTGAGCTGACGACAGCCGCAGAAACCAGGCCGCTGCAACTGTTTATTAAAAACATAGCACTCTGCAAACACGAAAGTGGACGTATAGGGTGTGATGCCTGCCCGGTGCTGGAAGGTTAATTGATGGGGTTAGCGTAAGCGAAGCTCTTGATCGAAGCCCCAGTAAACGGCGGCCGTAACTATAACGGTCCTAAGGTAGCGAAATTCCTTGTCGGGTAAGTTCCGACCTGCACGAATGGCATAATGATGGCGGCGCTGTCTCCAGCAGAGGCTCAGTGAAATCGAAATCGCTGTGAAGATGCAGTGTACCCGCGGCTAGACGGAAAGACCCCGTGAACCTTTACTGCAGCTTGACACTGAACTTTGACCTTACTTGTGTAGGATAGGTGGGAGGCTTTGAAGTTGGAACGCTAGTTCCAATGGAGCCGTCCTTGAAATACCACCCTGGTAATGTTGAGGTTCTAACTCTGTCCCGTTATCCGGGACGAGGACCGTGTCTGGTGGGTAGTTTGACTGGGGCGGTCTCCTCCTAAAGAGTAACGGAGGAGTACGAAGGTGCGCTCAGCGTGGTCGGAAATCACGCGTAGAGTATAAAGGCAAAAGCGCGCTTAACTGCGAGACCCACAAGTCGAGCAGGTACGAAAGTAGGTCTTAGTGATCCGGTGGTTCTGTATGGAAGGGCCATCGCTCAACGGATAAAAGGTACTCTGGGGATAACAGGCTGATACCGCCCAAGAGTTCATATCGACGGCGGTGTTTGGCACCTCGATGTCGGCTCATCTCATCCTGGGGCTGAAGCAGGTCCCAAGGGTATGGCTGTTCGCCATTTAAAGAGGTACGCGAGCTGGGTTTAGAACGTCGTGAGACAGTTCGGTCCCTATCTACCGTGGGCGCTGGAAATTTGAGAGGATCTGCTCCTAGTACGAGAGGACCAGAGTGGACGAACCTCTGGTGTACCGGTTGTGACGCCAGTCGCATCGCCGGGTAGCTATGTTCGGAAGGGATAACCGCTGAAAGCATCTAAGCGGGAAGCCTACCTCAAGATAAGATTTCCCTAGGAATTTATTCCTCTAAAGAGCCGTTCGAGACTAGGACGTTGATAGGTTGGATGTGGAAGCATAGTGATATGTGAAGCTGACCAATACTAATTGCTCGTGAGGCTTGACTATACAACACCCAAGCAGTTGTATATGAAGCATCAATCGATTCATAAACATGCAAAGCAACTTGATTTAGTTAAACGCTTAGCTAAAATGAACAGATAAAGTCAGATTCAATCAGCCCGTCTGTAAAGATTTGGAAAACGCAACGTATCACCATGTGAATAAAACGAAGCAAGTATCCATACCAGTTGTGCTGGCGACCATAGCAAGAGTGAACCACCTGATCCCTTCCCGAACTCAGAAGTGAAACCTCTTAGCGCTGATGGTAGTGTGGGGTTACCCATGTGAGAGTAAGTCATCGCCAGCTCATTATTCTAAACACCCCCGACTCAATGGTCAGGGGTGTTTTTTTATGCCTATAAGATATTAAAAATCTAAATTAGATTTATGGATTTAAATCTTTAAATTCAATAAAAACTATAACTAGAAAGGGTAATTAATAAGAAGAAATAGAGAAGAGCTAACTTTTATTAATAAAGGGCTCTTCTAAAATTGATTATTTCAACTGTCTACGCGCATGTTTTAAGGCAGTTCGAAGGCCTTCTTCTAAAGTCGGATGATAGAAAGGTTTTTCTAAAATATCACTTAGTGTTAATTCTTCACCGATTATCCAACTTAATAAATGAGCCATATGTTCAGTTGCTTCTGTAAATAGCTCAGCACCGAGAAGCTTTTGGCTTTCCCGTTCTATATATACTTCAATAGCTCCTTTATTTTTTCCAAGAACTATAGCTCTTCCTTGTCGTTCATAAGAGGCTTCGCCTGTAATAAAGTCTATGCCTTCGTCTTTTAGCTGCTTATAACTTTGCCCTACAATCGCCATTTCAGGATGACTAAATACAATGCCTAGTGGGGTAAGTGTCTTAACTGAGTTAACTTGTGGATAATTCAAACAGTTATAAACAACTTTTTTACCTTCTTGTGCTGCCTCATGTTGTAGGGGCGTTGAGGTGTAAGCGTCACCAACAACAAAAATTGGATATGCTTCTAATTGCTTAGTTTTTGCATTTATAGGTAATAACTTAATATCTTTAAAAGAGTTATCTATATTTTCTAGTTTTAAAGTATCAAGTAAACTTGTACGGCCTGTTGCCGCTAAAACATATTCAACTTTGAGAGTCTTCTGTTCTTCATCAAGTTGGTAAGTTAATAAAGCGTTTTCATCACTGCATTTAACTTCATTTGGCAGAGTTTCGAATAGAATTTTTAACTCTTTGCCTAGTTCTTTTTGTGCAAGTTGTTGAAGCCTAGCACTAGTAAGTACTCCAATTCGTTTACTGCGAGCGAAGATTGTAGTTTCTACGCCTAAACGATGCATTGCTTGAGCAATTTCAAGGGCAATCACACCACTGCCAATGACAGCAATAGATTTAGGCAGTGTTTTTAACTCAAATATTTGGTCTGTAGTTATAAGTCGATTACCAAGTTCCTCTTTCCAATTTTTATCATAATTAGGAGTTGAACCGACAGCTAAAATAAAACTTTTTGCTTGGAACTGTTGCCTATTAACTTCTATAGTTTGTGCATCAATAAAATGTGCTTTGCCAGAAATTTTGTGCTCAGTTGGCCATTGTTCTACATCTTTTAAAGTGGCTTGTGTAAATCGGTCACGTAAAGTTTGTACATGCTGCATCACTTGATTTGTATTAATTTTTGCAGATACATCCAAAGCAACTTCTTGAGCATTTTGAATGTCAAACATACGGTTCGCTGTAGAGATGAGGACTTTACTTGGCATGCAGCCTACACGAGCACAAGTGGTATCCCATGGACCATCATTTATAATTAAAATATTATTGGTATGTTTAACGGCTTCTTTATAGGCACTAATACCAGCAGTGCCTGCGCCAATAATAATAATATCGAACATTATAAATCCCAATATCTGAATTTTTCATTCTATAAGTTACATAATAAAACATAAGGTAATTTATGTTTACAGAGTATAGTGAATATGATTACACTAATAATATAAATAATTAATAAATCTTATACCTTTAGGAAAGATTGGGGAAATGAAAAGTATGTATAAAAAACAACTTGCCTTGAAGTTGTCGGCTATTGCTATATCAATTATGTTAGCAAGTTGTGGTGGGGGAGGCGGTGATGGTTATTATCAAAATGGTTCATCAAATAATAACTCATCTGGAAGTAATAATAGTGGATCGCAGCAAGCTGCTGCTACTGCTTTAAAGATAGAATTAGATAAATTATCAGTTGCAGCGACGAATGATACTTTAACAGTTACTGTTAGGGCTTTAGACAAAAATAAAGGTGGTGTTGCTGGCGCTAATGTTACTTTGGCATTAGTTGATCCAACAAATAATGTATCTATAGAAGGGGTATCATCTCAAATTACAGATGCAGCAGGTAATGCTGTATACATTATAAAGACTCCAAAAACATCAGGTTCAATAAGTGAATTGGTGAAAAATGGTTTTAAATTAATTGCATCTACAAATAATGGTACGCTTACTCAAGAACAGATGGTAACAGTGACAGGCAGCAACGGTACTGTCGAGGCTGATACCACTAGTATCGTATTGTTTGACGCTACTAAGACTTCTTTAAATGTTAGAGGCGATCAAACAACAGTTACATTAACAGCTGTAGATGCAAATGGTTCAACTTTGGCGAATCAGGCAATTACGCTTAAAGTTAGAAATTCAGTCTCAAACGGTGTCAAATTTACACCCAATGCAACGCAAACTGGTGCCAATGGTCAGATCACCTATACTTTATCTTTTAATGAAAATCAAAGAGCTTCATCATATAGCGCTACAAAATTTGTGTCAGATGATCTTGTTTTAGAAGCTAACTTTGGTCAATCAACAAAAATTTATACTTATAAACTTGATGTGGTTAATTCTGATGTGCCAGTAGCAGTAGGTGCAATTCTTGTAGCGTATAATCCTACAACTATGGAAGATACAACTGATGGCGTCTATTACTATAAAAATATCTCAGTACAAGTAACGGATGTGGATGGTAAGCCGATACCAAATCAAGATGTAGTTATGGGGGTTAATGCTCTTGCCTACTATAAAGGAGTATTTGATTTTGTTGACACCTCTACTCCAGCTGATGACAAACCAGATGAATATCTATCAATTATTAGGTCAGCATGTACGGCACCAGTTCAAGCTGTAAATACTAATGGAGAGGTCATTAATCAATTAAAGCCGCTTAAAGAAAATTCAACAGTTCAGGTTGTATCGTATATTAATAGTGCAGGTACCGCTGCAACCAATAATAAATACACAACGGATGGGAATGGACGCTTTGATCTTAAGATTCAATATCCTAAAATTTATGCGTCTTGGTTAACTGTTCAGCTAACGGCTAAATCTACAGTTTCGGGAAGTTTGATTAAAGGGTCTACATCTCTTACTTTAGATTACTTGAAAAAGGATGTCACTGTTAGTGATCGTATTGCTCCGAATATATTAAGCCCATATGGAATAGATCCAAATTGTACAAATGGTAATTAATATAAAAAGAAGCAGCATATAAGCTGCTTCTTTTTTTTAAAGGTGTGTACCCATCGTTACTCCAACTGTAGGTTTTACTTGCATTGAAGAACATGCGGTAACGATTAAACAGCTTAAAAGAATGAATATAAATTTATTCATAGAAAATTAATCAATGAATCAAAAGATTTAAGTACTCTAAATTAATATTATTTCTAGTTCTGTTGAGTTCGTGCAGAAATATGCAAAATAATTTATCTAAAAACCCTACTTTATAAAGAAATAGGGTTTTAAAGAGTAAAAGTTTCTTAAACTTAGTCGTCTAACAAATCCATTTGTTTTGCTAATTGATATAGGTTGTTTGAACGGTTTCCTGTACGACAGAACATAAGTATAGGTTTTGGTAATTCATTGTAATGATTAGCAAAAGTACGTACATCGAGTTCTGTGATTTGTCCAGCTACAACAGGTTGATAAACGTAGTCTAAACCGACTTGACGGGCTGCTTCTTCAATTTGAGCACTTGTAGGTTGTTCTGGACCGCCTTCCATATCTGGTCGGTTATTAATAATAGATTTGAATCCTTTTTCTACAACTTGGCCAACATGTTCTGGGCCAATTTGACCTGCGAAACCAACATTATCTGACATTTCGTCACTCCAAAATTTAACAAAACCTCTTATGCTGTATCATAGCATTAAGCTTAACCTGAGATACAAGACACTAAAACGTTGTTCCTACATAGATAAAACTTATGTCATAGAACAGCTATAGATTTTTAAAAGGCAATCAGGATGTTTTTTGTAAATTCATTACTTCGACTATAATGCCACGGAGCACATATGCACGCTTATACGGTTGAGCCTTTATATGTTCCATGTGATCAGGAAGTGATCGCAGCTGATTTTTATATTCCAAAAACAAATAAGAAATCTGCAGTAATTATTATGGCGCATGGTTTTGCCGGATTGCGTCAATTCAAACTTATTCAGTATGCCCAGCGATTTGCGCAAGCAGGTTACGCTGTTATTTTGTTTGATTATCGATATTGGGGCGGGAGTACCGGCAAGCCGAGAGAAATGGTCTCGATCAATTCCCAGTTAGAAGATTGGAAAACAGTTATTCAATATGCTTCGAATTGCAAACTTGTAGATAACCGAAGAATTGTACTGTGGGGAACTTCTTTAAGTGGGGGATATGCGCTAAGTTTAGCGTCAGAGTTAAAGAATATTCAGGCAATTTTAGTACAAATTCCTTATGTAGATGGAGCCGAAACGGCCAAGCTTTATCCATTGCAGCGCTATCCTCAAGCATTGAAGTTATCAAGTCAGGATTATATGGGATCAAAAATGGGACTTAATCCCAAAAGATTACCTGTAGTTGATCAACATAATTTATGCTTTATGCCTACGGCAGATAGTTATTATGGCTATCTATCGATTGTGAATCCTGATTACTACTGGAGTGGGGAAGTCCCGGCACGTGTCTTTTTTAATCTGATGCGATACCGTCCAATCCAAGTTGTGCGCCAAATTAATATTCCTGTTTTATTTATTGCTGCTCAAAAAGATTCGCTTATTCCTATTGAGTCAAGCCGTGAAGCTGCGACAAATATTGCGCCTTTCGTGAGTTATCATGAGTGGGATATGAAACATTTTGATATCTATCACGGTTCATGGTTTGAAAAAGCAGTGATAACCCAATTAGAATTTTTACATCAGCATATAGGAGTGATGTAAATGATTATTGTATGTGCATCGTGTGGTGCTAAAAACCGCGTTCCGGAAGATAAACTTCCCGAGCAACCAAGCTGTGGGCAATGTCATCAGCCATTAATACCGCTTGCACCTATTGAACTAAATGAGCAAAATTTTAGTAACTACATCACGAATAGTGATCTACCTATTCTTATAGATTTATGGGCAGAATGGTGCGGACCCTGTAAAATGATGGCTCCACATTTTGCGCAGGTCGCAAAACAAAATCCAGGCGTTATCTTTGCCAAGATTGATACCGAAGAATCTCCTCGCTTAAGCCAAGCGTTTCACGTGAGAAGTATTCCAACCCTTGTCTTAATGAATAAAACGACAGAGGTCGCGCGTATTAGCGGTGCATTACGTGCGCCTGAATTACAGCAGTGGCTCGATCAACAACTTCAAACGAATTTCAGGAGCTAAGGTGTCAGAAGCTTATACCAAACCAGAAGGAATTTTGTCCTTACAAACGATTGCCATGCCAGCAGATACAAACTGGAGTGGTGATGTATTTGGTGGATGGATTGTGTCACAAATGGACTTGGCTGGAGCAATTCACGCAGAACGTTTCAGTCGTGGTCGCTGTGCTACGATTTCCATTAATCAAATGACCTTTTTGGTTCCGGTAAAAGTTGGCTTTGTCCTTAGCTGCTATACCAAAATCTTAAAAGTTGGAAATACTTCTATTCAGATGCAAATTGAAGTTTGGGACAGTCATGATGACTCTCGTGAGCCAATACGTATTACTGAAGGAGTCTTTACTTTTGTAGCAGTAGATGTAAAAGGGAATAAGCGTCAAATACCTGAAGAAGCCAAACAGAAGTTTCTTGCCTCTCAAGAACCATAATAAAAAAGCCCAAATATGAATTTGGGCTTTTTTCTATCTTTATTTCTTACGTTTAGGCAACCATGCCCACAGCATTTGACATTGAATTGGTTCGTTACCTGCATCATCAATTACAGTAACTGGGATCACAAGTTCACCTTTCTCGTTATCTGCAATAAACTTTTGTTGTTCAGCAGATAACGTTGCTGTAGCAGTCAAACCGCCTTCAACCACTTTTAAATAATCTACATGTAACGATTTGATTAATAAAATTCGATTATCAGGAATATGTAAACCGGTTAGAAAGCCTGTAGCAGTTTCTGCTAAAAGAGCCATAGCCGCAGCATGAACTCCTTTAATATGGTTCTGCATATTTTTTTGGTTATCTAAACGGACAATAACGTGGTTTGAGTCTACTTCCAGATAGCGGATATTTGCTGTACCCACCATTGGCACGATACGACCAAACGCCTTGCTCCAAAGCGTACTCCGAATACCTTTTGGGAATTTTGAAGTTGCTTTTACCAGTTTTGATAGACGGTTGGATTGAGACATGGAATTACCTTAGCTTTAAATGGCCGATAAGATATTAATCTTTGAAGTTATTAAATTGTAATGGCACACCGAATTGTTGTTCACGTAAAAAAGTCATGACTTGTTGTAAAGTGTCACGCTTTTTATCAGTCACACGAATTTTGTCGCCTTGAATAGAAGATTGCACCTTAACGCCACTTTCTTTAATGGCTTTATTAATTTTTTTTGCAGTATCAGAGTCAAGACCGTCTTTAAGTTTAATGACTTGTACAAAATTTTTGCCTGAAGCAGCGGCTTTTTGTGGGTCAAGTGCTTGCACATCAATTTTACGTTTATAAAAATGATTTTCCAACATGTTATAAACTTGTTCACACTGGAAATCACTTTCGGTACTGATTTTAATCTCTTTATTTTTTTCATTTAATTCGATAGAAACATCGTGACCACGGAAGTCAAAGCGTGTTGCAATCTCTTTTTGTGTGTTTTGTACAGCATGATTAACTTCAAATAACTCTAATTCAGAGACAATATCGAAAGAAGGCATAGTTTAGACCTTTACAAAGTGAAAGAATATTTGAGATGCTAAGAGGGTTTTCTTCATTTGCCAAGTGTTGTTTACATCAAAGGAGTGCACAATGATCCGTAAACAAGAAATTACAACATTTGAATTCCCAGAAAATGCTGTTATCTGGGATGTCCGTGATACTAATGCTTATGCAGAAGGGCATGTTAAAGGTGCGGTAAATCGCCCAATTAATGATTTGAATGCTGATATTTTAAACCAGGTCTCTGCGGGTCAGCCGATTTATATTTTATGTGGTGGTGGTAGCAAAGCTCCTCGTGCAGCTGAGAAACTAGAAGGATTGGATGCCTCGCGTGAATATGTCGTGCTGATGGGCGGGACACGTGCAGCTCGTGATGCTGGCTTGCCCCTAGAGCAGGGCGCATAAAAAAAAGCACCTTCGGGTGCTTTTTTATTGAAGTAAATTATTGCGGCTTAAAATAAGGCTTTTTAGGTTTGACTTTCTTTTGGAACCGTTGAGGATTCAATTTTTGTAATAGGCGGTCCGGCACTGGACAAGCTTCTCCTAGTATTTGAGCCACTAAGATTTCACTGCATAGCGGGGCAAAAAGGAAACCTTTAGAGCCAAGTCCAGCAAAAGTAGCAATTCGGCTATTCTCAAGCATTTTTCCAACCAGAGGAAAATAATCCAAACTTTGTGCCCGTATCGATGCACGGCCTTGCCATGTCGAAGGTGATGGGAGCTTTTCTGCATATTCAGGGAATATACTGTGGATTAATTCAAAGTTATGCACATGGTCTTCGGTAAGTACATCTTGATCCTCACGATTTGGATAGAAAGACGCACCTAAAATCATTTGCGAGGCATCAAGTTGCATGCAATAGCCGCCATAGCTATAGGCTTTATTTAACGGCAGGGGAGCAAACGTATTATCAACCCAGCTCACTTGTCCACGTATTGGTTTTAACTGTGGATAGCTTTCAAATAAAGCCGCACTTTCTCGCGCACAGCACACGACGACATGATCTACTTCTGCAATAATTTCTTTGTCAGTTTGCAATTGAATTTTATTTTCAGAAGAAACAAGTGCTGTAACATGGGCAATTTTGAGATCGATAGATGGATGTTGCAAAATTTCATCACGTAATTGATGTGGTGAAACGGAACCTGCCTCGTTAAGTAAAATACTTGAATATGCAGTTTCAAGTGAGTTCACAGGGTGGGTAATTACCTGAGCTGGATATTGATTTACCAGATCAAGAAGTTCATCTGCATTTTTCAATGCAATTTGCTGTATTTGCAGTGTACGGAATGCTTTGAAATTTTTATAAAAATTTAAAGCATGTTGCCAACTTAAGGTCATGAGATGTTCATGACTTTGTTCAATTGGACATAGTTTTGGATTAAGTAAGGCTAAAGGATTTCCAGAAGCGCCAGATAATGCTTCTGTTTGCTCATATAAGGTCACTTGATGCCCACGTGCTGCAAATGCCCACGCCGTGGTTAAACCAGCTACACCAGCCCCTACAATCGCAATATGCTGTTGCTCTGTACCAAATGAGGTTTGCGCCAATGATAATAACTCATCATCAATTTCAGGCAGTTTCCAGACCGCTTTAAGCATTTCTCGTTTATGTCCAAAACCACGTGGACGAGAAATATCGATACCGTGTGCTTTTAATCCCCGTTTTAAAATACCAGCGACACTAAAAGAGGCAAATGTAGTGCCATAGTCAGAAAGACGGACAATATTGTTTAAAACGTTTTTTTCCCACATGTCTGGATTACACGAAGGTGCAAAGCCATCTAAAAACCATGCATTCACAGCTTTAGTTTTAGCCATGCTTGGGAAAATCTCTTGCGCATCTCCAAGCCATAAATCGATGCTAAAACGTTCTTTAGGGAAAGTTAAGCGATGACATCCAGCAATAGGCAGGGGATATTGTTCAATTAACTGTTCTGCAAGTGGTTTAAGCTCATCCCAGACATTTAAAGCGCGAATAAGATCAGCTTTACTTAATGGAAACTTTTCAACGCTAATTGCATGTAAATGGCTTTGATTGTCGGGACGGACTTGCTGCCAAAGTTGCCAGAGTGCAAGAATATTTAAACCTGTACCAAAACCGGTTTCTCCTACACTGAAATATTCAAAATCTTTTAAATTGGCTAATCGTTCTGATAAGTCGTTACCATTGAGAAAAACATGTCTTGTTTCCAGTAGGCCATTATCTTTAGAGAAGTAGACATCACCAAATTGTTTGGAAATGGGAATCTCGATACCATCGATGACTTCCCAGTCCAGTTCTGCTGTTTGGATACGATTTGATACGTTCATTGGGTTTAATAGATCGCTTGGAATTACCACTGGCGTCGACGTTTTGTATGAATATAACTAGCAATAAAGAAACCTAGCAATACGCCACCCGCTAAGGTCACAGCACCATATAAAAACATTTGAGCGCTGCGTTCGCTTTGTAAGACTTGAACCTGAACAGAGAGGTTATCATTTTTGAGCTGTAACTCTTGGTTCTGAGCTAGTGCCTCAAGGTTGGCATGTTCTAACTGTTTTAAGCGAGATGCCTGATCTTGAACTAAAGCTTTAATTTTTGCATCTTGCTGTTGCTTGTTCTTTGCAAGTTGCTCTGCTGTCAGTGGTTTAGTGGTTGTCGCAGCTAGTTTAGTGGCCTGAGTTGAAGGCGCACTTGGAGAAGGCGTTGCTGGTGTCGCAGCAGGTTCAACTGCTCCGGCAGTTGAACATATCAAACACAAGCCAAGAAAGCTTTTGATTGCAAGCTGCATGCGGTTACCCTTTTGGAAATGCTTTATTAAACGGTTTTACATCAACATGAGCATAAATGCCTTCTTTAACAAATGGCTCTTCTTTTAACCATTCATCTAATGCTTCGCGACTGTCAAATTCAACAATCATGGTGCTGCCATAGAAACCTGCTTGCGGATCATTAGGATCTTTTGGCATAGCACCCGCTGTAACAAGGCGGCCTTCATCATCGAGTTTTTGTAAACGTTCGATATGCTGAGGACGTACTGCTAAGCGTTTTTCTAAAGTTCCTTCGTTATCGGTACAGCTTAGTACAAAAAAAGGCATGTAATCTTTCTCTATAAACAATCAGGAAGTATTTTAAGCATCTGGTGACTTAAAATGTTTACGTAAAATAATGAACTGAATAATGATAAATGAAAACATCACAATCATGTCACCAAATGCAGTGAATTCACCCCAATATTTTCCACCGTGAAATAAAAATGCGAAGAATACATGCAGACAAGACATCACAACAAACATCGCTGCCCAAGCAAAATTGAGATTTTTCCAACCTTTTTCACTCAAATCTAAAATAGGGTCAAATAAGCGTTGTATGAGTGGCTTACGGTCTTTACCAAACCAAGGTGAAACCAAGAATGCGCCAGCGAAAACTAAATTTAAAATTGCAGCTTTAAGACGAATATAAAAATCGTCACTTAACATGAGCGTGATGCCACCGAAAATGACAGTCATGAACAATACAAACCATTGTTGTTTGTCTAGACGGAATTTTTGGAAAATAAACAGAGCACCATATACCACAAGCATCGAAATAATTAAGCCAGTCGTCGCTACAAGAATATTATTATTATCGACACCGCCAGCAGACCCGATCAGTTTAAGTAAAGGATGTTGTGTGTCGGTTGGATCAACTGTTTTATATAAATAGAAGAAAATAATTAATGGAACAAAGTCCAGAAGTGCTTTCATGTTAGAGTATCTGATCAGGTTTGGTGAATGGCATAGTATAAAAGATGCAAGGCATAGATTTACATACACATAGCAATATTTCTGATGGAACTTTGTCTCCGGAATTACTGGTGCAAGCTGCTATTGATGTGAACTTGCACACTTTGGCTTTAACTGACCACGATACAATGGATGGGTTACAGCGTGCTAAAATTGCTGCGCAAGAACATGATTTAGAAATCATTTCTGGTGCAGAGATTTCAAGCCAGTGGTCACGCCCAACCACTAAAAAGAGTTATGGTGTGCATATTGTTGCTTTAAACATGCAAGACGAAGCCCCAATTTTAGAAGCATTAGAACAACAAAAAAGAGTTAGGGCGCAAAGAGCTAAAGTGATTTGTGAACTGCTAGAAAAATGTATTGGTTTTCAGATTTATGATGATGTTCTTGCCAAAGTAGAACATCAGGCTGACAGAGTAACAAGAACACACATTGCTAAAACATTGGTCGAGAAAAATGTCGTGGCTCGACCTCAACAAGCATTTGACCGTTTCTTAAAGGAAGGAAAGCGTGCTTTTGTAAAGTTTGAAGGCTTAGGATTAAAAGAAACAATTGATGTGATTCATCAAAGTAAAGGGTTTGCCATATTAGCTCACCCGACCCGTTATGATTTATCTGCAACTAACGTTCGCTATTTAATTGAATTGTTTGCAACTTCAGGTGGAGATGCAATTGAGTTACCTCCACCTATGGAACCTCTATCTACTCGCCAAATGATTGACCGCATGATTGAACAATATCAGTTGGCAGTTTCAATTGGCAGTGATTTTCATGGTGAAAATATGCCCTGGATTAAACTCGGAAATACACCTAAACCCAATGATAAGCAGCAAGGGATTTGGGAGCGTTTTCGTTAAACTTTTTACAGTAAGTTGTTATCTTGAGCTTGAATGGGCGGTGGAGTGGGTTTACCGAGCGTCCCTAAAAGTTCAATCTCGATACTACGTACCATAGCATCTAACGGTAAATCATTACTTTGAGTACCAAAAGGCTCTTCAATTTCAGAGCTTAGTGCATCCAGACCTAAAAAAGTGTATGCCAAAATTCCGACGAGTAAAGGAGTTGCTAATCCAAGCAATGAACCTAGACTAAATGGCAACATAAAACAGAAAAAATAGACTGTGCGGTTGAGTAAAACTGAATAAGCAAATGGAATGGGTGTATTGGCAATTCGGTCACAGCCAGTCTGTACAACACTTAAGTCGGCAACATTTTTATTCATTTGTGCATAAATAATGTCTGAAATTTCACCTTCTTTAAGTGCCTGCAACAATTCCCAGTGAATGAGACTGAGCGTGTACTGAGGGGCATTATTTTGTTGGTAGAGTTGAGTTAGTGCTTGCTGACTCATACCACTGGTTCGTATTAATTCAGTTGGGTTCGCTGTCTGACGGCGTAAACGATCACGCAATACATTAGCAAAAACGATCACATGTTGAATAACGCGCTCACGGCGAGCTTGAGTTAAAATACGGCAGTCACGGTCAAAATGGCGTGACGTTGCAATCAAAACGCCCCATAATTTTCGGGCCTCCCACCAACGGTCATAACACGCAGTATTTTTAAATCCTAGAAAAATAGAAAGTACAACACCAATAAGTGTAAAGCCAACCAAAGGGATCTCTGGAAAGCGATAAAGATTGATATATTCTACTCCACCAATGATTGCCGAGATCAGCATCACAACGCCTAGGGAAGGTAAAATTTTGGGTAAAATTGTGCCTCGCCAAGAGAATAAAACTTTGAAAATACTAGGCTGTTCCCGAACAATCATTTTATTTTAAACGTCGCTATTTTTGTTTTGATCTTCTAGGCTTAGTGGTACTTTGTCAATATCATTGAACTGATATTGTTGCTGGGTTGAGCAGTTGTTGTTCAGCAAAGGAAAAGCTCCCTTCTGGTGAGATAATAAAATGGTCAAGCAAACGAATTTCGACAAGCTGACAAGCTTGTTCAAGTTGCTGAGTTAAGGCAATATCTTCGGAAGATGGTTGTGCTGAACCAAATGGATGATTGTGTGCAATAACGAGCTGACAAGCATGTTGCTGTAAGGCATAGCGTAGTGTTTGATTGACTGAAACCGAACAATGCTGAACTGAACCAAAGAATAGCTTTTTAAAATGTATCTTTCTTAGTTCAGGATCTAGACATAAGACCGCAAAGACTTCTTGTTTTTCGCCCTTTAATTCGTAACGCAGATAATCCAAAACTAAGTTAGAAGAATGGAGGCTGAGGTGAGTTGTCTGAAAGTGATGATCGAGATAACGCCGTCCTAGTTCTTTGACTGCCAGTAATTGTGAATATTTCGTTGCTCCAATCCCATTAAATTGAGTTAACTCACTTAATGGCGCATCAAAAACTGCATTAAGGCTACCAAAGTGCTGAATGAGTAAACGTGATAACTCGACTGCTGAATGTTGCCGTGAACCTGAGCGAAGAAAAATCGCCAGTAGCTCTGCATCGGATAGACTTTGTGGACCTTGTTGCAATAACCGTTCTCTTGGCCGTTCTTGTTCAGGCCAATTTTTAATAGAAGTATTCATATTCCCCAGCATAATTCGCTTAAAATTTTATTTTGTTTGCCCAATCAATCTTGGGTCTGCGCGTATTTAATGCTATTGTGAGCGCCACTGCAACAGAAAGGTATCCTGTTCGTGAGCTTTGATCTAAGTGTTATTCCTCATAAAAACATTGTTTTAGCTGTTACTGGCGGAATTGCTGCCTATAAAAGTGCCATCTTAGTCCGCCGTCTCAAAGATTATGGCTTTGACGTGCGTGTGGTGATGACACATGGTGCTCAGGCATTTATTACACCACTAACTTTTCAGGCTCTTTCTGGTAATCCTGTTCATACTGAACTTCTAGACCCTGCGGCTGAAGCTGGTATGGGACATATTGAATTAGCGCGTTGGGCTGATTTGTTACTGGTCGCACCTGCAAGCTGTGACACATTGGCTAAATTTGCGAATGGTTTAGCAGATGACTTACTCAGTACTGTGTTTTTGGCAACAAAATCTCCTGTCTGGGTAGCTCCAGCCATGAACCAGCAAATGTGGGCTGCTAAAGCAACTCAGCGAAATTTACAAACTCTGGTTGAAGATGGCGTACATGTGATCATGCCGGATGCGGGTGAGCAGGCGTGTGGTGATGTCGGTTTAGGCCGTATGCCAGAGCCAGAAGAAATTGCTCGCCAAGTCGCTGGTTATTTCCATCAAGCTCAACGTGCCATCGCTGAAAAATTTGGTTTGTTAGCAGGTAAGCGAGTGGTTATTACTGCTGGACCGACACGTGAAGCGATTGACCCTGTTCGTTATATCTCAAACCATAGTACTGGCAAAATGGGCTTCGCTTTAGCCGCTGCTTGTTATGCTGCTGGTGCGCAAGTGACTCTAATTGCTGGGCCTGTGAGTTTAGATACACCAAATGGTGTTCAACGTGTAAATGTTGCCTCAGCACGACAAATGCTTGATGTCAGTATGGATTCACTAGAAACAGGCTGTGATATTTTTATTGCAACTGCCGCAGTCGCAGACTATCGCGTAGCAGAAGTTGCTGAGCACAAAATTAAGAAAGCAGGGGATGAGCTGAATGTTTCCCTTGTAAAAAATCCAGATATTGTGGCAACAATTGCAGGTCAGGAAAAACGTCCATTTATGGTGGGCTTTGCAGCCGAAACGCAAAATGTTGAAGAATATGCGGCAGGAAAACTAGTGGCTAAAAAACTAGATATGATTGCGTGCAACGATGTATCACGTGCAGATATTGGTTTTGCTTCTGATGAGAATGCGATGACAGTTTTCTTTGCTGAAAGCTACCACATGAAAAAGCGTGAATTAGAGAAAGCCTCTAAACAAGAAATTTCTCAACAATTAGTTGAAGCAATTTCGGATGCTCTACGCCGTAAATAATATATTTTAAATAAAAAAACCGCGAATAAATCGCGGTTTTTTATATGTCTTGGTTTAGACAACTTAAGGAATTTCATCCTCAAATTCAGGTTTAACCTGAACAATGAAGTCTTGACGGTTAAGACCACGCCATAATGCAAATGCAGTACCGATATAAATCGAAGAATAAGTACCGACAAATACACCAACAAACATTGCCACAGAGAACCAGTGTAGACCATCACCACCTAAGAACATCATCGCAAGTACAACAAGTAATAATGTCATCGAGGTATGAATGGTACGACGTAAAGTCTCAGTTAACGCAATATCGACGATTTCACGAGGAGTCGCACCGCGAATCTTACGGAAATTTTCACGAATACGGTCTGACACTACAATGTTATCGTTAAGCGAGAAACCAATAACAGCAAGTACCGCAGCTAAAACTGTAAGGTCAAATGGCCATTGGAATAATGCAAAAGCACCAATGATAATGATGATGTCGTGGAATAAAGACATTACGGCACCCATCGCGAGTTTAAACTCAAAGCGAATGGTCACGTAGATCAACATTAAGATAAGTGCAAGTGCAACCGCACCAGCAGAACGAACATAGAGTTCATTACCAACTTGACCACCTACAGAGTCCACTTTATGAACTTCGGCAGCATTATTCGGTAATTGTACAGCCTTAGTTATTGCGTTATTAAGATCTTCAACCTTAACTTCTTGTACTGGCATACGCACAAGTAAGTCTTTATTACTACCTAAGGTTTGTACTACAGCATCTTTAAAACCAGCTTTATCGAGCGCCTGAATAACTTCTGACTGATTGGCTGGTTGAGCATAGTTAAGCTCAGCTGAAACACCACCTGTAAAGTCCAAACCTAAGTTAAGACCTTTAGTCGCAATAAAGAAAATACTCGCTAAAGTAATAAGGATCGAGAAGATTGCCGCAGGTTTGGCAATCTTCATGAACGGGATGATTTTCGAATCATCCGGACGACCATATTGTTTTGAATCTTGTTGAGTCACTTTAGTCATCATCGATCTCCTTAAATGCTCAACTTTTTCAAGTTACGGCGTTTGCCATAAATGATTTGTACGATTGCACGAGTTACTGTAATTGCAGTAAACATTGAACAAATAATACCGATCATTAATGTTACGGCGAAACCTTTGATTGGGCCTGTACCAATTGCAAACAGGATGAATGCAACGAGGAACGTGGTTAAGTTCGAGTCAAAAATGGTGTTATAGGCTCGATCATAACCGGCCACAATGGCCTGTTTGGGTGAGGCCCCCCAGAGCATTTCTTCTCGAATACGCTCACATATCAATACGTTGGCATCGACCGCCATACCAATGGTAATAACGATACCCGCAATACCCGGTAAGGTGAGAGAAGCTCCAATCCATGACATGACGGTTAAAATCATTGCCAAGTTAAATACAAGCGCAAAGTTCGCGATTAAACCGAATAGACGGAAGAATACTACCATCCAGATTGCAACGAGCAAGAAGCCGATTTGAGTAGATAATACACCTTTATCAATATTTTCTTGACCAAGGCTTGGACCAACTACACGCTCTTCAACAAAGTACATTGGCGCAGCCAAAGCACCAGCACGAAGCATTAATGCAAGTTCAGATGCTTCTTGAGGAGAACTTAAGCCTGTAATACGGAAAGTCGAACCTAAAACAGCCTGAACTGTTGCTGCGTTAATGACTACAGATTCAGTGTATGGCGTACGAACTTCTGTTTGTGCACCAGTTTTTGGATCTGTTACATAGTTAATTTTTTGCTTGTTCTCGATGAACAATACCGCCATGCGTTTACCAACAGCATTACGGGTTGCATCAGACATTAGCTTACCGCCAGCACTGTCGAGCGTAATATTTACCTCGGCACCGCCAGAGTCCTGGCTAAAGCCAGAGCTTGCATTTTGAACACGCTCACCAGTCAAGATTCGGTTACGTTGCAACAAGAGTTGACGGCCGCTATCTAAAGACTCATAAGCAAAAACTTCTGTACCCGGAGGTAAAGGTTGACCATTATATTTACCCGTATATGGATCAATATATTGATCATTTGAGTCAGAAACTAAACGGAATTCGAGGTTCGCAGTACGTCCTAAAACACGTTTAGCTTCAGCAGTATCTTGTACACCCGGTAATTCAACAACAATACGGTTGCTACCCTGACTTTGTACCAATGCTTCTGCAACACCAAGTTCGTTAATACGATTACGTAATGTTGTTAAGTTCTGATTTACCGCATATGACTGAATTTCTTGGCGACGTACATCAGTATAAGTAAGCTTTAAAGTAGAACCTGTAGAGCTTGCTAATGCCTGTTGGGTATATTCATTCCCATTACGACGTAAAAAATCCATTGCTGCATCACGGTCAGCATTGTCAGCAAATTGAACAGTGATCACATTATTCGTTAATGCAAGACTGTTAAATTTGATCTTGTTTTCACGGAACTGACGACGCAAATCGGTGGCAGAGGTTTCCATACGTTGGGCAACGGCTTTGTCCATATCTACTTCAAGCAAGAAGTGGACACCACCACGTAAGTCCAAACCAAGTTTCATTGGTTTTGCCCCAATCTTTTGCAGCCATTCCGGTGTGGTTGGTGCAAGGTTTAGGGCGACAACATATTCATCACCTAAGTCACGACGTAATACTTCTTTTGCCTTTAACTGTGCTTCAGATGAACTGACACGCAATAGGGCAGCATTATTTGTAAAAGTATTGTCATGACTTGCAATATTAGCTGTTTTTAAAATTTGCTCTGCTTTTTTCACCACACTTTGATCAATTTGGGTACCAGCTTTGGCACCGGAAATTTGAACAGCGGGCTCATCCGGATATAGACTTGGCAGTGCGTATAATGTACTGATTACCAGAACAACCAGAATCAGTAAATATTTCCATGCAGGGTAACGCATTCGCTTTCTTCTTAAATGAAAAAGCCGTGCTAAAGCACGACTGTTTTATGATTAAAGGTTATTTAGAGTGCCTTCAGGTAATACTGAAATTACGCTGGCACGCTGAATTTTTACTTCTACACCACGGCTAAGTTCAACAACTGCATAGTCACCTTCAATTTTGGTTACTTTGCCCATTAAACCACCAGCGAAAACAACTTCACTACCTACACCTAAGCTCTCGATTAAAGAACGGTGTTCTTTAGCACGTTTTGCTTGAGGGCGCCAAATTAAGAAATAAAAGATTGCAACGAATACGACAATCATCAAGATGTTTGGCAAAATACCATTAGTTGGGCCAGCTGCCGGTGCTGCATGAGCAGCAGAAATTAAAAAGCTCATTTTGATTTCCTAAAGTTAAAAATATGAGTCAGATAACTGACATAATCCTAATTCGTTTTGCAATTTACCTTGTCTTGAGGTTGAGCGCAAATCTGGCTTATTCATCAACAGGACATGGTGGAACTTCTAAACCACGACGGGCATAAAAGTCCTGAACAAATTCATCAAATGTGCCATTGTCTAATGCATCACGCATACCTTCAGTCAAACGTTGGTAATAACGTAAGTTGTGAATAGTACCGAGCATAGACGCTAACATTTCTCCACATTTTTCAAGATGGAATAGATAAGCACGGGTAAAGTTCTTACAAGTGTAGCAATCGCAATGTGGATCGAGCGGACTTTGGTCATGACGATATTTACTATTACGAATACGTACCAGACCATCCGTGACAAAATAATGACCGTTTCGAGCATTACGAGTCGGCATTACACAGTCAAACATATCGACACCACGGCGCACCGCTTCAACGATATCTTCTGGTTTACCAACGCCCATCAAATAACGCGGTTTATCATGTGGCATTTTATTCGGCAGATAATCTAAAACTTTGATCATCTCTTCTTTAGGTTCACCTACAGATAAACCACCAATGGCATAACCATCAAAACCGATTTCTAAAAGGCCATTTAAAGACTCATCGCGTAAGTCTTCATACATGCCGCCTTGAATAATGCCAAATAACGCATTGTGATTTTTGAGCTCATCATGGTGATGGGTTTTACAACGTTTTGCCCAGCGTAAAGAAAGCTGCAATGATTTTTGTGCTTCTTCATGGGTTGCAGGGTAAGGTGTACACTCATCAAAAATCATCACGATGTCAGAGTTCAAAACCTGCTGAATTTCCATAGAAATTTCAGGTGATAAAAATACTTTTGAACCATCAATCGGTGAGCGGAAAGTAACGCCTTCCTCTTTGATTTTGCGCATTGCGCCAAGACTAAAAACCTGGAAACCGCCAGAGTCAGTTAAAATTGGCTTATTCCATTTAATAAAGTCATGCAAACCACCGTGCTCTTTAATTACTTCGAGACCCGGTCGCAAATATAAATGGAAGGTATTTCCTAAAATAATTTGTGCCTGAATGTCTTCGATGTCACGAGGTAACATACCTTTGACTGTGCCGTAAGTCCCCACTGGCATAAAAACAGGTGTTTCAACAACACCATGTTCTAAAGTTAAACGACCACGACGGGCGCGCCCCGACTGACCTAATTTTTCAAACTTCATCTAAAAATCCTGAACACGAGCAGAGGCGAAGAAACAGTTCGCTGCTAAAAAGAGGGCTATTTTCCTTGATTCTGCGACGTAGTTCTACTACTAAATGTAGCCGTTATATAAAAAGGTGGGAGAAACTAAGGATAGATTTTATGGCATAGATATTTTAAAGAAGGAAATATCTAAAATTTAGGCTGGTAAAAATTATAATCGGCTTGGTAAAGCTAATCGATATTGCTAAATATTTACGTTCTTTCATAGAGAATGTGTATAGATGATTAACAATATCGATCAGAATTTTAATTTTTAAACTTCAAGTTTATCAATCAGCATTGCATCGCCATAGCTAAAGAAACGATAGCGGTCTTTAACTGCATGTTTATAGGCAGCCAAAATGTTGTCTCGATTTGATAGTGCTGATACCAACATAAGCAGGGTAGATTCTGGTAAATGAAAGTTGGTAATTAAACGGTCTACGATGCAGAACTCATAACCTGGATAGATAAAGATTTGCGTGTCGCCAGTCCAAGCTGCAATTTTACCGCCATGCGCTTGAGCTGCACTTTCTAAAGCACGTGTCGCGGTTGTACCCACAGCAATCACTTTATTGCCGCGTGCTTTAGTCGCCAAAATTAAATCAATAGTTTCTTGAGGTACATCACACCATTCACTGTGCATGACATGATTGGTAATGTCATCAGTACGAACAGGCATGAAGGTGCCAGCACCGACGTGTAAAGTCACAAAAGATTTTTGAACATTTTTTTGCTCTAACTTTGCTAATAACTCTTCATCAAAGTGCAGGCTTGCAGTAGGAGCGGCAACACTGGCAATTTTTTCAGGATTATGGAAAACCGTTTGATAGCGTTCCGTATCAATTTCCTCTGCTTCACGATTGAAGTAAGGCGGAATAGGTAACTGACCATATTGCTCAAGTACAGGCAAGATCGGCTGTGAAAACTCAACCACAAATAAGTTTTCATGACGACCACGTACAATCACAGGAATATTATCTGCACCGACAAAAAGCTCGGCACCTGCTTTAGGCGAGTTGCTTGATTTAATATGACAATACGCTGTGGTGTGGTTCAGGATGCGCTCAACCAGAATCTCAATCGCACCACCTGTAGAGCGTTTTCCTTTAAGTCGAGCTTTCATGACCTTGGTGTCATTAAGCACTAACAAATCACCTTCTTCGAACAGATCGATAATGTCTGTGAACATGTGATCGTGATATTGACTTTTTGAGTCTAAGTGCAACAACCGTGAAGCACTACGTGATTCAAGAGGATAACGGGCAATAAGTTCATCAGGTAATTCAAAGGAAAAGTCAGACAGTTGCATATTTGAGAAAAAACACCGCAAAAATTGCGCCTAGTATAAACTTTTTCACTTTTGTATGGCTGTGCTTCTAGCCGAAATCATGAAAAATGTTTAAATGATCTAAAAGTGAACAATAATATTCACTTAGGATTTGACAAGTTTTACAAACGCGCTAATATACGCAACACAAACATACTTCCTCTCCCGAGGTGGTGAAATTGGTAGACGCGGCGGACTCAAAATCCGCTGTCAGAGATGACGTGTCGGTTCGAGTCCGACCCTCGGGACCATATTCAGAATCGTAAGATTCTACGAAAACCCCTAAGTTAACGGCTTAGGGGTTTTTTTGTTGGGCTGATTTTTATTGTAGAAAGTTTAGAAAAGCTTAGATACTATTACGCGTCAAGACTTTATAAAATAATTTTTATTAGGGGATATTGTGACAGTTCCTGTAAACGATTTAACTGAAATTAAAAATAACGCTATTGCCCTTTTAAAAGACAATAAAAGAGAAATTCAGTCCCTTTTTGAACAATTAACTGATTATTTTAATATAATAAAAAAGGCTCTTACAGATAAGGATATAAAAAACTTTAAGGATTTAAATAATTATTTCCAATCTGATATTAAAATTATAATTGAAAGGTTAATTGATCTAAATGATATTGATTTGCCTTCTTTAAATTTTATTATAAGAAAATCTAAAAAAATTTATGAGGTTGTTTTAGATTTAGAAAATCTTATTAAAGATAATAAATTTGATGAAAAATTATGGTCAATATCAATCGATATCATTGATTCAAATATCACTGATATGAAAGCTTATATAAATAAAGTTGACTTAGTTCAACAATTTCAATTGTATAAAGATGATGCAGAAAAAATAATAAATGAACTTAAGACGAATCATAATGAACTAGCTCATAAAATTGAACAAGTCGATATAATAAATGATGATTTAAAAAATAAAAAGGTACATGAAATCTTTGCCGATGATTCTGAGAAGTTTAAAATGCTCGCGAAGAGATATGAAATTGCATTTTACTTCTCATTAGCACTTTTATTCTTATATTTCTTCGGTTGGTATATTGAAATTAATACGACTATTTTTAAGTTTAAGTTAGCTGAACAATTTTATGAAAATCACTCAACTATTTTTTATATCCAAAAAATATCTTTATTAATTTTATCTACCACATTAGCTGCTTTCCTTTTAAAACGTTCTTTTATGAACCGTCGTTTGGCAGATGAAGCTTATCGTACAGCTAAAGAGTTAGATGCATTACCACGTTATATGGAAGGAATGCCAGACGAAATGAAAGAAAAGATTCGCTTTGACCTAGCTTATAAATATTTTGGCAATGGCATACATCATGAAAGTTATACAGGTGGTGAAAACTTGATGCATGAGAATATTAAAGCTAATACCGATTTTATTAAAGCTGTTAAAAATGTAAAAACGCCTGATAGTGGAAAAGCTAATTCATAAGGTAAATAGTTTAAATAGGGGGATATTTCATGAAAAGTTGGGAACGTTGTTATGTAAAATTAAGCAATGAAATATAACCACGTGGACCTGGGAACTTTAAAAAATTACTTCTTCATGCACTAGGTGGAAAAAAGATGGGCTTCAACTCATTCCAATTAGTGAACTTGCTGCAAAGGACGAGTTTTTGAATATCAAATCTATTACTCGTGATGATATTTTGGTGGCTTTTAGAACACCACCACAGCTGCTAGGAATCATTCCATCGAATGCTGGTGGGTTTGGATCAATTAAGGATGCAAGAGAAGCTTATTGGTTTAATGAAATTATTCCTGAACAGAACCGTATTGAAAATACTGTTAATGAGTGGGCTGGTGACAAAATAGTAGGATTCAAATCCTTTGGAGAAGTTAATCCTGTCTCCATCTAAAATGTGATAAAAAACCCACCGAAGTGGGTTTTTTTAATCTCTTGAATCAGAATCTTTAATTTTATTTTTATATAAATTCACAAAATTAATAGTTGGAAGCATTAATGGTTCATATCCGGCATTAACAAAGATATTTGCAATAAACGCTCTCAAAAAAGGATAACCGATTGCTGGTGCATTAATTAAAGCAAAATGAGTTTCTAAAAAATCATCTTCAAAATCTGTATCGGTATGGAATTGGGCTAAAAAAACTATACTACATTGTACAGAATCTTTAGGAGCCTGAAGTAATGCTTTAAATGCAATAGCAAAAGAATTTTTTACATCTACTCTATCTGGACGGTGTGCAGAATAATCGAAGCGGAAATCAAACTCCTCATCCAAATCCACAATATCCTCTTCAAGTAGAGGTTCTAAATCAATTTTTAGAGCTTTTGTGGAAACAAGACTTATATTCATATTTGAGCTCTTAAGACGCTAAAGCAAAATCAAAGTCCTCATCAAGAAAAGAATTATTCTTTTTCATTTCTTGAGGATGAAGATGATATTTTTCGTCATTAGCAGATTTAATATTGAAATCTGCACTATATCTTAATATACAACGAATTGACCATTCAGAAAGGTCCAACTTATACATATCATCATAAAAATCTTTATCATTTTTTATTGGTTTAAAACCATAAAGATCATTTGTAGATAACATTAAAGATTGAAAAAAATCATGTACAGTTGGTCCGCAAGAATTTTCTTGAAGCTCTAAGAATTCATCAAGTAATTCATCTGAACTCATATTTGCAAGAAGATTTTTTGCAGCTTCTAGCATATCTATATGATGCTTTTTCATAAGTCACCTATTTTAAGTAGACTAATTGCTATTGAATATGGTGAAGAACTTTATTTTTCAATACAGTTTTACCATCTTCGTACACTACAATTTGCTGTCTTGTAGGGTAAAACAGTGAAGAATTGTTACCCTTTCCACTCAAAACAAATCGTAATTTATCAGTTTCTCTTGAATCAATATCCTGTGCTTTCACAGCTATATATGGAAATTTTCTTTTACTCAAAAAGAAATTAATAACTGTAGAAACGCATAATTCAGAAAGTTTCTTACGTGCTGTTTTCTGTTTATCAACATCACTACATTTATCAATTACGCTTTGTAAACCATCTCTGTATATAGCTACTAAATCTCTAAAAGCTAATTGATCTTCAACATTTCCAACTAAATCTAAGAATACTTCATCATTATCCAGAACAAAATCAAATTTTGTAATGGCATATTTACCATTTCTTGGAGGATACTTCCCCCATTCATGAGCAAAGTAGTCTGAATCCGTCCATAAATAGTAACCCTGACCTAACCATTGAGTTGCAGTTGGATCACTGTGAAATGGTGCATTTTGAAGAATATATTCTTTCGAGTTTTCATTCTTACAAGTATGAAAACAAAGAAAATTTATTTGCATAAAGAATATATCTTATTAGTTTTAAAATTGTAAAGTAAGTGATTGAATATAGAAATTCAATATACACTTTCCCCAGTGCAACGGACGTAGAGTGTACTGTTTATAGTAAACGATCTCAATACACTCCGTCGAGAAAATTAAAGAAATTTAGAATTTTTAATAAAATTAAATTATATTGTAATCTTGAATAGGTTATAACTAATTATTCAATCAATACGATCCATTTCTAATAACCATTTGGCATATTTTAATTTCATAGAGTAAGTTAATACTTTAAATGCAATATAAACTCCGATTAGTAAGACTGATGTAGAAAAAATTATTAAATATAAAAGATCTTTTTTAGTGGTAATGCTATCTTTAAACGCATCATTAATAAAAAACATTGCTACGAACGAAAGTACAATGATTATAAAATATAAAATAATACCAATATGGCTATTTCTGTCGGCATTCTCAGGATTTACTCCATCTTTGAATGCTAATTTTTGAGTGTCTTTATTGAATGTAAATACATCTTTACATCGCTCATATGTATCAGTGCCTTTATCTCTTTCAATAATTCCATTTAAATATTTAAGTTTATCTAAATTTTTTTCTTCAATACCTAATTCTTTTTGCAAATAAAGTACATTCTGGTGATATTCGATATCAACCTTAGTTTTATCATCGAGTTTTGATTCGGATATTAGTTTATCTATATTCGCTATTAGTTTGTCTTTTTTTCTCTGTTTATAAGATGCAATTAATGATATATGTTCAATAATTCCTGTTTTTACTAGAAAACCATATATAACAATAATAGATACTATAAGAGCAATACTATTGGCAACATCTGGGCCTAATTGGCTTTTAATAATATCTAAAGAAGTCGTAAGTTCCATATTTTGTTAATTAATTTGTATATTAGAAAGTGGTTGATAATTAATAGTATCTAAGCCGTTCGAAATTTACCATCTATATGCGGAACGAGATTGGCGTTTAGCCATGAACATCCAGCAGACAAACCTCTGCTAAAAAACCATATTTTTCGCTTGAATAGCTCATTATGCCTTTTTATAGAAGAGATCGTATGAGAGGGCTTTATATCCACCGTTTTCACTGCGTGCTCATAGGTATGTTAACCTTGCTCGGTCTAGCCCCCTAAGCTCTTATTCAAATAGTACTCTTAAAGCCGCTTTATAAACTCGCATTTCCCACATCTTTCAACTCTTCACCTTCAAACATTTGTTGTATTTTTCTAAAGCATACCCACTTTATGTATCTGAAAACCTTTAATTGAAACTTCACATTTCTATTTTGAAAAGAACGTTGCTCTTTTAATGTACTGTGTTAAAGTTTGTAGTAGATCATAATGATTATAAGTACATTTCTTGAGAGCGGTTCCGACCAAAAACGACAAAATCTGTGAGGCGGGCAATGACATTCCAACGTTTAGAACTAAATCAGGTTGAGCAGTTAAGTGCTTGTAGAATATCTTTGTTGCTTGGATTAAATGCCGAGCAGAACTATATCGAGCAATTTTTCCGATTTAGTCTTCGTCTTTTGAATTGTAAAAAAGCCTTATTGACTTTTAATCAGGAACCTTACTTTTGGCACCGTTGCCCTGAAGGTATGACGGCAATCTCTTTTAAGCCTTCGAAACATTTAAAACAGTGCTTTGCAAAGCAACAGTTTATTAATCATTTACATCCTTCATATCAAAACTTAATCAATTATTTAAAAGAATTAAATATTGAGTGCAGCAGGGCACTGGCTGTACATCTTTTACACCCCGATAAAACCTCAATGGGTTTTGCTGTGTTTTTTGATGATGATGCAGCAACATTTGAAGATGATGATATTCAATTGTTGCTCGATTATTGTTCTACTTTTATGCAGCAGGTTGAGTTGAAGTTTAACTATGAAGAGTTAAACGAACTCTATGAACAACAAGTTGCGATTAATTCAAGTAAAACAAAATTCTTCTCAATTATTTCGCATGACTTGCGTGCGCCTTTTCATGGATTGCTTGGATTCTCTGAGGTACTCGCCAAAGAGCGTGAAACTTTAGATGAATCGAGTATTCAAAATATTGCAGATTATTTATATGACACCTCACAATCGACCTATAACTTACTTGAAAGTTTGCTGACATGGGCGATGGCAGAGGGCGGGCGTTTTGTTTATCACCCAATTAACTTTAAGCTTAGACAAGTCAGCAATATCGTTTGTGATGTACTGCATACCTTAGCTTTAAAGAAAAATATTGAACTGGTGAATGATGTTCCGGAAGATCTAAAAATCTATGCCGATATCAACATGATGACCTCTGTAATTCAAAACTTAGTATCAAATGCGCTGAAATTTACCGACGTTGATGGATCGGGGAAAGTTTTTATTGAAGCTCGACAAGCGGATGCAAATGTAGAAATTACTGTTCGAGACACAGGTCTGGGCATGACCGAGCAACAAATGGCAAACTTGTTCCATCCACGTATTACCGCTAGCTTTAAAGGCACTGCAGGGGAAAAAGGTGCGGGTTTAGGTCTGAGTCTTTGCAAGCGTTTTGTCGAGATTAATCAGGGAAAAATTAGTGTAAATTCCCAAAAAGGAGTTGGAACAACTTTTAAAGTTTTACTACCTTCGGCCCAAGAAAGTCATGAGGCGCTTACCGAACATCATTCTTCATCGGAGGCAAAATTAGTCTAATCCCTTTTCCTGGCACTACTCGAACTGCTATAACTAAAAAGAGAGTACGAGGAAAAGAGCTTTTTATATGAATGCGGAGCAGTTACAAAAAACATTGCGTGCGAGTCAGTACGCAGAACAAGTTTTAGGCTTGCATCAAGCTGTTTTAGAACAAGATTATCAAATAGATCAATTTACTGCACCGCTCTCGACAGAACAGATTTACCAATGTGTACAAACCACATTAGATGGGATTGGTGATGAAACGTTTTGGATGCGTGGATTGCGCATTTTACGTAGTCGATTAATGTTCCGCTGGATCTGGCAGGATGCCAATCAGCTTACCGATGTTGTTACACTTACTCGCGAACTTTCTGATTTTGCCGATGCCAGTATTTGTGCAGCAAAGGATTTTGCGCGTGTAGCACTTGTGGCGAAACATGGGGAACCGTTAAGTTATTCTGGCAAAGTCCAAGACTTGATTGTGGTTGCCATGGGTAAACTTGGTGCTCAAGAGCTTAACTTATCGAGTGATATCGATTTAATTTTTGCCTTTGATGAGCAAGGCGAAACCAATGGCCGCAAATGTATTGATGTACAGCAGTTCTGTATTTTGTGGGGACAAAAACTCATTTATTTACTTGAGCACATTACTGCTGATGGTTTTGTGTTTCGAGTCGATATGCGCTTGCGCCCTTGGGGAGATGGCTCGGCATTAGCGATTAGTCATGCAGCTTTGGAAAAATATTTAAGCCAGCATGGCCGTGAATGGGAACGTTATGCATGGATTAAAGCGCGTGTAGTAACCGGTGGTAAAGAAGGACAGGACTTGTTAGAAATGACTCGTCCTTTTGTATTCCGCCGTTATGTCGATTACACGGCGTTTGCTGCCATGCGTGATATGAAAGCGATGATTGAACGCGAAGTTCTGCGTCGTCATATTGAGGATGATATTAAACTCGGAGCAGGCGGTATTCGCGAAATTGAGTTTATTGTGCAGGTGTTCCAGCTTATTTACGGCGGTTCTAAACGTGAGCTGCAAGACCGTCAATGTTTAGTCAGTCTTGAGCATATTGGTGAGGCAGGCTTGTTAGAAAAACAGGCCGTATTAGAGCTTGAAGATGCTTATCTGTTCTTACGCCGTGTTGAACATGCAATTCAAGCTCTTAACGATCAGCAAACCCAGTTATTGCCAGAAGAATTAGACCTAAGACAACGCATTATCGATACTTTGGGTTTCGCAAGCTGGAATGATTTTATTGATGTTCTTAATGAGAAACGTCAAAAAGTCAAAGTTCAATTTAAGCAACTCATTGAAGATACCAGCTCTAATGCAGCAACAGAGAATTATGGGCAGTTAGAGCAGCAGCTAGATGAAGTACTAGATGACAATGCGAAAAATCTGATTCATGAGTTTTGGCATGGGCATGCACTCAAAAAACTTCCTTCAAATGCTGTGCAACGTTTAAAAACGTTTTGGCCTCATTTAATTGAAGCGATATTACAGTCAGAACACCCACAAACTGCATTATTACGTTTAATGCCGCTTATTGAATCGGTTATGCGTCGAACCGTGTACTTGGTGATGCTGATTGAAAGTAAAGGGGCTTTACAACGCTTAGTAAAAATGGCGACTGTAAGCCCGTGGATTTGTGAAGAGTTAACTCAATATCCGGTACTGCTGGATGAGTTTTTGTCGATGGACTTTGAGCTACCAAAACGTAAGGACTTAGAAGACTCATTACGTCAGCAGTTACTTCGTATTGAGATTGATCAGGTTGAAGACCAAATGCGAGCACTTCGCCTCTTTAAAAAAAGCAATGTATTGACTGTTGCTGCAAGTGATGTGCTAGCTGAAAGTCCTCTTATGAAGGTATCTGATGCATTAACTGATATTGCTGAAGTTAGTGTGAATGCAACACTGAATTTGGCTTATCAGACAGTAGCAAAACGTCATGGTTACCCGTGCGATGTTGATGGAAAACGCTGCTCACTCGACTATAAAGCTTTTGCTGTCATTGGTTATGGCAAAGTGGGTGGTATTGAGTTGGGCTATGGTTCTGACTTAGACCTTGTCTTTATTCACTATCTAGATGAACAAGCTGATACAGATGGAACCAAGTCTATTAGTGGCTTTGAGTTTGCGATGCGTGTTGCTCAAAAGTTTATGTCACTCATGACTACGCAAACACTCGATGGTCGTGTCTATGAAATTGATACACGGTTAAGACCTTCAGGTGAGGCTGGTTTATTGGTGACCAGTCTTAAGGCTTATGAACACTATCAGTTGAAAAGTGCATGGCTTTGGGAGCATCAGGCATTGGTTCGTGCACGTTCTATTGCTGGTGATGAGGCACTTTGCCAGAAATTTGAAATATTTCGCCGCGAGATATTGACTCAATCTAGAGATGAGGCTTATGTTCGTGAAGAAGTGTTGAAAATGCGTCAGAAAATGAAAGACCACCTAGGTTCGTCTTCTGAACAAAAAAAACATGGTATTTTTCATTTAAAACAGGACGCAGGTGGTATCGTAGATATCGAATTTATGGCACAGTATGCTGTACTTGCATGGAGCGGGACGAAACCCGATCTCGCCCATTATTCTGATAATGTAAGAATATTAGAAGATGCTGCTAAAGCAGACTGCTTATCCAGTGAAGATGCCACAGCATTAATTCGAGCCTATCTTAGTGAACGTGCCGAAAGCCACCGTTTAGCCCTTGCAAATCAATCCATGCAAGTAAGCGCAGCGGACTGGCGTAGTACCCGTGCGGTCGTTTGCAATTTATGGCAAAGATTAATAGACCCAACCGCTTCGGTTGAGTTGGATAGTGAATGATTTTATAACAATTTGGAGTGTTCCATGAATTTGGCTGATCGTGATGGTTTTATTTGGCAAGATGGACAATTAATTGATTGGCGTGATGCAAAGATTCACGTTTTAACCCATACTTTACACTACAGTATGGGCGTATTTGAGGGTGTTCGTGCTTATGAAACTCCTAAAGGTACTGCCATTTTCCGTCTTCAAGACCACACAAAACGTTTGTTAAATTCAGCAAAAATTTATCAAATGAAAGTGCCGTATGATCAAGCAGCGCTTGAACAAGCACAAATCGATGTTGTTCGTGAAAATAAATTAGCTTCTTGCTATTTACGCCCACTCATCTGGATCGGTTCAGAGAAACTTGGTATTGCAGCAACAAATAACACAATTCATGCCGCTGTTGCAGCATGGGCGTGGGGTGCTTACCTTGGTGATGAAGCGATGGCAAAAGGTATTCGCGTTAAAACTTCATCGTTTACTCACCACCATCCAAACGTGACCATGTGTAAAGCAAAAGCATCTGGTAACTACACATTGTCAATTCTTGCTCACCAAGAAGTTGCACACTCAGGTTACGATGAAGCAATGCTCATGGACCCACAAGGTTATGTATGCCAAGGTTCAGGGGAAAACGTATTCTTGATTAAAGATGGCGTTTTACATACTCCAGATATCGCTGGTGGTGCACTTGATGGTATTACACGTCAAACAGTAATGACGATCGCTAGAGATCTTGGCTATCAAGTCGTTGAGCGCCGTATTACACGTGATGAATTCTATATTGCAGATGAAGCTTTCTTTACAGGTACTGCTGCAGAAGTAACACCAATTCGTGAGTACGATGATCGTCAAATTGGTGAAGGTTGCCGTGGTCCAATTACCACTGAAATCCAAAAAACTTTCTTTGATGCAGTTCAAGGTAAAAACCCGAAATATGAACACTGGTTAACTTACGTAAAATAAGTTAATCCGTTAACATAAAAAGGCGAACTTCGGTTTCGCCTTTTTTTATTTTTTGGCTTAGGGAGCTTCTATGCATATTGTCTATGTGTCTGATGGTAAGGCAGGACACCGCTCACAAGCATTAGGCTTATTTCAGGCAATGCAAAGACAACAGCCAGAAACAACTTTTGAAGAGGTCCTAATTACTGATTTGCCGATTATTTCTTTAATTCAGGCACTTTTCTCTTCAAAAACCTCCTTATTTAAACAAGCGCCTGATTTTGTATTTGGCGTGGGAAGTCATACACATTTTCGTGTTTGGTTAGTCGGTAAAATTTTTAAAAAGGCTAAAACGATTATTCTAATGAAGCCGAGTTTACCGATTGGTTGCTTTGATTATGCGGTTATTCCAGAGCATGACGGCATTCACGCCAATAGCCATGTGATTGTCACACGTGGCGCATTAAATCCTATTCGTAATGAAAATCGACATCAAATAGCTAGAGTTTTAATTGCATTAGGTGGTTCATCTAAACGACATCAATGGAACCAAGATAAAGTATTAAGTAGTGTTAAAAAAATTGTTGAGAATAATCCAGACGCTGAAATTATTCTGACGACTTCACGTCGAACTCCGGCAGAGTTTGTCGATATTTTAAAGCAACAAAGCTTTGCCCAGCATTTACATATATTTCCAGTTGAGCAAACACCTCAAGGCTGGATTTTTGAGGAAATGCAAAAAGCAGAAGCTGTCTGGGTCACAGAAGACAGCGTGTCTATGATTTTTGAGGCACTTACTGCAGGTTGTCGAGTTGGGGTGATGGCAATGGACCGTTTGAAAGACGACCGGATTACGCACTCAGTTGATCAAATGTTAGAATCACAATTAATTTCACAGCAGACTTGTGTTGTACAGTTACCACAACCTTATGCTTTTAAAGAAGCGGACCGTGTGGCAACATATCTTTTATCAAAGAATTAAATTTTTTATTTTGAGTAAATAAATGAAAATATTGCATATTGCAAATTTTGGCTTTAATAAACAAGGCGCCCACTTTTACTGCACAGACCGTAAAATTTCTGCCGGATTAATTGAAAATGGCCATTTCGTTTATGATTTTAGTTTTCGTGACATGGCTCGTATGGGAACCATTTTTAAAACAAAAAAACTGGGTGCCAATTGGGCTAATAAAGAAGTTCTAAAGGTCGTTAATAATATTGAACCTGATCTGGTGCTCATTGGGCATAGTGACTTAATGAGTCCAGACGTTTTAAGACAAATTAAAGAATCTTATCCAAATACTAAAATTGCATTTTGGTATGTTGATCCGCTTTATCTTGAAAACAAACTCGACTTTGTCAAAGCATTCTCGCCATATTTAGATGCTATTTTCTGTACAACAGGCGGAGAATATCTACAAAAGTTAAAGCAACCTCATTTAAGCGTGGCCTATTTGCCAAATGTCGGTCACCGTAATGTAGAAACACTACAGCAATTTTCAAACTCTAAGACTGACAAGACTTTTATTTTCTGCGGTGTGGTCTATAAAGAACCTGAGCGTGAAAAGTTCTTAAAGGACTTGGCAGATGCATTGCAACAAGGTCATGTGAACTATCAATATTATGGTTGTTTTGAACAACCTGGTGTTTATGGTAAAGCGTATTATAAAGTTCTCTCTGAAACAAAAATGGGACTTAATTACTCACGCCGTAATGATGTTACCTTGTATAGTTCTGACCGTATTGTACAACTGACTGGTAATGGTTTACTCACCTTTAGTCCACGAATTCCGGGCTTTGAGAAGCTCTATACCGAGCAGGAAGTGGTGTACTTTGATGATCAGTTTGATTTGGCCAAGAAGATCCAATTCTTTAATCAAAACCCAGATCAGGCTGAAAAAATAGCGAAAGAAGGCTGGGAGAAAACACGCAAATCTTTCAATGCTAAGCGCATCACCCAATTTATGGTTGAGGTGACATTTAAGCAGCCCTTTTCAGAAGATTATGAATGGTCACATGAGGTGTATGCATGATGTGGTTTTTGTCCGTTGCGGTAGGCCTACTAGCACTTGCTGCACTGTTATATGTGCTGGGTAATTATACATTCTGGCTTCCGTTTCGTTCGACTAAACTACCACGCATTGTGATGTTGCATCAGGTTACTCCTAAAGATGCAGCCTCAGGTATGAACATGCCTCCTGAAAAGTTTGAGCAACTCTTACAGTTGTTGACGCGTAAAAAGGCTACTTTTTGCTTTGTTTCTGAGCTTGAACAATACCGTAATCAAAAGAATGTCGTTGCTTTAAGTTTTGATGATGGCTTTATGGACAATTATCTGTATGCCTATCCATTACTTAAAAAATATAATGCAAAAGCAACCATTTATTTGGCAACTCAAATTGAAGGAATTGAAAAGCTAACTCATGAGCAAATCCATGAAATGGCCAAATCTGGTTTCATTGAGTTTGGTGCGCATACCCAACATCATGTGAACTTACTTAAGCTTGATGACCAAACCGCTTATGATGAAATGCTGCAGTCTAAACGTGACGTTGAAGCGTTAGTTGGAAAATGTCCGAGCTTTGCTTATCCATTTGGCCGATTTAACGAAAAGCACCAGAAAATGGCTCAAGAGATTGGCTTTAAAAACGCCGTATCGACTCGTAAAAAAATCGAAGCGTATGAAGTAAGTAATCAATTTAATATTCCACGTGTCAGCACGCATGGTGCCATGAATGCTTTACAGATGCGTATCGCCCTTGCTAAAGGACGTTATAAGTTATGAATAAAATTCCATGTAGTGTCTATATTGTCACCTTAAATTGTGGTGCTTGGTTAGAACGAACTTTGCAAAGTGTTAGTGAGTTTGATGAAGTAATTATTTTAGATTCGGGCAGTACTGATAATACTTATGAAATTGCTCAGAGTTTTGAAAATACGCAAATTTCACATCAAGACTGGCAAGGCTATGCAGGGCAAAAAAGTTTGGCTCTAGCAAAATGCCGAAATGATTGGGTACTCAATTTAGATGGCGATGAAGTCTTATCTAGCGAGTTAAAACAAGAAATTGTTGAGACCATCCAGCAGAACAGACTTGATGCATTAATCACACCAATTAATGATGTGTTCTTAGGTGTTCCGAACAGTAAACATACTAAAAAACATGCAAAAGTGCGTTTTTTTCGTAAGTCTAAAGGGCATTATGACCTTGCCAATAAAGTCCATGAAAATGTGATTGTAGAGGGAGAGTCTCAGCGTGCTCAACATGATATTTATCATTATGGCGAGTCGAGCATTTTCGTTAAGGTCGAAAAAAATAACCAATATTCCAACTTGAAAGCATTAGAGAAATACCAAAAAGGAAAGTCTCCAAGTGTGGCTAAATTGATTTTGGTGATGCCTGTGACTTTTATGAAGTCTTATTTTATTCGCCGTAGTTTCTTAAATGGTTGGCGTGGTTTCGTAAATAGTATGATTAACGCGTTTTATGCTTTTCTAAAAGAAGCCAAGCTGTTTGAACAGACCATGAATAAAGATAAAAAATAAGTAGGCAAGCTATGAAAATTGTTCAGGTATTAGCAACTAGTGGTGGTGTTGGTGGTTTAGAGCAGCACACTTTTAACCTTGTTAATGAGCTTGCTTTAAATCATGAAGTACATGTGATTGCACATCCTTGCTATGTAGACAAGTTTAGCCAACAAGTACATTTTCATGCCGTCGATTTTGCACGTAGCCGTTGGAATATTCTTTTACTCTGGCAACTTAAAAATCTTATCCAGCAAATTCAACCCGCCATTGTTCATGCACAAGCAGGAAAAGCGGCTGAGCTGATTGCCCGCATTAAGCCATTTTTATCTGGTCCAAAGTTTGTAACGACTGTTCATGGTACTAAAAAGAATAAGTCTGTTTATTTAGCAGGTGATGCAGTTATTGCGGTGAGCCAAGCGCTTACGCAAGGCATCCCAGAGTCTAAAGCACACGTAGTTTATAACGGGGTATATCCTCAGCCCGTACTTACAACTGAAAATAAAGAAAAGTTACTTCAATCGATTCAAAAAGATTTTGCTGAGCTAGACACAAGCAAAAAAGTAGTTATATGCATTGGGCGCCTAGAGCCAGTAAAAAATATCAGTTTACTGATTGAGTCGATGCAGCAGATTGATGCCAATTTATGGATTATTGGTGATGGTTCACTTCGAGCAAGTTTGGAAAAACAAGTCAGTGAATTAAACATGCAAAATCGGGTCGCTTTTCTTGGGTTTAGAACTGATGCACGTGATCTGGTGCAGTTGGCTGATATTGTAGTTTTATCGTCAGACCGAGAAGGTTTTCCACTTGTTATGGTTGAAGCTTTACAGGCCGATAAAGCAATGGCTTCAACCAAAGTGAATGGTGTGATCGAGTGGTTGCCAGAACAATATCTGGCAGAAATTGGAGATGCACAAGGTTTAGCAAGAGCGATTCAATGTGCACTTCAACCAGAGGCACAAAGTGACTTTAGCTCGCTATATGCAAAAGCCAAGGCTGAACTGACTGTACCAGCCATGGCCGAGCAGACGTTTAATATTTATAAAGGCCTGCTAAAGACTTAATTATTTTTTGGTGTAAGGCGGATAGCATCGAGTACCACGAAGTTATCTTCAACATTAATAGTATGGCAACCGTCATCTGCTTGATTCCAATCTGGTAAAACCACTTCTAGTAATTTTTCTTCATAAGCTGTAGGGCTAAGCTGAGTAATCGCTTTTAATTCGATATTGCCGCCATAACGTTTTAATGAATCTTGACTTGGACGAACAAGTTGCCCTTTATAAATAAAAGGTTTACCTGCCATACGGAACTGCTGACTGCCTCGACACACTGGATTCATTGGGTGCTCTTGCCAGTTAGGATTTAAAATATCTTCGGTAAAGAAAAGGTCTAGGCGGTCACCAAATTTCTTACAATCACGACGCGTTGAGGTAAAAAGATACCATAAGCCCTCATGGTAAAAAGGGGTGCTATCGACTGCTTCGATATTCTCGATCAGATTAGAATGCTTTTCCCATTTCAGTGGAAACTCAGTACATTTCCAAAGTTCAATTGTTTTATTGGCCGATGTTTCAGGGACCATGTACCAAGTGTTATCTATTTTAAATACACAAGGATAGGAGAGGTGATAATCAAGTTTTAAAATAGTTTCAGGCGGTGTGTAGGTGCCATCTTTAAAGACTTCTAAAACAGAAAGAAAACCTACCGGATGTTCGTCATCAACTTCTTCAAAAAAAATGAAATGACGACCATTTTCATAAGCATAAAAGCTATCTGCAAAGGTAAACTTTCTAGGGGAATGGATCTCAAACAGAGAGTCTAATTGATTAAGTGCTGTAAAAGGTTGTTCTAACCAGCCAAAACGCATATACCAATGAGAGTCAAAAGATTTTGCTTTTTTTGCTTGTTGGTACTTGTACCATTTTTTTTGAATCAGGCGATTTAGCATTAAATTTTACACTCGATATAACTATAATTAGATAGACTATCCCTGACTCATTTTAACATTTGAATGAAATGAAAAAATATTTAATCAGTATTGAATCTGCTAATAGTGAACGTTTAAAAAAGTTGTACTCTCAAGCAACATTTTACAAATATCGCGATGAATTTAAGCAATTTGGGGTTATAGGTAAAAATTTAAGTGTGAGTGAGTATTTTCAACAGGGTGTAGCAGGCAAGAAAAAACCAATGACGCCTGGTGAACTTGGTTGTGCAATGTCACATATTGCTGCATTAAAAGATTTTTTAAATTCTGATGACGAATATGCCATTATTTTTGAAGATGATGTAATTGAACGTTTTGAAATTGATTTCCAAGATTTAGAAAAACATATTCGTTCTTTGAACTTAGGGCCTTGCTTTTTCCTAAGCTTAGGCGGTATTCAAATGAAAATATGCAATCGTGTTCGTGGGAAGTTTTTACTCGAAGAATTGTATAACCAAAAAGTTTTAAAAGTTGATTACGACTATCTTGAAAAACTTGCCTATGCTTATGCCTATGTTGTAGATCGTAAAATGGCTCAAATGTTAGTTGATTATCATCAACCGATAAAAATTTATGACCATTGGCAAGAGCTGGTGGGACGAGGAGATTTTAGTTTCTATGTTAGCTTTTTATTCGATCACCCAATTATTGAAAATGATGATGCGTTAAGTTATCTAGAAAAGGAAAGAAGCTTAATCACTCCGCTTTCACAAGATGACGGTGATTTATTACGTTACTTAAGAGTTAAATTAAAGAAATATATACTTAATAAATATATAATTTAGCCGTTTTTTCGGTTTTATATTAATTTTATGATTAAGCACAAAAATATTATTATCGGGTCGGCAACGGGATACAATGCTGACCTCATCTCTTCTTTTGTCTATTCTTTGGAAAAGGCTAACTTTGATGGAATATTGTCTTTAATTATCTATAAAGAGCAAATGACTGAGTTTGTGAATGCATTCTCAGATATCAAAGGTTTTAAAATTGAATTTAAAGTTTCAACTATTGGAAAATTTAAATCAAAATCAAAATATTCAGGTATTTATAAGTTTAAGCTTGTAAAAAATCTTTTAAAAAAAATTATTAGCTTAACTGTAAATGAAGCAGTTCCTGATTCAAAAATTAAAGCTCTTAAAATTACTGGTTATCCACATGTGAGCCGTTTCTTTGAATATAAGGAAATTGTAGAAAGTCATCCTGATGCTTCACATGTATTGCTTAGCGATGTTCGAGATGTTTTTTTCCAAAGTAACCCTTTCAAAAATCTTGGCAAAGGACTATTGGTAGGGATGGAAAATCCAGATTATACGATTGGTACTGAGCAATATAACCAAAAATGGATTAAGGATGCCTATGGAGAGGACTTTTATAATTTTGCAAAAGATGAGCAAGTTTCTTGTTCAGGTGTCACTATTGGTGATCATGAATCAATTAAAGTCTATATCAATAAGATGATTGAAGAATTCTGCAAACAGCCATATCACAAAATGTCTGAAAGAATTTATGATCAAGCCATGCATAATAAATTATTAATTACTAATAATTTAGCTGATGTAACTCGCTGTCAGCCCTTTGAATCAATTATTGTAACTCTTGGGTTATACCCAATAGATCAAATTGCAGTTAATGAACAAGGTTTTATTATCAATCGTAATGAAGAAATTATTCCTATTGTCCATCAACATGACAGACATCCAGAACTACTTCAGTTATGTGATAATTATGTTGGGAAATAAATTTAAGATTTTCTAAATTTTATATGGAATGCGGATATTAATTTTTATCCGCATTTCCTTTTAAAACCATATAAATCAGCGCAACAAAAATAAGCAATGCACCTGCTAAGCTACTTACACAGAAATAAAGGATACGTTGACTTGTAGTGATGTTAAATAATTCATTTGCAAGGATATAGCGCATCAAAAACCATTGCGCAAGAGAGAATACAATCACGATTAAAGCATGTCGACGTACATCAGGGCGCATAGCCATAAAGCTGACCTCTAAATTAAAAGCAACCTATTATGCCACTGACCTGCTTATTCGCAAAGCATAGCTTAGATAAACCGAATATGTGGCTGATATTTTTCATTAAAAAACCCTGCATGAGCAGGGTTTTTTAATTTACAAATCTAAAAATTATTTAGATTCTTCAGCTTTTGGCTTTTCACGTAAGCGGATGCCCAAGTCACGAAGCTGATTTGTTTCAACAGGAGCAGGTGCTTGAGTAAGTGGACATTCAGCAGTCTTAGTTTTCGGGAATGCAATAACGTCACGAATAGAAGTCGCGCCAGTCATAAGCATAACTAAACGGTCAAGACCAAATGCCAAACCACCGTGAGGAGGAGCACCGTAACGAAGTGCATTCAGCAAGAAGCTGAATTTCTCTTCTGCTTCTTCATCAGAAATACCAAGCGCTTCAAAAATCGCTTTTTGCATTTCTAATGTGTAAATACGTAGAGAACCACCACCAACTTCAGTACCGTTCAATACCATGTCGTAAGCAACAGAAAGTGCTTCACCCGGATTGCTCTTCACATCTTCTACGCTAGATTTAGGTAGAGTGAATGGGTGGTGAACAGAAGTCCATTTGCCATCATCAGTTTCTTCAAACATTGGGAAATCAACAACCCAAAGTGGAGCCCACTCACAAGTTGAAAGATTCAAGTCGTGACCAATCTTGACACGAAGTGCACCCATTGCATCATTTACGACTTTAGCTTTATCAGCACCGAAGAATACGATATCGCCATCTTGTGCACCAACACGTTCCAACAGTTCAAGTACAATCGGTTCAATGAATTTCACGATTGGAGATTGAAGACCTTCAATTCCTTTAGCGAGTTCATTAACTTTAATGTACGCTAAACCTTTAGCACCATAGATGCCAACGAATTTGGTGTATTCATCGATTGCACTACGTGGCAATGATGCTGCACCTGGAACACGTAACGCAACAATACGACCTTTAGGATCTTTTGCAGGACCAGCAAATACTTTGAACTCTACTTCTTGCATTAAGTCTGCAACGTCAACGAGTTTCAACGGAATACGCAAATCTGGTTTGTCAGATGCATAATCACGCATTGCTTCGCTATATGGCATACGGCGGAATTTTTCAAATTTTACGCCAAGCAAGTCGTTAAATAGTTTAACAGTCATGCCTTCCATCAAATCCATGATTTCATCGTCATTTAAGAACGAAGTTTCAATGTCGATTTGAGTAAATTCTGGCTGACGGTCAGCACGCAAGTCTTCATCACGGAAACATTTTGCGATTTGGTAGTAACGATCGATACCACCAACCATCAATAATTGTTTAAACAATTGTGGTGATTGTGGAAGTGCGTAGAAGCTACCATTTTGTACACGACTTGGTACTAAATAGTCACGTGCGCCTTCAGGAGTTGCACGAGTTAAAATCGGAGTTTCAACGTCTAAGAAACCGTGATCGTCTAAATAATTACGGATCAAGTTAGTTACTTTAGAACGGAAACGTAAGCGATCTAACATTTCTGGACGACGGATGTCCAAGAAACGATATTTTAAACGGTGTTCTTCTGACACGTTGATAGTGTCATCATTTAACGGGAATGGCGGAGTTTCAGAAGCAGCAAGAACTTCGATTTCTTTGCCTAAAACTTCGATTTGACCACTCACCATATTTTGGTTTTCAGTACCTTCATAACGGCGACGAACACGACCTGTAATTTTTAATACATATTCAGAACGTGCTTTATCTGCAGTTGCAAATGCTTCTGGAGTATCTGGGTCAATAACCACTTGAACGAGACCATCACGATCACGCATATCAAGGAAAATAACACCGCCATGGTCACGGCGACGATGTACCCAACCGCATAGTGTAACGGTCTGGTCGATTTGGGCTTCAGTTAAAGAGCCACAGTAATGAGTTCGCATCATGATGAAGATTATCCAAACTATATTGGCTGAAAGGACGGATGCGTAAACCGCGCACCGTCAAAAAAGTAAGTTTTCGATTATGCCTTGTTGGATGGTTTGCCACAAGAACTAGATCAAAAAACCGCAGAAATTAAGCTGAAAATGAGCAATTTGGCAGCAACTTTAAGTATTCACCCCATTCTTTTTTGTCGATCTAAAACCAAGAATAGTAAGCATCCTAAGCTAAAGGTACTTAGCCAGCCTTGCATAAATTCATTAATAGAACGTCCAGTGAAATAATAAGTATCGGCATGCCAAACTTCATGAGGAATGTAGCGGGCATAATCCCAAAAAGAGAATAAACCTAGCAGTGTAGATAGAATTAACAGGCACCATGCGAAAATTTTAATTTTATAGTTTACTTTCCAGTGTTGTTTATAGCGCTGATAATAGTGAACACTCATCCAGACAATAAAAGGTAAGGCAAGAGCTGAGGTGCCTAGCTGCAAAAGACGATGTAAGGGATAAGGATGCCCGAAAAGATGAACTGTGGTTGCTAATACATCTTTAAATGCAAAAGTCCGAAAGTCAGAATGTGTTAGACCATCCCAAATTAAATGAGTTGCAATCCCTAAAATAAGTGCAAGTAATGTTCCAATCAAAAATAAAAAAATACGTTTTATAGAGTGGAGGTCAAGATCATGTTGAATGCCAAAAAAACGATACATTACAGGCCGATAAAGTAAATACCAAATAGCACAGAATAATAAGCCTAATGCAAGATTTGGGTAGAAAAGTCCTTTCCATTGATGAGTCAACATACCTGATTGCATTGTAAATAAGCGGTAAAGATCGGGCGTCATACTGCCAATTGCTAATGCAGCAATCGGTAAAGTGTTTTGACTAAGCTTGGAAAGAGGTGGTGCTATAACGGCATGAGAGATGGTAAAAGGCATTAGAAATTAGGATTTACTCACATCATTTAATTGGCCAGTCTAACGAATCATCTGATTAGAAATGTTTTTTATTGCAAAACAACTGAAATGTTATAATATAACAAAACAAAAGGCGTAGCGATCAGAGAATCACCTCATGTTGTTCTATAAAAATATTTTGACCATATCCATTTTGGCAGCAATATCGATACCTGTATTTGCAGCAGAAAGTGAAAATGTTGAAAAGTTAGAAACTATTCGGATTAAGGCCCATCCACTTGAGCAAACGTCACAAGATTTTGCCGTTGCAGATACTGTGGTTGATCAAAAGCATTTAGCGCAAGGTGCTGCCACCATTGGGGATGCACTCAGTAGTGAAGTTGGAATTTATGCCAATCAGTTTGGGGCAGGTTCGAGTCGTCCAGTGATTCGTGGGCAAGATGGACCACGGGTTAAAGTTCTTCAAAACTCATCAGAAAATATTGATGTCTCGACATTGTCTCCTGACCATGCGGTAACTGTAGATCCTGTGCTTGCAAAACAAGTGGAAGTGATTCGGGGACCTTCAACTTTATTGTTTGGCGCTGGAACTGTCGGTGGTTTAGTCAATGTAATTGATAACAAGATCCCTACGCAAATGCCTGAAAACGGTTATGAAGGACAAGTTGGCTTACGTTATAACACTGGAAGTGATGAAAAACTGGCAAGCGCTGGCGTAACTGTTGGCTTGGGTAGCCAAGTTGCTTTACGTGTTGAGGGGTTAACACGTGATGCAAATAATTATATTGCACCAAATTATATTCATGAAGGTGAAAAAGAGCGCCGTGTAGACAATACTTTTGCTCAGGGTGATTCAGTTAACGTTGGTTTGTCTTGGATTTATGACCGTGGTTATACGGGTATTTCTTATAGCAATCGTCGGGATCAATATGGTTTGCCTGGGCATAGCCATGAATACGAAAGTTGTAGCGCTCATCTAGGTGGAAGACCACATTTGCATTGTGATCCACATGAACATGAGCATGAAGATGGGGAAGAAGCTCACGATCATGGACATGAAGAACATGATCACGAACATGGCGGTCCATGGATTGACTTAAAATCTGAGCGTTATGATTTTAAAACCGAGTTAAATGATCCATTCGCAGGCTTCCAAAAGTTACGTGCACAAGCGAGCTATACTGACTATCAGCACGACGAAATTGAAGAAGGAACAATTGCGACCAGATTCCAAAACAAAGGCTATGATGGTCGTATTGAGTTAGTGCATAACCCGATTGCAAGTTGGGAAGGGGTGATCGGAGCACAGCTAGGCCAACAAAAATTAGATTTAACTGGTGAAGAAGCTTTTATGGCTCCGACCACTACCAAAAAGTGGAGCATATTTGCTTTAGAACATAAACAATGGAAAGACGTACATTTTGAGCTTTCTGCACGTGCAGATCAGCAAGAGATTGATGTAGACGATAATTCTAAACAAGATTTTGATGGTTCGGCATTTTCTTACGCAGGTGCTGCGAATTGGGAGTTTGCACCGAACTATAAACTGTCTTTTGTTGCTTCACATCAAGAGCGTTTACCTTTAGCTCAAGAGTTATATGCAAATGGTGGACATTTTGCGACGAATACTTATGAGTTGGGGAATGATCAACTCAGTAAGGAAAAATCGAATAATGTTGAATTAGGTTTACATTTTGATAATGACAAACTTGATTATCATCTGCATGTTTACCATAACTGGTTTGATGACTACATCTATGCACAAACCCTTGACCGTTATAAAGACTTCCGTTTAGTCCAATATACTCAAGATAAAGCACGTTTCTATGGGGCTGAGGGTGAAATTGGTTATCAAATTACCCCAATGTACAAGGTCAGTGCTTTTGGTGACTATGTACGCGGTAAAATTGATGCAGAAGGGAACGCTCCACGTATTCCAGCGGGACGTTTAGGGACTAAAGTTGATGCAGATTTTGGCGATGGCTTTAGTGGTTCTGCCGAGTACTACCATGTCTTTAATCAAGATAAGATCGCAGCTTACGAGACTGAAACTGAAGGCTATAACATGCTCAATCTTGGTCTGGCATATTCTGGACAATATGGTGCAAAAACAGATTATCGTGTTTATATGAAAGCGAATAACTTGTTAGATGACACGGTTTATCAACATGCTTCGTTCTTATCAAATATTCCACAAGTTGGACGCAATTTTACAGTAGGTGTTGATTTTAGTTTCTAAGGCTTTAACACGAAACTAAACTTGAAAAATCAATCTAAAAGACCTAATTTGAAAGCATCAAGTTAGGTCTTTTTTATGCGTATTTTTCAACGAATTCATCAAAAAATAAATTGGTCAGGGCGTCGTTATATGGCGGTATTACTTTGCGTTGTTGCTCTTGCATATCTTGCATCGGCGATTTACCACACAGTAAAACCATTACCACAAGGGATTAACTTTAGTGGCAAGCTTAGACATGCCGATATCAAATTTTTAGCTGATAAAACCTATCTTGATGCCAAAGGACAGCAACAGGTTGATCAACACATTTTTGATGAAATTTTAAAAATGATTGATGAGGCAAAATCTACGATTGTGGTGGATATGTTCTTATTTAATTCAGAAGTGGGTGACTCGAAACTCAAGCAAAGACCGTTAATGCAAGAGTTAACCGATGCATTAGTGAGTAAGAAAAGACAGAACCGCCAAATTCAGATCGTTATGATTACCGACCCGATTAACTCAGTCTATGGTGGTCTAAGCCCTGAACACTACCGTCAATTACGTCAGGCAGGTGTCGATGTGATTGAAACCAATTTAGCTCCTTTGCGTGCTTCTAATCCGTTTTGGTCAGGGTTCTGGTACATCTGCTGTCAAAATGTTGGCAATAATCCTGAAAAGGGCTGGTTACCAAATCCATTCGGTGATGAAAAAATTACACTGCGCAGCTATTTAAATTTATTTAACTTTAAAGCAAATCACCGTAAAACTGTGGTAGTCGATACTGATGCTGGTTGGAAGTCATTGGTGACCTCAGCAAATCCACATGATGGCAGCTCTAGACATTCTAATGTCGCGTTGGTTGTAACAGGGGCAACAGCGGCTGATGTTCTCCAAACTGAAGCTGCTGTTGCGCAAATGTCAGGCAGTAGTTCACCATCACTTATATTAGGCGATTTTGAAAAAGACGTAACCAAACCTCAAGTTCAGGTGTTAACTGAAGGGGCGATTTATCAATCTGTACTTAAATTGATTAATTCAGCGAAGCCGAAAGAGCATCTTGATTTAAGTATGTTCTATTTGTCTGAACGTAAAATTATTCAAGCACTAAAAAATGCTCAAGAGAGAGGCGTTATTGTCCGAGTTTTACTTGACCCAAATAAAGATGCGTTTGGTCGACAAAAGAATGGTATTCCTAACCGTCAGGTAGCTTCAGAACTACATGCTGCCGGCATTCCAATCCGCTGGTGTGATACCCATGGTGAGCAAAACCATAGCAAAATGATCTTAAAATATAGTGCTCAACAAGCTGAGTTGATTGTAGGATCTGCCAATTTTACAGCCCGTAATTTAAAAAATTACAACCTTGAAACAGATATGTTGGTCATTGGCAAAGTTCAAGACCAAGTCTTTAAAGATGCGCAAGATTACTTCAATACTTCTTGGTCAAACTTACAAGGTAGACAGATGAGCGTGGATTACGCGAAGTATGCAGATGAGTCTAAAGTGAAGTATTGGATTTACCGCTTTATGGAATGGTCAGGATTGTCGACTTTCTAACGAGAACAGCCTTGGAGTATTCCAAAAAGTAGCAATGTGATTAGCGACATGGATGTCGCTGTTTCACTGTGTGGCAGGGAGGCAACATCAGTGAAACAAAGGTTTTTGTCACTTTTGACCTCTCAAAAGTGAGGCATTAGCCTATACAAAAGAAATTAGAATATCACTGTAAGTAAAGGCTGTGCCATAAGTCCGATTTAAGGCGCTGGCGGAATCAATTGATCCAACGCTTTATCATCAAGTTTTTCTATTTCACTCAAATCAGTCTTAATTTTCCACTGTGTCTCATCATCTACAGGGTTCGGTAAACGTGCTTCAAGCCAGTCACAGACCACATCAGGAGAAAATTCAGGATGATTACATTGAATAATCCACGATAAAAAGTCTTTAGCTTCACCGTTCATATACGGTGGTGGAGAAACAGGAAAGAATAAAGTCGGTAGACGTTCATTCGTCGAGAGATAGTTTAAAACATGTCCTAATTCTTGAACAGTTTGCCATGCAAGGGCATGCTCTACGTCAATACTGAACTTAAACCACCAAGCATGTTCGCCATCTGCTCCATGAGCCATAATTCGGGCTTCTTGTACACTTGGAACTTTGCAAAAAAATTGATGAAGACGCTCAAAACTGATTTCAGACACAGCAATTGACCTAGTTTGAAAAATGGTAATGGTAGCACAGATACAGATTCTTCATATTTTCTTTATAGTCATTACAAAGTTTAGCAATCAAAGCGGTTTTATACATGGTTTCTCCTTGAGTCTCTTCTAATCTAGCTTCATATCAAGATTAAAAGGAAATAGGCCATGAAAAAGCCAATCGTTCTTGTACTTTCGACATTAATGTTAGGTATGTCAGCTACCGCGATGGCCGATTCTGGGCACCGTTGGGACAATAACCATGGTAAACACTATGATCGATATGAGCATCGTGATGACCGCCGTCATGATTACCGTAATGATCATCGGGCGCCAGTTTGGTCAAATGCTGATCGTGGTAAACACTATGGCAACTATGTTGCTTTTAAACGTGGTGAACGCATTCCTACTCAATATCGCAATAGCCGTTATTATGTTTCGGACTGGCGTGCACACCGTTTATATGCGCCACCACGTGGATACCATTGGGTTAAAACCCCTAATCAATACTTATTGGTCGACTCAAGACACAACATTTACCGAGTTCGTTAAATGTAAAAATAAAAAGGCCTCAATATTGAGGCCTTTTTTATGCTAACTCGTCATCTTGCGGTTGAGGGGTTTTCAAGTTATTGGAGGTTTTTGCGTGTTTCTCTTTCATTACTGATGGGTAGTGCCATGAAGCAAATCGTACGACAAGAATAGATAAGGCTAAAATCAAAATTGAGCCAGTAATAATGACTTGATCGATATCCGCTTTGTGGTCATGTTGGATATCTGAAATGAGTAGACGGGTTAAGGCCGTAATCGCGACATAAATAAGAAATCGCACTGGCATATGATTGGTTTTAAAGTAAATTCCAACCATTGCTCCCAGCTCTAAGTAGATAAATAATAATAAAATATCATCAATTGAAGCATACTTTTTGACGGTCAGAATTTCAAAAACTGTATTGGCTGCGGACCAGGCCACCATACAGCCAATAATAAACAGGGCTAAATAATGAAAAGCTTCAACGGCATAATGACCAAATCGGTCCAGAATACGTTCATACTTTTTGGAATCGGGCATAGTAAGGTCTTTTGTTTACTTAATAATGCTTAGAAATTAAACAAATTTCATGCCAATTGAAATAGTAAATATAAAATAAAAAACGCCTGAATTGTCAGGCGTTTTTGTGGAAAACTTAATTAAGCTTGATTTGTAAAGTAATCTTCACTAAAGCCCATAATTAAGTCTGAACCAGCTTTAATCTTAGCAATGCGCGCATCAATATCTGGCAAGATGCGTTCAACAAAGTACTGAGCCAAAGCAAGTTTATTTTGATAGAAATCACCAGACTTATCTTTAGCAGCGGCAGCAATTTTCGCAAACATATATGCGAAGCTGAGTAAGCCCACTGCATGTAAATAATCAACCGCAGCTGAGTTCGGGAAATCTACATTCTCAGCAGCTTGTTCAATAATAAACTGAGTGATCGCTTCAATTTCAGTTGCAGCATCTAAAGTTGCATCTTTAATGAAGTTTAAATCAGTATCTAAGTCATTTGCGAAGTCACGAATTTCAGTGATGTATTCAGCAATGAACGCACCGCCACATTTAATGGTTTTACGACCAATTAAATCTTGAGATTGAACGCCGTTAGTTCCCTCGTAGATTTGAGCAATACGAAGGTCACGAATACATTGTTCCATTCCCCATTCACGGATATAACCGTGACCACCGAACACCATCTGAGCATCTAAAGTTGCTTGGAATGCTGTATCTGTGAGGTAAGCTTTTGCAATTGGAGTTAAAAGCGCAACGCGGTCATTGGCTTTTTTCACTGCTGCTGCATCAGTTGAGAATTTAGTGATATCGAGTTGCTGACCTACATATACAGCAAATGCACGAGATGCTTCATTATTTGCACGTGCGTTTAACAACATACGACGTACATCACCATGGACTAAAATGCTGTCAGCAGGTTTATTTGGTGATTGAACACCAGCTGCACTACGGCCTTGTAAACGATCAGTCGCGTATTGAGCAGCATTTTGATAAGCAAATTCAGATGCACCTAAACCTTGAATACCCATTGATAAACGTTCGTAGTTCATCATAACGAACATGGCAGCAAGACCTTCGTTCTCTTTACCAACGAGGTAACCTTTTGCTCCATCAAAGTTCATCACACAAGTTGCAGATGCTTTGATACCCATTTTATGTTCAATAGAACCTGGGCCAACATGGTTACGGTCGCCTAAAGAACCATCTTCATTTACAAGGTACTTCGGTACAATAAATAGCGATATACCACGTGAACCAGCAGGGGCATCTGGAGTTTTAGCAAGGACCAAGTGAATGATGTTTTCAGCTAAATCGTGGTCGCCGCCAGTGATGAAGATTTTAGTACCTGTGATGTTATAAGTACCGTCTTCATTACGTTCTGCTTTAGTTTTGATAATACCTAAGTCAGTACCTGCATGTGGCTCGGTTAAGCACATTGTGCCAGACCATTCACCTGAATAAATCTTAGGTAAATATGTTTCTTTTTGCTCTTGAGATGCGTAGCTGCTTAAAGCCATACCTGCACCCACTGAAAGAAGCGGGTAGAGCATAAATGATGGGTTTGTCGCAAATAACATTTCATCAGAAAGAACGGTGAGCATTTTTGGCATGCCTTGGCCACCCCATTCTTCATCGGCACCTAAGCCAATCCAGCCGCCTTCTGCATATTGACGAAATGCATCTTTAAAACCAGCTGGTGTGAACACCTCACCGTTTTCATAGCGAGCGCCTTCTTCATCACCGGTACGGTTTAATGGATGAGTCACGTTCTGAGCAAATTTAGCCATTTCTTCTAAAATTGCTTCAGCTGTTGCAGCATCTACATGAGCAAGTTTCTCATTAGACTGCCAAAATTGTTCTGCTTTAAATACATCATTTAAGATGAATTTCATATCAGCTAAAGGAGCATTGTAAATTGGCATAATCGTTCACCTTTTTTGTGCACATTGGCCTGTGCTAGATATCCTGTAAAACGAAATGGATATGGAATTTAAAGTGTAAATTTATCATTGATTTTATAAAAAAAGGACCGTCAAAACTGAGCAGTCCTTTTTTGTTTTTTAACATTGCATATCGCAACTAACTATGATTAGAAAGCGAAATGTTCAGCGTCTAATGACATTAATGGATCTAGACCACCCGCAATCACATCTACATGAGAACGTACACGTGGTAATACTTTCTTAAAGTAGAAGCGAGCAGTAGTTACTTTCGCATTGTAGAAGTCAACATCGGTAGTACCGGCTGCTAATTTCTCTTGTGCTACAAGCGCCATACGAGCCCATAGGTAAGCTAAAGTGATATAACCTGAGAAGTAGAGGTAATCTACAGCAGCAGCGCCTACTTCATCTGGGTTTTGCATCGCACGCATACCGATTTGCATAGTCAGATCGCCCCATTCTTTGTTAAGAGCCGCAAGCGGTTCAACAAATTCTTTCATAGCAGCGTTGTCTTTGTTTGCTTCTACGAATTTATGGATGATCTTAGTGAAGTCACGTAGCATTGCACCTTGAGTTTGCAATACTTTACGACCTAACAAATCAAGTGCTTGAATTTCAGTTGTACCTTCATACAAGCAAGCAATACGTGTATCACGTACGATTTGCTCCATGCCATGCTCAGAAATAAAGCCATGACCACCGAAGACTTGTACACCGTGCTTAGCAGATTCAGAACCTGTTTCAGTCAAGAATGCTTTCGCAATTGGAGTCAATAAAGACAAGATGTTGTCAGCAAACTTGCGCTCTTCTTCTGTTTCGCCTTTTTCAACGATGTCAGCGTATTGAGCAAGTAAGTAAACAAGTGCACGACCGCCTTCAGCAAACGCTTTTTGAGTTAAAAGCATGTTGCGCACAGCAGGGTGAACGATAATTGGGTCTGCTTCTTTTTCTGGAGCTTTAGGACCAGAAAGTGAACGCATTGCTAAACGTTCTTTCGCATAAGTCAACGCACCTTGGAAAGATGATTCAGATGCTGCTAAACCTTGAACAGCAGTACCAATACGTGCTGTGTTCATGAAGGTGAACATACAGTTCAAACCACGGTTTTCAGGTCCAATCAAGTAACCTTTCGCTTGGTCAAAGTTAATGACACAAGTCGCATTACCATGAATACCCATTTTGTGTTCGATAGAACCACAACGTACCGCATTACGTTCGCCAATAGTTCCATCTGCATTTACATGGAATTTAGGAACGATGAATAATGAGATACCTTTAGTGCCTTTTGGCGCACCTGGTAGGCGAGCAAGAACGATATGGATGATATTCTCAGCCATGTCATGTTCACCAGCAGAGATAAAGATTTTCTCGCCAGAGATTGCATAGCTACCATCAGCATTTGGTTCTGCCTTAGAACGGATAATACCTAAGTCTGAACCAGCATGAGATTCAGTTAAGCACATCGTACCCGTCCAAACACCTGAAACAAGGTTTGGTAAGTAAGTATTTTTTTGTTCATCAGAACCGTGATGTTCTAATGTACGGACAGCTCCGTGAGACAAGCCTGGGTACATACCCCACGCCCAGTTAGAGCTACCTACCATTTCAGAAATTGCAATACCTAAAGAGTTAGGTAAAGCCTGGCCACCGTATTGTTCTTCTGCTGATAAAGACGGAAAGCCAAGTTCAATATATTTTTGATAAGCTTCTTTAAAACCTGTTGGAGTAGTAACTACGCCATCATTCCAAGTACAACCTTCGCGGTCACCAACTTGGTTTAAAGGAGAAAGTTCATTTTCACAGAAATCCGCCGCAGCTTCTAAATATTGATCAACCAATTCACGGCTTACGTTACCTTGGAAATCAGGTAATTTTGCATAGTGTTCTTCAGCATTTAATAATTCATGCAAAACGAATTGCATATCACGTAAGGGCGCTTTGTATTGTGGCATATCGGGTTCCTCAATACTGGTGAAACCAGAGTTATAATCTTAATCTATGATAATGTGCCATGAGGCACCTTGGACTACTACATCGTGCAACAACTTGCATAACTGCACAAGCACCTCAGTACCTTTACTTTGTGACTGCAAAGTCAAGAAAAAAATACTTAAATGATGTAAGTGCTTTGAGTGTAAATACTTTTGGTTATGTTTATATGATACAAATAGTCAAAATCGTAAATAGTTATGTATAAGCAAAAGGCGCCTATGGGCGCCTTTTGCTTGATGATTTTTAGAATTATTTTGCTTGAACAGCTGCAGGAGCAGGGGCATTAACGGGTGGTTGAGGACGTTTTGGTTCAAAACGAAGGTTACATGTTCCTTCAAGTGTTTTATCGCCAACTTGAACATTTACTGTTTGTCCATTGGCCTTGCCATCACAAGCTTTTTGGATTTGTTCAAAACGCGCTTTGCGTTCTGCACGATGTTGTTCCCATGCTGCTTTTTGTTCTGGAGTAAATTCACGGTGCTTCATACGGTGGTGCCCCTCACGCGGGCCATCTTGCATCATTCCGCGCTCTGGCTTAGGTGGTTGAGTTGTCGATTGACACGCCGCCAAACTGCCCATTGTTACAATTGCCGCACTGAATAATGCAATTTTTGCCGTCATTTTCATATTTAAAGCCCTCTAATGTTGTGTTTACCGATGCCTTAAAGATTAGATAATAAAGATGTAGAAACAATGGAGAGTTTTTCTTTTCGTTGTTGGTTACAATGCCAAATATAGGGTAAAAATGAGAGAGTGCTTTTGAACGTTCTACGTGTTCCCATTGCATTACGGTTATTTTTGACAGTCTTGCTCACCACATTACTTATTGCGACTGCAAGCTTGAGCGTTTTGCACTGGACAATGCAAAAGAACTTTGCCAAATATGTGGCTGACGTTGAAATGCAGAAGCTCGACCGCCTCATTACCAATTTGGGTGATGTCTATACGGTCTACCATGATTGGGGGAATGCGATTCAGGCACAGATTTTACAAATCGAAGGAACCGCGGCTCCCGATGACTACGATCGTCTTTCGCAGTGGTGGCTTCGTCGTCAATATGATATTGCCATACAACAGCATTCTTTTGATGAGCATGCGCTTATTAATATTTCGCCTGAAGTTGCACCAACTAATAAAAATAGTATTTTTAGTGATGAAGAGTTAAGAACGCTTGAGCAAAATTTACCTTCTCAATATCAACCCTTTGAAGGATTGCGTTTCCCTTTAAGTGCAAACCAGTTTCGTCCAAGTGATGATAAAAATAAATCAAAGAAGGGAAGCTTAAAAGATATTGAAACTCAAAATGGTAAGAAGCGTTTTATCGCTTTACCAGACCGCTTAGGATTGAGTTCACGTTTATCTCTATATGACGCGCAGCACCAGTTTGTAGTGGGTGAACCGCCTTCTTCAGATCAGATGTCATTTCGTCCCATTATCTTAAACAATCAAGTGGTTGGATATTTGGGTTTGAAACCCGTTTTGGATAAAGAAGATGCTTTGAGTATTAACTTCTTTAGTAATCAAAAGCGCTATTTGCTCTTAATTTATGCCTTAACCTTACTTTCAAGTTTAGTTGCAGCGCTATTGATGGCGACTTATTTTAAAAAACCGATTCAGCGTTTATTAAATGCAACCAATGAATTAACGAAAGGAAATTATCAACATCAAGTTGTTATTAAACGAAATGATGAGCTGGGCGACCTATCCACTCAATTGAACCATTTAGCAGAAATTTTACATCAGCATGAAGAGTCGCGACGTCAATGGGTAGCAGATACTTCTCATGAATTAAAAACGCCGCTGGCTGTATTGCAAGCTCAAATTGAAGCCATGCAAGATGGGATTCGAAAAGCAACCCCTGAACATCTAGATGCGATGATGCGTCAGGTATCAAGCCTGAAAAAATTAACCCAAGACCTTGCCGACTTGGCACAGGCAGATGCTCAGCAGCTTAAGTGTTATTTGAGTTCTGTAAATCCATGGGAAGTGGTATTACAGGAAGTTGAAAACTTTAAACCAAAACTTGAGCAAGCTGGGCTTGAAATTCAAGTTGAAGGAACAAGTTCTCCGCTATTATTAGATCGTGATCGGTTTAAACAGATTGTTGTTAATTTAATTAGTAATAGTATTCGTTACACAGAAACAGGTGGCAAAATTCATATTCATACGAGCCAGACTCCTCAAGAGTGGACTTTATATGTTGATGATAGCCCGTTTGGTTTAAGTGATGAGCAATTATCCCGTTTAGGTGAGCGCTTCTATCGTGTAGATGATTCGCGTACGCGTAGTACAGGTGGAACAGGGCTGGGCTTAGCTTTGTCTTGTAAAATTGCGCAAGCGCTTGGTGGTACACTTAGTTTTGAACATTCACCGTTAGGTGGTTTACGTTGTGTACTTACTTTCAAAAAGCAGAGTTAAATATAAAAGGAAAAAAATCTCATGAAACATGTGATGTTGGTTGAAGATGAAGTCGAATTAGCGCATTTGGTACGTGATTATCTTGAAGCTGCCGGTTTTGAAGTAAGTATGTTTCATGATGGTCAGGATGCCTATGCGAGTTTCCAGCAACGTAAACCAAATTTGATGATTTTGGACTTAATGGTTCCAAGAATGGATGGTTTGACTATTTGCCGTAAAGTTCGTGAGCAGTCAGATTTACCGATTATTATGGTCACTGCCCGTACCGAAGAAATTGACCGTGTACTAGGTCTCAACATGGGCGCTGATGATTATGTATGTAAGCCATTTAGTCCAAAAGAACTTGTTGCTCGCGTACAAGCTGTGCTACGCCGTTTAGAGCGTAAGGCAGAGCCTGAACAAAATGATTCGTTCCGAATCGATAAAGCTCAGCAAAGAATTTGGTATCAACAAAAATCATTGAGCTTAACGCCAACCGAATTTCGCTTACTTGAGCTATTTTTAGAGCATGTGGGGCAAGTTTATTCGCGTGCACAATTATTGGATCATATTAATCCGGATAGCTTTGATGTTGCCGATCGCGTGATTGACAGCCATATCAAAAACTTGCGCCGAAAAATTAGTGAAGCGGCTGAAACTGGTAACCGCCATGAATGGATTCAAGCTGTTTATGGTGTAGGTTACCGCTTCGAATATCCTGAAGAGTAAGTCTTCATAAAAGTTATTCTGTGGATAACCACAATGTTATCCACAGAAAATGTGGATAAAAAATTAAGACGAACAACTCACTGCCACATCAGGCATATCGCTTGGTAACGGGCCTAAATCTTCCGGGTTTTCCAAATTTGGCTGTCTTGTGTAAGGATGGTTGAGTAGTTTAAATAAACGGTCAACTTCACTAAAATCATCTTTCTCAGCTGCTTCAATAGCACGCTGCGCCATGTGGTTCCGTAAAACATAAACTGGATTTGCTTTTTGCATATTGGCATCAAGTTCATCAATATCTTGATGCTCACGGATGCTGTCATATTGGCTAATAAACGCATCAAATTGACGAATATCAAGACAATCATCTCGTAAAGCTTTGTATTCTTTGTTTTGAAGACGAATAAAACTTTGCGTGTAATCGAGTTGTTCAGTTTGTAAGATTCTTAAAAAAGCAAAACTACAATCAAGACTGTCTTTATGGAAATGAGGAAGTCCCATCTTTTGACATAAACCTTGCCCATAGTGCTCTAAAAAGATCGGTTCAAATTGTTCTAAGCAACGTGCTAACTCTTCTTTGAACTGATCTTTTTGTTCAGGTTCAGCAAGAGGAATTAAGTTATTTAACCACGTCCATAAGTTCCAATGGCCTATACTTGGTTGATTTTGGTAAGTATAACGACCTTGGTAATCCGAGTGATTGTTGATCCAGTTTGGGCGAAAACGCTCCATAAAGCCATATGGACCAAAATCGAGTGTTGAACCTGTAATATTTAAGTTGTCGGTATTCATTACACCATGAGCAAATCCAACCAATTGCCATTTCGCAATCATAATTGCAGTACGTTCAACTACCTTTTTTGCAAAAGATAAAATTGGATTTTCAGTTTCTAGGCATTCTGGATAGTGCCATTCAATACATTTTTGAGTAAATTCTGACAGCAACTCAGGTGCATATTGATTAATCCATTCGAAGTGTCCTAAACGAATATGACATTCAGATGTTCTAAGTAGCATTGCACCTAACTCTAGTTTTTCACGCTGTACACCTTGAGTCGAGGTTGTAAAACCGACTGCGTGACTAGAAGCGACGCCTAAAGCATTTAGCGCATGTCCTGCTAAATATTCACGGACCACAGAACGTAATACTGCTCGCCCATCTCCCATTCTTGAATAAGGCGTAGGGCCTGCACCTTTGAGATGAAGGTCGATGGTTTGGCCCTTTGTATTCAATATTTGCGCAATCAGTAAACCACGACCATCACCAAGTTGACCTGCCCATTGTCCGAATTGATGGCCAGCATAAACCATCGCAAGTGGAGGAAATTCAGTGAAAGTACGTTGTCCACTACAGATCTCAACCCATGCATTTTTATCGTCTTCTGACCATTGCAGTTCATCAGCCAATGCGCTGTTAAAATGTCCTGCCTTTGCACCACGTAACGGTGATGGCTGCTGAACATGAAATAATTTAGACGGAAGTGAAGGGTAGAGCGGATTAAACTGCATAGGCTTAGCAAAATAAAGAGAGCGGATTTCACTATAACACAGTTAAAAAGCAGGCATAAAAATAGCTCCCGAAAGAGCTATTTTAGATCAGAATTTAATTTAGTCTGATACTACATTGGTATTCTTTTTAACACTACGCATAAGTGTTTCTAAGCATTCACGATGATGACTTAGACGATGTTCAAGCAATTGGAAATCAACTTTAAGCTTATGATCCATTCTATGAATCTTTTCAGCCATTGCTGCTTTTTTAGCTTGTAACTCTTGTTCTTTAAGTTTCGCCCAATCATTTAAGGTGTGTGTAAATGCTTCGTACTCTTGTGCAATACGTTGCTTCATTTGAGTAATGTCTGCATTTACATCATGACCATAAATAGCAAGGTCTTGTTCAGCATATTTAAATTTCATCGCCAATTCTGCTTTTTTAATATTAAAGCTTGGAATACGACGTAAATTTTTAGCTAAACCAATTTTAGAACATGACCAGATCAACCATTTAGTTGGATCATATTGCCACCATTTCACACCATTACGATAGTCATATTGGAAGATATGGTGATAGTTGTGGTAACCCTCGCCCCAAGTGGCGATGGCTAACCAGAAATTGTCACGTGCTGAGTTTTCGTCTGTATAAGGACGTTTACCAAACATATGGCAAAGTGAGTTAATAAAGAAAGTCACTTGATGGCTAATGATTAAACGTACTAAACCACCCAAGAGTACTACACCCCATAGGTCGCCAGTCGCCCAACCGATTAAGCCTAAAATACCAACATGAACTGCAACTACCAATAAACCATAGTATTTATGTTGGAACATGACCAATTTATCGTTGAGTAGGTCTGGTGCATTTTTAAAATCCGGCTCAGATGGTGAATGATCACGGATCATCCAACCCATATGGGCATACCAAAAACCACGCTCAATTGAATATGGATCTTCATCAACATCATCAACATGTCGATGGTGAGTACGGTGACCAGATGCCCAGAACAAAATACTATTTTGCACGGCAAATGTACCACCGATCATTAAAAGAATTTTAAGCGGTAACGACGCTTCATAAGCTCGGTGAGCCCAAAGGCGATGGTAACCAGCAGTAATCCCCATACTACTTAGAGCTAAAAGAAAAAATAGGCTTACCCATGCGCTTACACTAAAATCATAATAATACGCATAAATCGGGATTATGATTGCGGCAAGAATTGGTAAACCAATTAAGGTAATGCTAGCGGTCCAGTTAATTGGGGCTTTGAGTGGGGCGGAAGTCATATCCGGCAGCGCTCCTAGAATCCTTGTGAAACAAGGTACAAAGACAAAACGACATAGCAAAACCAATCATCAAGATATATTGCTATTCTATCCTTCATATTAGCACGTGCTTAGTGAGAATCACTAGCATTATTGTACAGATGTATTGAAAGAACCGTAACAGAATTAAACTATGTCAGAGAGTTTTTCAAGCAGGAGAAGTTGTTTAATGAACGTACAACGATTGAAAAAAAAGAACCGCATTGATATTTCAAGAAAATTATCTTTGAAGTGTGTCTTGGTCACAATCAGTCTTGTATTAGCCGCATGTCAAAGTGCACCCGAACAGAATACAAAAAACGTTCAAGCAAAAAGAACAGTTCATCAGATTCAAGCTCCTATTGTAAAAAAGAGAGTGAGTCCGGATGGCATTCAAGATATTGATTGGCAGATCACTCAGATCAGCGGTCATAAGGCAAAATTTTTTACACAGTGGCCGACTCTATCTTTAAATTCTTCGGTCAAAACAGTGTCTGGACATACTGGCTGTAATGGAGTTTTTGGTCGTTATACATTTAATTTCAGCCAGCAAAAACTTGATATGCAAGTAAATGCAGGCCATTCAAGTTGTGATGGTGCTTTGGCGCAAGAGGCAGAATTGGTAGATGCTTTGCAACGTATTCAACGCTTCCAGCTCGTAGGTAATACGCTATATCTACTTGATCAGAATGGGCAACGCCTCATTCAGGCACAAAAGAAGTAAAAGGTGGTTTTTACCACCTTTTTTATATTTATAGGACCTGTAACATCGTGGTCGGAATATCTGTAATTAAGCCCTGAACATCTAAATCACGTAGCCTTTTTGCTCTTTCTACATCATTGACTGTCCACACACTAATGTTCAAATTAGCTTGATGAGACAGTTTAATCATTTCATCTGTTGCCAGCTGATCGTGCCAACCAATATGACAGCAACCATATTGATGGGCGAGTTCTATCGCAGTTACCCCAACAGGAAGCTCGACTAACAATCCGCGTTTAAATTGAGAGTTTATATCGCGTAAAGCAGTTAAAATTTGAAGATCAAAACTTGTGATGGTGACGACTTTCTCAAAACCCTGTAATTCAGTCTCAAGCTCTTGAACGAGTTTTTCAGCTAAAGCCATGTCTCTTACAGCTTTCACTTCCACTTCAATATGATCGAATTTATTAAGTAAGTTTAAAACGCCTGTGAGTGTAGGTGTTGGCTCTGAATTTGGCCAGTCAGGCCAGTTTTGACGATGGTCAAATGATAACGCTTGAGCCAATGTCGATTGCTCTACAATTTGATCGACTCCGGCTGTACGTAAAAAATTGTCATCATGAATGACAACCAACTCTTCGTCTTGAAGCTGACGAATATCAAATTCGACACCGCGAATACCTAAATTCTTTATGTGCTGAAACCCACCTAATGTATTTTCAGGGGCTTCTCGGCGTGCACCACGATGACCAATAATGCGCATAATTTTCTTCTATAAAATCTTTTGCCTATGGTCTCTTTAAAAAGTAGAGACCATGTTTAATCTAATCTATTTTTAAATAATCTCATTAATATTTTTTTGCCAAAGCACTTCTTGACCACCTTCGGCACGCTGTAAAGCACGTGATGCAACAAATAACCAGTCAGATAAACGGTTAATTAACTGAAGGGCAGTTGTCTGAATATTTTGATCACGAGTTTGTACCGACATTAGAGATCGTTCTGCACGACGACAAACAGCACGTGCTTGATGAGCGTAACTGCACGATAAAGTGCCAGACGGCAGAATAAACTCTTTCAACATAGGCAAATCTTCATTCATACGGTCAATTTCTTTTTCAAGAAATTCAATACAAACGGGCTGGAGTAGGTTGTAGTTTGGAATACAAATCTCTCCACCTAAGTCGAATAGCCAATGTTGAATCAAACTTAAGCTTTTATCCCAAGCGGCCTTCTCAGTTACTTGGCTATCGGTAATTTGAGCACGAAGTACCCCAATAATGGCATTGAGTTCATCAACATCACCAAGCGCGGCTACTCGTAAGTCATCCTTGGCAACACGAGAACCATCGCCTAAACCTGTGGTGCCTGAGTCGCCTGTACGTGTATAGATCTTGCTTAAACGGTGTCCCATGATGGATATCCTGAACATAAAAAAGGGATAATGTCGGTCAGAACATTACCCCGAAACTGGAGTTAAGAAAATATTTTTATAATAAAGTTTTGCTTAGTAGCTTAAGGTCACACCAGCTGATGCGAGACGGCCGCCGTTGACATAATAGTATCCTTGGTCTTGATAAGCTGTTTTGTATTCAACATCTCCAATATTTTGAATATTAGTAAACAATTTAATGTGCGGATTCATATTCCAGTAAGCATTAATATCTACAGTTGCGTAACCTGGATTCTTGTAATTGCTATCCCAGTCTTTCGACTTAGATTTTGCAACGAGCGAAGCACTAATACCATAAACTTCATTTTGTAGACCTGTTGTTAAGGTTAATCCTTGACGAGGGCGACGATTTAAATCCTGATGAGTCTCTTCGTTTTCGGGTTTGACATAGCTATAAGTTGCTTTTGCAAAAAGATCATCTTTCTGCCAACCAATATAAAATTCACCACCTTGGTAAGTTGCTTTATTAATATTAGTTAATTTACCAAAGTTCACTGAGCCGATAAGATCTTCAACTTCAGTATAGTAAGCAGATAAACCTGTTTTAAAACCTGCTGGTAGAGCTTGATCTATACCAATTTCATAAGATGTACTTTCTTCTGGTTTTAAATCTGGGTTGCCGTTCCATGAGTTGAAAAGTTCATTAAGCGTTGGCGATTTAAATGCACTACCAATATTGGTATAGATACTTGTTTTATCTAAGAGTTGGTAACGTGCAGCAATTTGACCAACAGTATGTGAGCCATATTTTTCATTATCTTCTACGCGAACACCGACTTGAGTGTTTAATCTATCACCATTGAATTGATGTTGAAGATAATACCCTGTCGAGTCTACGTTCTCATTGTATGGTGCTCCATAAGATAGAATATCTCCATCCAACGTACGGTGGGTGGCACCAACTAAGAGTGTTTGCTGTGGTAAAAACTTCCATTTGCTATATAGCTCTACTTCCTGCGTTTTGCTGTGAACAAAATCAGTAGAGTCTTTTTGATTAACTTCATCTTTGAATTGTGATAAGCGAGTATTTAATTCTAGGTTATTTGTTACATTTAAACGGCTACGTAAATTGATAATCTCATTTTCGAAGTCTTGTTTAAGCAATGCACCATTAAATGTATAAGCATCATAAAGGCTTGAACCTTCATTATGGCTATAGTCAACAGAAATACCGTAATCTTTCTGCTCAACACCAAACTTTGTACTAAAACCTTTCTGATCAAATGATGCTGTATCTGATGAGTTGGTTTTTTGATTAGTTACTTTAGTTGCATCAGACTCTAAGCGTTGTCCACGAATTTGGGCATAAAAACCATCTTCATATAAATCAGCGCCAATAACTGATTTATAAGTTTTATTCTCGCCAATTTCACCCGTGATAAAAGCTCTATTCTTTTCAGGTGTTTTTGAAACGAGCTGAATTACTCCGCCAATTGCATCCGTACCATAGAGAACAGAGGCAGGCCCTTTCAATACTTCAATTTGTTTAATATCTGTTGTGTCAATAAATGCAAGACTTGCTGTTCCTGAGGATGCATTATTTAGTCGAATTCCATCTCGTAGCACGAGAGTATGATCAGATTCTGTACCTCGTAAATAAATCTCTGCAAGTTGTCCCATACCACCACTTTGCACCATATTGATGGAAGCATCGGTTTGTAATAATTGTGGTAAAGAAGCGATAGGGGATTGTTCGAGAACCTTTGGTTCAATAATGTTAATACGCGCCGGAACTTCACTCGCTTTTTCAGCACTTTTTGAAGCAGTGACTACAATTGGATCAAGTTGAGTTGCGTTCGTTGCATCTTCAGCAAAAATAACAGGTGAAAACCCCATCGCAATAGCGATAGCCCCTACCAGACGAGTAGGTTGAAAAGACTTAGACATAACATGCTCCATACATTCACCCCACGTGAATGATCGGGTAGATAGATGAAACAAGTAGGTCTCCGGACTTCAGCGCCATATTTATGTTATGGACATATTCACCTTCCCACATGACTGCAGTGGTGTAAGTCGCTCTCGACTTAAAAAATATGCTTTACATTGTTACCGTTGCGGGGGCAGTGCCGGACTTTCACCAGCTTCCCTAAAGCATTAATTGCTTACACTTGCTTCCAATTTTACGCAGTATAAAGTGACGATTTATTTCATACAATGTCATTTAGCCCAATTCCCAGAGAACTTTTACGCAAGGGGCAAAAATTGCATTACAATGGCGCTTATTTTAAGAAATGGTTGTAGTTTAAACAGCTCATGAGCCAATCAAACCAAAAACGTACACGAGCAAAAATCTGTGGAATTACTCGCATTGAAGATGTTCAGGCAGTTGTTGCTGCTGGAGCAGATGCGATAGGTTTTGTTTTTTTCCCGCCGAGTCCAAGACATGTGACAGTTGAACAGGCAGAAAAATTAGCAAAAGTAATTCCACCTTATGTACAAATGGTTGGTTTGTTTGTTAATGCAAGTGCTACTGAAATTCAGGATGTACTTGATTGTATTCCCCTAGATGTATTACAACTACATGGCGATGAAACTCCTGAACAATGTCAGGAAATAGCTCGCCATTGTAAACGTCGCTGGTATAAAGCGATTCAGGTTAAACCTGATTTAGATGTAATTGCTGAAATTCAAAAATATCAGATGGCTGGTGCCAGTGCTGTATTGCTCGATGCGTGGCATCCTGAGCTTAAAGGGGGCACAGGACATCAGTTTGACTGGTCTAAATTTCCAAAACTTGATATTCCTTTAATCTTGGCAGGGGGTTTAACCCCTGACAATGTCATTGACGCTATTCATACTACCGGTGCTTTTGCAGTAGATGTGAGCGGAGGCGTAGAGTCCGCAAAAGGTATAAAAGACCAACAACTCATTGAACGATTTATGCAAGGAGTCCAACGTGGATCAGCAAAATAATGTGATTGACTATACACAGTACCCAGATGCTGCAGGGCATTTCGGTATCCATGGCGGACGTTTTGTGTCAGAAACACTCATGGCGGCATTAGAAGATTTAGAAAATCTCTATTCTCGCATGAAAAATGATGAACAGTTTCTGGCAGAATTCGACCGCGATCTAGCCTACTATGTAGGTCGTCCTAGTCCACTTTATTATGCTGAGCGATGGTCAAAAGAGTTAGGTGGTGCGCAAATTTATCTTAAACGTGAAGACTTAAACCATACAGGCTCACACAAGGTAAATAACACGATTGGTCAGGCGTTATTGGCAAAGCTTTCCGGTAAAAAACGTATTATTGCTGAGACTGGTGCAGGGCAGCATGGTGTAGCAACTGCAACAATTGCAGCACGTTTGGGCCTTGAATGTGTTGTTTATATGGGTGCCGAAGATGTTAAGCGTCAAGCGATGAACGTTTATCGTATGCGTTTGTTGGGTGCAACAGTTGTACCTGTGCAAAGTGGTTCTAAAACTTTGAAAGATGCCATGAACGAAGCGATGCGTGACTGGGTAACCAATGTTGATACGACTTACTATGTCATTGGTACGGTTGCAGGCCCGCACCCTTACCCTCAACTCGTCCGTGACTTCCAGTCGATTATTGGCCGTGAAGCACGTAAACAGATTTTGGAACAAGCAGGTCGCTTACCAGATGCATTGGTTGCATGCGTGGGTGGTGGTTCAAATGCAATGGGCTTGTTCTATCCATTCTTAAACGATGCCAACGTGAAAATGTATGGTGTTGAAGCAGCTGGTTTTGGTATTGAAACTGGTAAACACTCTGCACCATTAAATGCAGGTCATGTGGGGGTATTACACGGTAACCGTACTTACTTAATGAGTGATGAACAAGGCCAGATCATTGAGACACATAGTATCTCGGCGGGCCTTGATTATCCGGGTGTTGGCCCTGAACATAGCTTCTTGAAAGATATGAAGCGCGTAGAATATGTGCCAATTAATGATACAGAAGCTCTGCAAGGTTTCCGTGATTTAACCAAAATCGAAGGGATTATTCCTGCACTTGAAAGCTCACATGCGATGGCGTACGTCTCTAAGCTTGCACCAACGATGTCTAAAGATCAGATTATTATTGCGACTGTTTCAGGCCGTGGTGATAAAGATTTAATGACAGTTGCACGCATTGATGGCGTAGAAATGGTCGAGATGTAAGAGAACTATAATGCCAAGCTTGTTTATGGTGATGTTGGGCGGGCGCCATGCCCGCGCTAATACAGAAGTTCATGATGTAGTCATGGCGGTAGGGGATACTTTGGAAGAAGTTTATCCTCAACTTAAACAGGCTTGGTTTGGTGAGGCTCAAGGGTTGCATATCGATGCTTGGGCCAAGCTCTCAGGAGTTAGCTCTCAAGGGCAAAATTATCAAATTCATTTTACAGATGCTGCTCCACAACCAGATGATTTTAAATTATATTTAATTAATTTGGGTGGATATAATGCGCATGAATTCGGTGAGCTTCATCGTTATGAGTTTGTGGTTGCACCCAATGCGGTCATTGCCAAACAATTAGGTAAACAATTTATAGATCAGCAGTGGCAAAAAGCACATACAGATCGAGTTATTGATATTGATGACTGCTTAGCAATAGATTGTGTAGCAGGGCGCTATATTCATTTAATAAAAGGCGATTTTGCTGCAGCAACTTGGGAAAATACGTATTTGACCGTGGTATAGGTCATTTGAAATCTAATATTCATATGGAAGTGGGTAAATGGATTTAATTCAAGAAAATGGGCAGCCTCGTTATGGGCGTTTTGAATCTGTACCGTCCACCATTCATGTACAACATTATATTTATAAAACGCCGTATGGTAAGGTCTTAAAAGGCTGGCGTAAGCAATTAAAATATAAAAAATTCAAATTCTGCGGCATTCAACATAAACACTATAGTATTGGTCTGGCTATTGCAGATATTGGCTGGGTTGGGCACGGTTTTTTCTATATTTATGATCATAAAACGGGGCAGGTTATTGAGTGGAATGCCATTCAGCCTTTAGGGCATAAAACCTATCTTGATGAACAGCCGTTGTTTAATCAAAGTTATTTTTCTAAATCTCCTTATCAGTTTGATATTCAGCATGCCAATGGTGTGCGGTACATTCGAGTCACGAAATATGGTGAGATTCAACTTAGCGCTCGAATTTTTTGTGCTGGAACAGACATATTAAGTTTATGTACACCAACTGGCATTAACGGTTGGACTTATACTCAAAAGCAGACCACGCTTGCTGTAGAAGGCATGTTTATTAATAAACAAAACCAAGTTGTACAATTTGATGAAAAGACATTTGCATCACTAGATGATACTTGTGGTTTTCTGCGACCTGAAACGGCTTGGTTCTGGCTTTCATGTAACTTTTGGGACGAGCAAGGACGACGTATTGGTTTAAATTTAGCTTCAGGGGTTAATGAAAGCTTTGGTAATGAAAACTGCTTATGGATTAACGGAGTTTTATTTTCACTAACAGATGTTTTATTTGAAAAAGTAAATGATGAACGTTGGCAAATTAGCTCTCTAGATCAAAAGCTTAATCTACAAGTGCATATTGGTTGGTGTAGATACGAAAATATTAATTTAAGAATGATCGGCAGCCAGTTCAATCAGTGGCAAGCTAAAATTAGTGGCACGATTGAACATGAGGCATCCGATATCATCAATTGCAACGAACAATACGGTTTACTAGAACAACATTATGCAAAATGGTAACAAGCAGGTTATAAACCTGCTTGCCAAAATGCTTCACCCGCTGCAATAGGATCATTTGTCTTTTCAAGTGTTTCGATCCAAACTGGATATTGACGAATGACTGGATGCTGACTTGGATGAAAATCTTTTTTAAACCAATCTAAATATTGGCTTTTCATGGCGGTTAAGGTGCCATTTTTACCAAAGAACCAAGGTAAGCCTTTAAGGCTCATCAAGAGTCTTTCTCTAGAACTAAAGCCATCACATTTCAACATGATATTGGTGCGATAGAGTGTAAAACCAAACATGAGTACAGTCGTAAGAACCAATACAAAACGACGAGTTGACTCTGGTACTTCACCTACTTGTTTCATGACATCAAAAGCAACATCACGGTGCTCCATCTCTTCAATGGCATGCCACGCAAACAGCGCTCGAATATAGGGGTGAGCATTTTCCAAAGTTTTTTTATTGCTATAAAACGTTTCTGCCATTAATGCCGTTAAATGTTCAGCTGCCGCTGTCATTGCAATATTGTATTGCGGTGAGCGTTTGGTGAGTTCAAAACGAAAAATTCTTTTCAAGGTAGCTGTGAATTGGTCAACAGGCATACCTTGTTCTTTCATGAGCTGATTCATTTTGTCATGAGCAATACCGTGTTGAGCTTCTTGTTTAATAAAGTCCACAACTCGTTTTTGTAGTTCTGGATCATCAATTTTGTCACGGAACATACGAACACATTCGATAAAATAACGCTCTCCATCAGGAAAGGTTAAGCTGAGTGCATCAAACATACGAGTCAAAAAAGGATCATTATTAAACCAAAAGCGTGGTGCTTCGTTTAAATGAAAATCCAGATCTTTACGAACCACGGGTTCGACTTGATAAGAAACATGTGCGTTCATATTTTTATTTCTCGCATCTAACATGTTCATTAGTATGTCGTGAATGGTCGGCTTTGTTTTGACAGTTATTACCAATTTTTATACAGTTTGCGACAAGATGGCATTAAAAAAAGGATGAGCCATGCAGGATTTTACGATTTCAAATGGCTATTTTTATTTGTGGAACACTTACTTAAAAGAAAGAGGAATCGATTGGCAGGGATTAAATCTTACGGACGTTCAGGCTCGTCAGGTTCAAAATATTTTAGCTTCATCTATTGATGCTCAATCTTCTTTACACTTTTTTCTTGAACTCTTAGAGCTGACAGAGTCTCGTCTACAAGTTTCTAATTTAGCTTTGGAAATGGCAACTTGTATTACACCTGCCAATTTTGGTGTATTGGGCTATATGGCTTCTCGAAGCGGCAGTTTCGCAGAGGTTCTTGAATATGTCATGAAATTTCATCGTCTCGTCATTGACGGTGAGCAAGTCGTGCCTATGAAAATCGAACAAGATACTTCTAGCATCCGTTTGTATTGGCCTTTGGTTGATGACAGCAATATTATACTTTGTGAGCTAACATTGGCAGCTATGGTACAACTTGCTAAACAAATTGCTCCTTTTCATGATTTCCTCTTGCAGCATGTTGAGTTTGTACATCGCTCCCGTGGAGCATTAGTACATTATCAGCGTTTCTTTCAATGCAAATTATCATTTGAGCAACCTTACTATGCATTAACTTTTGCAAGTGAAGGATTAAGTGTTCGTCCTCGTCAGGCCGACCCAACTCTAATGCAACTTTTGGTGAAACAGGCAGAAGAGGCATTGGCTCAGCGGAAAATACATACAGATTTAGCTCAGCAAATACATTGGATTGTTCATGAATATTTTAAGCACAAGCAACAAGCCCCGAAAATAGAGGATATTGCTATTGAGTTGAATATCTCAGTACGAAGCTTGCAACGCCAACTACAGTCGTTAAACACTTCATTTAAATTAATTTTAGATACTGAACGGATGAAGCGCTGTGAAATATTACTTCACCAAAATGAAAGCCTGACTGTAATTGCTGAACAGTTGGGATATTCGGACCAGTCGGCGCTTGCGCGTGCACATAAAAATTTGACAGGACAAACTTTACTCACACGTAAAAGGCAATTACAACTCGCGCATAAAAATATTGAGAAATAACTTTTGGGTGGTGATTTCTTGTTCATGCTAGGGTCTAATAATGGCTCGAAAATAGGAAGCTTTGATCATTGAGAAAAGTTTCAAAATATTGATAAATGTACGCCATGGGTTGTATGAATCATACAATCGAATATCGCCATAACGTTAGAGCTGTTCAATGGACAAAAAATAGCGTTAAAATGCGATGTTCTTGTATTTCTACAAACAACTCCTCAATTTTAAATAATTCAAGGAAAGCACAACCCTATGTCACGTCTTGCCACCCGTTTTGAAAAGCTTAAGTCCCAACAACGTAAAGCGCTTGTATCTTATGTTATGGCGGGTGATCCACAGCCACAAGTAACGGTTCCGTTACTGCATAAAATGGTTGCGGCAGGAGTAGATGTCATTGAGCTTGGTTTACCATTTTCAGATCCAATGGCTGATGGCCCGGTAATTGCGCTTGCAGCTGAACGTGCGCTTGCAGCAGGGACCAATACGTTGGATGCACTTAACATGGTAAAAGAGTTCCGTGAGCAGGATCAGGAAACACCTGTTGTTTTAATGGGTTATCTAAATCCGGTTGAAGTGATTGGTTACGAGAAGTTTGTTTCTCATGCGAAACAATGTGGTGTAGATGGCTTATTACTTGTGGATTTACCACCAGAAGAGTCAAAAGAATTTGGTGCTGTGTTGAAACAACATGATATGGACCAAATTTTCTTGCTTGCACCAACTTCTACAGATCAACGCATTCAACATGTGGCAAATCAGGCAAGTGGATTTATCTACTACGTTTCACTGAAAGGTGTAACGGGAGCCGCAACACTTGATACGGCAGAAGCTGCTGCACGTATTCAAAAGATCAAAAGTGCTACTGATATTCCAGTAGGTGTTGGTTTTGGTATTAGTGATGCCGCTTCAGCAAAAGCAATGGGTAACGTTGCTGATGCCGTGATTGTAGGTAGTGCTTTCGTTAAAAATTTTGCAACGTTGGCAGCGGATGACGCTGTTGAACAGACGGTGAGTAAAGTCAAGGAGCTTCGAGCAGCGCTCGATGAGTTAGTATGAATCAAGAAGTGAAACCAGGGAAAGTTCTTAGCCCTTCGACACCATGGACAAAACGTCCGGTTCCAGGTATTGAGGTCGCAGATGAGCAACAAATTCTCAAAGCAACATTTACTGAGCCAACGATTGAATGTCCTGAATGTCATGCACTAGTGACACGTACAGCAATATCTTTCAATGCGTATGTTTGTCCGCAATGTGATGAACATTTACGTATGAAAGCTCGTGACCGCTTGAACTGGTTCTTCGACAATGTTGTAACTGAATTGGGCCAAGAATTTAGTGCCAAAGATCCACTAAAGTTTGTTGACTCTAAACCGTATCCAGATCGTATGCGTGAAGCGCAAACTAAAACTGGTGAAACGGAAGCTTTAATTGCCATGCAAGGTAACTTAAATGGCGTGGATATGATTGCATGTGCTTTTGAGTTCGACTTTATGGGCGGCTCAATGGGTACGGTTGTAGGTGATCGCTTTGTTCAGGCTGCCGAGCTTGCAATTGAAAAACGTCAACCATTAATCTGTTTCGCAGCTTCTGGTGGCGCGCGTATGCAAGAAGGTATGTTATCGCTTATGCAAATGGCGCGTACTTCTGCTGCGATTCAAAAATTAAAAGATGCTGGCTTACCGTATATCGTGGTGTTAACACATCCTGTATATGGTGGTGTAACAGCTTCATTAGCAATGTTGGGTGATATTCATATTGCTGAACCTAAAGCGATGATTGGCTTTGCTGGTAAACGTGTAATTGAGCAAACTGTACGTGAAACACTAGAAGAACCGTTCCAACGTGCTGAATATTTGCTTGATCATGGTGTAATCGATCAGATTGTTCATCGTCATGCTTTACGTGATACTGTATCTCGACTTGTATCGAAATTGATGAACTTACCTTGAACCAACAAGCTCCACTTTCAATAGACTCTTTAGATACATGGCTCAATTATTGGAGCCATGTTCACGTTACAGGGATAGATCTTGGTCTGGAACGTGTAATTCCTGTTGCAGAAAAGCTGGGTGTAACTCAGCCCCATGCTAAAGTTTTTACAGTAGCCGGAACGAATGGTAAAGGCTCAACTACAACTACACTGGCTGCGATATTAAACGCACAAGGTTATAAAGTTGGGCTATATCAGTCACCGCATATCTATCGCTTTAATGAGCGAGTCAAATTAGGTGGAGTCGAAGTCGATGATCAAAGTCTGATTGATGCTTTTGTTCAAGTCGATCAGGCTCGTCGCGATTGCGATTTAAGCTTATCTTTTTTTGAAGCAACCACTTTGGCTGCTTTTGTTATTTTTAAACAACAACAATGTGATGTATGGGTGCTCGAAGTCGGTTTGGGCGGGCGTTTAGATGTCGTCAATGTGATTGATCCCGACATTGCAGTAATTACTAATATTGGCCTAGATCACACAGATTGGTTAGGCGATACCATCGAAAAAATTGCTTTTGAAAAAGCAGGTATTATTCGTCCACATATTCCGGTTATTTTTGCAGGCGAGCAACCATTGCCGCAAGCAATTCAAGATAAAGCACAAAGTACACAAGCAGAGTTATATACTATTAATCGTGATTATTTTTATAAGCTCGCAGATGATGGACAAAACTGGTACTTTGCTTCGGAAGGAACTACTTTAAAATTTCCGTTAGGTACATTAGCGATTGAAAATATTGCTGGGGCAGTTGCTGCCATTTTAAATAGCGGACTTGAGATTTCTCAGTCAGCATTAGAAAAAGGTATTCAATCTGCTCGCTTAGCAGGGCGTTTTGAACAGCGCCAAGTGGATGGGAAAACGGTAATTTTTGATGCTGGACACAATCCTCATGGTGTTGAATTTTTGTTAAAGCAATTGCGAAATTTCTTAGAATACAATAAACAGTACACAGAAGTTGTCGCAGTATTTTCAATGCTGGCAGATAAAGATATAAAATCAGTAGTCGATTTATTGAAACCTACTGTTTTACATTGGAAAATTGCTGAATTGAATGTGCCGCGTGCTGCATCGATTCAGCAACTCAATGATGCCTTGCAAGGCCAGACAGTACAACAATATGGCAATATCAAAGAGGCTTTTAAATCAGCGCTTGAGCAAACAAATAACAATCAGCTGATTTTGGCCTGTGGTTCGTTTCATACTTTAGAAGCGATTTGGGAGTATTTGGAAGAATGTCAATGAATAACAAACAACGCTGGATGGGTGGCGTTGTTTTACTAGGAGGTGGTGTTTTATTGGCAGCATTACTTCTAAAAGGAAATGAGGAAATAAAACAGGTTGAAGTTCAACCATCCGCATCCACATCGCCAAAAACTCAAACTAAACCAAAACAGACAACTGAAGGGCAAATGGTACAACTGCAACCGCTTGCGGTTGACGTTGAAACTGAAAAACGTTTGCTTGAAGAACAACGTCGTGCGCGTGAAAAGGCTGTTGCCGAACAAGAAGCACGTGCAGCTGAGTTTTTAGCAATGCAGCAGCAGGCTGAGGCTGATGCTGCTCGTAAAGCCGCAGCAGAGTACGCTGCAATTAATGCGCGCCGTACAGCGGCTCAAGAAAGTTCAGATAATATTCCACCAGAGTTAGTGGGTGAGGCGAAAGCTAAAAACCAGCAAACCAATACGGTGAATAAAACAACTGCTACTTCAAAAATAGATGCAGATAAAAAAGCTGCTGAAGCAAAACGACAAGCAGAAGCTGATAAAAAAGCAGCAGATGCTAAGCGCCAAGCAGAAGCGGATAAAAAAACAACTGAAGCCAAACGCCAAGCGGAAGTTGATAAGAAAACAGCCGAAGCCAAACGCCAAGCAGAAGCTGATAAAAAAGCGGCAGATGCTAAGCGCCAAGCAGAAGCAGACAAGAAAGCAGCTGAAGCCAAACGCCAAGCAGAGGCTGATAAGAAAGCAGCCGAAGCTAAACGCCAAGCAGAAGCTGATAAAAAAGCTTCTGATGCTAAACGAAAAGCGGAAGCGGAGAAAAAAGCTGAAGCTGAAAAGGCGCGTGAACTGCTTGAAAACGGTGATAAAAAGTGGATGGTTCAAGTGGCTTTGGCTGCTAACCAAGCAAATGCAGATGCAGTGGTTTCTAAATTACGAGCTAAGGGCTATAAGGTAACTACAAGCCCAACCAGTAAGGGAATCCGTATTATGGTTGGTCCTGCGAAAGACCGTGATACAGCAGATGCAGCTCGTAAAAAAATTACTTCTGATTCAAGCTTAAATATGAAATCAGCTTGGGTAATTGACTGGGTGCCGCTTGATCAGCGATAAAGGCTGATCATCCCCTAAATCAAATCTGGAACACTTCAAAGGCTGTATTCTTGTGAGGAGTGTTCCATTCAATAGGGGATCTTGAAGATGAATACAATAATTAAAATATTAGAAAAATTTGTTTTTGCACAAGATTCAATGATTAGCGCGCTGTCTGGAGTTGCTTGTGTGGGGGAGGATGTTTATTTTGTTGGCGATAATCTCCCTTATCTATTAAGAATCAAGCGAACCCAGAACATGGCCGATGCAAAGGTCTTTGAAAAAATTCCATTATTTGATCCCTCAGAGCAAATACCGCTCAGTGTATTAAGCAAAAAACAGAAACCTGATTTTGAGGCTTTAACCTCCATAAGTTGGAACGGACAATCACAGCTTTTGGTGATGGGGTCGGGTTCAACAGAAAATCGAAAACGAGCATTACTTTATAACCCTGCCAATGATCAGGTCAGGACCTTCTTGGATGCGGTTGATTATGATTTTTTGCAGCATCAGGTTGAGTTAACAGGTGGGGCTGATCTCAATATAGAAGCCATATGTTCAGACCATCGTTATCTCTATATTTTTCAACGTGGTAACATAAATAGCCATCATGGGGTTTTAATCTTTGATTTAATTAAAATTCAAGCAGAAGAACCCTTAGCAAATACACTTATACATTCCCTCAAACTGAGCTTAGCTGAGCTTGATGGTTCAGCAAGCGGCATTTCAGATGCTTGTTTTTTAGCGGATAAAAATTTGATTGTTGCTACAGCTACGGTCGAACAAACACTCAATACCTATGATGATGGTGTTGTCTTAGGAAGTTTTATCTTGGTGTTTTCACCTGATGGTAAAGCTTTAGCGACTCATTTGATTCAAGATGCGAAAGGACAGACGCTGCCAATCAAGGTTGAAGGGATTACTTGGTTTGAATCTAGATCTAATGGCGAAGTCTTTTTATTAGTAACAGACAGCGATGGTGGTGATTCTGAGATTTTGAAGATATTGCTTAGCAACGCCGCTTTGGGAAAATCATAAAAATAAAACATATTTTTGATAGTTATCTCTCTTTAAATATATATTTTTCGATGTATTTGCTAAAAATGAAAACGATCAATAAGTGGGTGATTGAGCCAATTTATTTGCCTAGTAATTGGGTTTGTATGCAAAAACACTCGAGTCTTTAGCTGCTAGAATTCGACAATTGTTGTTGAATCCATCTTACATTTTCAGGAGTAAATAACCGGTCAATGTTCTTCCAAATAATATGATAACCATAACCTCCGTGTTTCATTTCTTTAACGGCATCATCAATTGCCCAATTTTCAAAAATAATGCGATACATGGCAACGCTGGCCCCTGTACGATCTGAACCATGGTAACAATGCAATAAAACGCGTTGATCATTCTGCTTAGCAATTTTGATTTGTTGCATGACTTCTAATAAATCTTGTCGGTTAATTGCCCATGTGTTGATAGGAATGTGTACAAGATTAAAATTTTCATTTTTAAAAACTAAAGTATCTGCGTCTTTGGCCCTCAAATTAATGATCGTTCCAATTTGATTTTTCTTTAATTCTGAAATCATGGCAGCATTTGGTTGTTCACTGCGAAAAACATCATTACTAATTTGGTAAAAGTTATGGGTTTGAGAAACTAAGCTTCCCCAATCTTGTGGTCGATGCTCATGAGCAATACTTTCGTGCTGCATACAGCCTTGTAGATTTATACAGATCACAAGTGTAAGGAGTGATAATTTCTTCATGTTTGATACCGTTTCAGCTCATCGGGGTCGTGAGCACAAATTATTTCAATTGTTGGCTCATGTTGAGCTAAATGCTGTAAGCGCTTAAGGTTGAAAATACGTTTTTCATTATCCTCTGCAAATGTTTTTTCCAGCAGACTGAGCGATCTTAATTTATTTTTAGGATTTAACTCTCGGTGTGAGTAGTAAGCATCTCCACTAAATAATAACCAGTGTTTTTTTTGCTTTATAGCAATACCGCAATGTCCAGCCGAGTGACCTAGGAGCGGTACCATTAAAATTTCATCTTGAAATAGGGGAAAACCTTTTACTTTTTCGAGGTTGAACCATCTTTCACCTTTTTGATATTCAACAAAGTTCCAATATCGATGGTCTTTATATTGATTGGTTCTATAGCGAAGTTTGCCTTTAAGATTTGGAAGTTGAGCCGCATTATATTCTGCTGCTAAAACATGGACTGTGGCATGGGGAAAATCTGAGATACCACCAGCATGGTCAAAATCAAGATGAGTAACAAAGATGTGCTGTACATCTTTAGGGCTAAATCCGAGCTTTTGGATTTGCTGGATCGCGCTAAATTCAAGATTATGCTCAATCTTGCCTAGACGTTTCACTAATGGGCCTAAGCGCTGCTTCATATGTAAGTAGTCTTGCAAGCCAAAGCCCGTATCGATAAGTACTAAGCCTCGATCAGTTTCAACCAGAAGGCAATGACAGATTACCTCAGCTCGGAAGCCTTTTTGTCCAAATAATGGCGCACAAACCGGGCACATACTGCCACACTTTAAATGATGAATCTTATAGATCATGATTTTTATTTTTTTACCGAATCGGTTCGAGTTATAACTGATCTGAACAATAAAAACCATGAGTATTCAATGCATAAATAAAAAAGCCACCGCGTTGGATGACTTTTTAAGGTGTGATATTTAATCTCTCGTGCCTACGCACTTCGTTTGTCTTGAAAGCAATAAAACCTTTAGTCGGTTTTATTGCTTTCAGGCTGTGGCGTGAGGCGTAAATAAGGTTTAACTGCTGTATAGCCTTTAGGGAAGCGCTGTTTAATTTCTTCTTCATCTTTAAGTGATGGCACAATAACGACATCTTCACCCTGCTGCCAATTCGCTGGTGTAGCGACTTTATGTTTATCTGTTAACTGTAAAGAATCAACAACACGTAAGACTTCATTAAAATTTCGGCCAGTTGAAGCAGGGTAGGTAATGATTAAGCGAACTTTTTTGTTAGGATCAATAATCACTAATGAGCGTACCGTCAGTGTTTCACTGGCCTTAGGGTGGATAAAACCATAGAGCTCAGATACCTTACGGTCTTTATCCGCAATGATAGGGAAGTTGACAGTTGTATTTTGTGTTTCATTAATATCGTTGATCCAGCCTTTATGAGACTCTACATCGTCTACTGACAAAGCAATCGCTTTAACATTACGCTTCGTAAATTCATCTTTTAATTTTGCTGTGTAACCTAACTCAGTTGTACATACGGGGGTATAGTCAGCCGGATGCGAAAATAAAATCCCCCAACTATCCCCTAAAAAATCATAAAAATTAATTGTGCCTTCACTCGATTCTTGTTGAAAATCGGGAGCAGTATCTCCTAATCGTAGTGTCATGATCGTTCCTCAATTGCTCATAATTTGTCATTCGATCAAAAGAATATGCAGCATTTGCTTTATGATTAAAATTATTGTTTTTGTATTTTATTATGAATTTTTTATATAAGTGTAAATATATATGACTAAAACTCATTATTTTAACTGCTTAATCAATGTAACTTTAAGGTAAATTTGCTAAATTAGATTTCTCGGAAGTTATGCTTAATCGATGAGCGTTAATGGTGTGTTTTTGGTGCTCGGCACATTAAGGGGAGATTAGATGAATGAAAAACCGTTCATCTAACTATCAGATTTTTTTTAGGGGTTTTGTGCAAACCCCTTGTACTTCAAATTTCTGGCACCATAATAAACGACTGAGAAAAAGTTTATTCATTTGACCAAGCAAGATTTAGAGAGTTTATCCATGTTGGCAAGTCTGATCGGAGGTATCTTCGGTACAAAAAATGAGCGTGAACTCAAACGCATGCGCAAAATTGTTGAGCAAATCAATGCGCTCGAGCCGACGATATCAGCTTTAAGCGATGCAGACTTATCTGCAAAAACTCCAGAATTCAAACAACGTTATAATAATGGCGAAAGTTTAGATAAATTACTTCCAGAAGCGTTTGCAGTGTGTCGTGAGGCCGCTAAACGTGTGATGGGGATGCGTCACTATGACGTTCAGTTAATTGGTGGTATTACCTTACATGAAGGTAAGATTGCCGAGATGCGTACTGGTGAAGGTAAAACCCTCATGGGTACTTTGGCGTGTTATTTAAACGCTTTGAGTGGCCAAGGTGTGCATGTCATTACTGTGAACGATTATTTGGCACAGCGTGATGCCGAGTTGAACCGCCCATTATTTGAGTTTTTGGGTCTATCAATTGGTACGATTTATTCAATGCAAGGTCCGTCAGAAAAAGCGGCAGCTTACCTTGCTGATATTACTTACGGTACCAATAACGAATTTGGTTTTGACTACCTTCGTGACAACATGGTGTTTTCTTTAGCAGAAAAGAAACAACGTGGTTTGCACTATGCCATTATCGATGAAGTTGACTCCATCTTGATTGATGAGGCACGTACACCATTAATTATTTCTGGTCAAAGTGAAGATTCTTCACACCTCTACAGTGCAATCAATACGATTCCACCTAAATTACATCCGCAAAAAGAAGAAAAAGTAGCAGATGGTGGGCATTTCTGGATTGATGAAAAGCAGCGTTCAGTTGAAATGACCGAAATCGGTTATGAAACTGTTGAACAAGAACTTATTCAAATGGGCTTGTTGGCCGAAGGCGAAAGCTTATATTCAGCAACAAACCTAAATCTTGTTCATCATGTGTCGGCTGCTATCCGTGCGCATTTCCTGTTCCAACGCGATGTTCACTATATTATTCATGAGGGTGAAGTCGTTATTGTTGATGAACATACGGGTCGTACGATGCCGGGTCGTCGTTGGTCAGAAGGTTTACATCAAGCTGTTGAAGCAAAAGAAGGCTTGGAAATTCAGCCTGAAAACCAAACCTTAGCAACAACAACATTCCAGAACTATTTCCGTCTATATAAAAAGCTTTCAGGTATGACAGGTACTGCTGATACTGAAGCTGCGGAAATGAAAGAAATTTACGGCCTTGATGTTGTGATTATTCCAACGCATCGCCCAATGATTCGTAACGACCAAAACGATTTAATTTATTTAAACCGTAACGGCAAATATAACGCGATTATTCAAGAAATTATGAATATTCGTCAGCAAGGTGTTGCTCCGATTCTGATTGGTACGGCAACGATTGAAGCCAGTGAAATTTTATCTTCTAAGTTAATGCAAGCTGGTATTCACCATGAAGTGTTGAATGCAAAGCAGCATGAGCGTGAAGCGGACATTATTGCTCAGGCGGGTAGCCCGAATGCAGTAACGATTGCAACTAACATGGCTGGCCGTGGTACGGACATTATCTTGGGTGGTAACTGGAAAGCTAAGCTTGCCAAACTAGAGAACCCAACTGCAGAAGATGAAGCACGTCTGAAAGCACAATGGGAGCAGGACCACGAAGATGTATTGCAAGCGGGTGGTTTGCATATTATTGGTTCTGAACGCCATGAATCACGTCGTATTGATAACCAGTTACGTGGTCGTGCCGGTCGTCAGGGTGACCCTGGTGTTTCTCGTTTCTATTTGTCTCTTGAAGATGACCTTATGCGTATTTTCGCAGGCGACCGTGTCGTTGGTATGATGCGCGCGATGGGTTTGAAAGAAGACGAAGCGATTGAACATAAAATGGTGAGCCGTTCGATTGAGAATGCTCAGCGTAAAGTTGAAGCGCGTAACTTCGATATTCGTAAAAACTTATTGAAATACGATGACGTGAATAATGAACAGCGTAAGATTATTTATTCACAACGTGATGAAGTATTAGCTGAAAATACCTTAAAAGAATATGTTGAAGAAATGCATCGTGAAGTGATGCAAGGCATGATTGCTAACTTTATTCCACCAGAGTCAATTCATGACCAGTGGGATGTGGAAGGTTTAGAAAATGCTTTACGTATTGATTTAGGTATTGAGCTGCCAATTCAACAATGGTTAGACCAAGATCGTCGTTTAGATGAAGAAGGTTTAGTTGAGCGCATTAGCGATGAAGTGATTGAGCGTTATCGTCAGCGCCGTGCTCAAATGGGTGACGAATCGGCAGCAATGCTTGAACGTCATTTCGTTTTAAACTCTCTTGATCGCCATTGGAAAGATCACTTAGCTGCAATGGATTATTTGCGTCAAGGTATTCACTTACGTGGCTATGCGCAAAAGAATCCTGAACAGGAATATAAGAAAGAAGCTTTCAACCTGTTTGTAAATATGTTGGGTATTATTAAAACTGATGTTGTGACTGATTTGTCTCGTGTACATATCCCAACACCAGAAGAACTTGCAGAAATGGAAGCTCAACAGCAGCAGCAAGCTGAATCAATGAAGCTTTCTTTTGAACATGATGATGTAGATGGTTTAACTGGTGAAGTTACACTTTCTCAAGAAACCATGAACGAGTCTGCCGATCAGCAAACTTTCCCTGTTCCAGAAAGTCGCAATGCGCCATGTCCATGTGGTTCAGGACTAAAATATAAGCAATGTCACGGTAAGATCTAATCTGCCTTCACAAAAAAGCAGAACAATTGTTCTGCTTTTTTTATGTTTGTAGTAAGCCTGTGAATAATGTTTGCAGTTTTAAGCATTAAATGATATTTACTTCTCATCCAGAGTGTATGTTGGAAAGACAATGAAAAAAGTATTACAACCTTTATTTTTAACTGTTCTTGCTGTGCCTAGTTTTGTTTTCGCAGCAGAAACAGCTTCAGCCCCTCAAACGACAACGGTTGATAAAGTTCTTGCAGCAAAAGGCCCAACTTCGGCTCAAGCTGTAGTGAAGCAAGAAAATACTACAGTGATTAGCCCACGTACTGGTATTCGCTATACGTTGGGGAACACAAATAATCGCCCAATTATTTTACAAACTACTGCGATTGCTCCAGCAAACTCAGCAAACATCAATCGTATTGTGGCAACTAACCCAGCTCTCTCTGCAAAGAGCCAAGAAAAAGCAAAAGTGGCTTTAATTGGTGAAGCAGCTGTAGCAGGACCAGCAGCTGTTGCAGCAAGCAATGTTACAGCTCCAGCTGTATCAAATAGTATGGCTCCTTCGAATCCAGCAACAATGAATTAAGACATATATGTATAAAAAAGCCGGTTCAATTTTGAACCGGCTTTTTTATGGGGTGTTTTTAAAACTTTAAATCTGGTTATTTACATCATCATTTTTTGTTTCACGAATGAGTAAGAACGCGATGAGTGATAAAAGTGATGCAGCAGTAAGATAATAACCAACCGCATATAAACCATAAGTTTCAGCAAGCTTAGTCGCAATGAGTGGGGCAAAAGATGCACCAAAAATACCAGCCAAGTTAAAAGTTAATGCTGAACCTGTATAACGAACTGAAGTTGGGAAAAGTTCAGAAAGAACTGTACCAATTGGACCATAGGTTAAGCCCATAATTGCCAAGCCAGTACATAAGAAAAGGAAGACGATTAAGGTATTTCCAGACTCTAACATACTAGAGAAGAACAAGCCGAAAATCGCAGCAGCAATACAAACGCCAATAGAAGTTGTTTTACGACCAAATTTTTCTGCAAAAATAGCCGATAAAGGAATGAATGCGGCAAAGCAAAGTGTAGCAAAGAGTTGAAGTTCTAAGAATTCACCACGTGCATAGCCAAGCTTTGTGGTTCCCCAGTTTAAAGCAAATACGGTAGTAAGATAGAACACGACAAAGGTACAAATTGCTGCAAATGTGCCAAGAATAAGTTTACCTGTATGTTTAGTTAATACTTCTTTAAATGGAATATTAACTTCTTTTTGCTTATCTAAAACCTTTTGGAAAGCTGGAGTTTCATGAAGCTTTAAGCGAATGTATAAGCCAACAATAACCAATACAGCACTGGCAATAAATGGAATGCGCCAGCCCCATTGCATGAATGCTTGCTCAGGAATAGCTGCACTTAATAATAAGAAAGAACCTGTTGCTAAAATAAAGCCAATTGGAGCACCTAGCTGTGGAAACATGCCATACCATGCTCTTTTACCTTCTGGAGCATTTTCAGTCGCTAATAATACTGCGCCACTCCATTCACCGCCTAAGCCTAGACCTTGTCCTAAACGACAAACGGCTAATAGTAATGGTGCGACAATTCCGATTTGGGTATAGGTTGGAAGCAAACCAATACATACGGTCGAAATACCCATGGTCAGTAAAGCTGCAACTAAAGTTGCTTTTCGGCCAATACGGTCTCCGAGATGGCCGAATAGTGCAGCACCAATAGGGCGAGCAATAAAGGCAATTGCAAAGGTTGCCAGAGATTGTAAGACTGCGGCACTGCCACTACTAGCAGGGAAAAATAGGTGTGGAAAGATAATCACGGCAGCTGTTGCATAGATATAAAAGTCGAAGAACTCAATGGTTGTACCGACTAAGCTTGCAAACAAAACTCGTGTCTTTGAATTAGTGGCTACTACAGGAGCAGCAGTCGCAGAGGTTGACTCCATATAAGTCCTTATATAAGTTAAAATTTATTTTTAATTACTACTCTTTTTAAAGACATATTTTTCTCAAAGAATAGCGTGAAAGAACATCATCCATGACTCTTTCAGGATCACTGAATATGAGTGAAAAATGGATTAAACTATGTACCAATAGATGGCAAGAAAATGTGCCCCTGCACCTAAAAGCACAAAAATATGCCAGATCGCATGGGTATATCTTACCTTTTTTAACGCGTAAAACAATGCTCCAACCGTATAAGCTAATCCGCCAATGATTAAGAAAATCAATGCATCTTTGCTTAAATAAGTACGCATATCATCCATAACAAAAACAGCAAGCCACCCCATAAGAACATAAGCAAGTAAAGAAATTTTCTGAAAGCGGTGAATGAAAACTAACTTGAAAAGTGTACCAATTGCAGCAATGCTCCAAAGTGCAATAAGCAAAATATGAGCTTTTTGTGTAGGAATCGCGATGCTCAAGAACGGGGTATAGGTACCGGCAATTAAATAATAAATAGCAGTATGGTCGAGTTTTTTATACCAGTAGCGTAGGTTTTGGGTTTGAGCAAAATGATAGAGAGTCGAGCTGGTAAAAACTAAAATAAGACTAAATGAATATACCCATAAACCCACCCACTGAGCAGTGGAAAGATAAGATCCTTTTATAATTAAAAAGATAGAAGCTACGACTGCCATAACAACACCAGCGCCATGACTATAAGCATTAAATAGTTCTTCTTTTGGATCGTAAGTTTCCAACACAGATTTACTCATAACTTTAATTTTTTTGATTAAAAATACAAATGTATAGAAATACAAAACAGTCGTAAAGTTATTTTATTTTTAATCCTAGACCCTTTAAACTTCTATTTTATATGAGTCTTCATTTTTAGGTATATCCGTGTCGGTTTTCTCCTTTGAGCAAGAACAGCAATTCTTTCATGAAATCAAGCAAATGCTTGACCAACAAGCTTTTGAGCGATTGATCTTGAGCCAATATAAGGGAGAGTTGGCGCAGCTGGAAAAAATTACTTTCCGTGTTGTAGAGCTACATGGACAAAAACAGCTTTCAGCTTTATATCACTATACCACCCAAGATGTGACTAAAAACTATTCATTTGAAGAAGGTTTGCAACAGATTGAGCAATTAATCACTCAGTGTAAGCAAGCGAACTTATTTTCGACTACTCAAGAAATTCAACTAAAAAAAAATAAGAAAAAAGCCATATTGAATATGGGTAAAAAGCAGGCGGTAAATGCGTCACAAACGGTTCAGTCACATGACCGTGAAAAGCAGCGTTATGTACAGCAGGGGAATGCATTTTTAAAAGAGTTGGGTATTACTGATGAAAAAGCTCAAGTCATTCCAAGCATGGCTCGTAAATGGAAACAGATTAATAAATTTATCGAAATTTTTGCGAGTGCTTATGAACAGATTGATGCGTCTCAACAAGAGTTACGCATTGTCGATTTTGGTTCGGGGAAAGGTTATTTAACTTTTGCTTTGTATGATTATCTGCAACAACAACAGAAAACACCACTGATTACGGGTGTAGAGCTGCGTCGTAATTTGGTGGAGTTTTGCCAAAATGTTGCAGACAAAGTGCATTTTAACCATTTAGACTTTTTTGAAGGTGATGTACGCAGTTATCAACCGGAAAAGCTAGACGTCATGATTGCTTTACACGCTTGTGATATTGCGACTGATTTTGCTATTCATACTGGAATTCGTTTAAACGCTTCGATGATTATGTGCGCGCCATGTTGTCACAAAGAGTTGCGCCCACAATTACATAGCCCAGAAGTTTTACAGCCAATGCTACAGTTTGGTATTCATGCTGGGCAACAAGCCGAGATGCTAACCGATACTTTACGTGCATTACTTTTAAAAGCGTATGGCTATGAAACCAAAGTTTTTGAGTTTGTATCGCTTGAACATACCAGTAAAAACAAAATGATTTTGGCAACAAAGCGCAAAAATGTTTCTCAACCTGATGCCAAGATTATGGCTCAAATCCAAGCATTGAAAGAAATGTATGGAATTAAGAAACACACACTAGAATTGCTGTTACAAGATCAGTTACCAATCGAAAATATTGGCTGCAAGTGCTAGGACGGTGAGCGGATGTATAAAATTATAGAGAGTGGTTGGGAACAACTTGAAAAAGATGCGAAATACATCCGTGAGCAAGTCTTTATTCAAGAACAGGGAATTGCACCTGAAGATGAATGGGATGACTTGGATGCCATAGTTTTGCATTTTATTGTCTATGACAAAGAACAGCCTATCGCTACAGCACGTCTATTACCGCAGCATAGCGTAGGGCGTGTTGCTGTTTTAATGCCTTATCGGAAGCAGGGTATAGGTAAAATTTTAATGCAGCATATTATTGAATATGCGCGTCATCATAAATTGCCTTACTTAAAGCTTTCGGCGCAAACCTATGTGACCGCTTTTTACGAAGCTTTAGGCTTTAAAGTACAAGGCGAGGTTTATCAGGACTGTGGCATTCCACATATTGATATGGTTTTAGAATTAAATTGAGACTTCTTTTTAGAAATCTCAATTTTAATTTATTTCATTGCATTCCAACTTTCGATGGCTTGTAAGCCAGTCTCTAAACCAACTTCATAACTGTAGCGAAGCTTTTTCGGATTGGTCGTTAAACGGCCAGCCATATTTTTAAGTGGCGGTGGACACACTTCTAAAATTTGTTGATCTGGATTTTCACCACGAACAAAATCTACTGAAGCGTTATAACGAGCACAGCGGCTACGCAAACTATTTGCAAAACCATAATGATGTTTAAAAGCATATTTTGCGAGGAATTGATCACCTCGACTACTTGCCTTGAAGTAGTTTTTCGGGCGAGTGCGTAAAACTAACAGTTTTTTGACGCCACTTTGCTGAGCCGTCCAGCGAACGGGTAAAGCATCTGCAACACCACCATCAAAATATGGTTCACCCATAATATCAACAGGATGACGCGTTAAAACTGGAATTGAGCTAGAAGCACGAAGTGCATTGAGTAAATTATCTTTACCTGCACGAAGATATTCCGCATGACCCGTTTTGGCATGGGTTAATACCATATAAAAATCTGGATTTTTGGCAAAAAGACTTTGTTGATCAAGTGGGTGCTCTTGCTCACCAATTTCCCACATCCATTTTAAATCAAGTAAATCGCCGCCTTTAAAAAAGCGTTTGTAATCGATGAATTCCGGACGGAGTGAATGATCAATATAAAAGGTTAGCGTGCGGCCTTGCTGGCCTGCTAAGTAGTTGGCAACATTGGTTGAGCCAGATGATACACCAACATATAAATCGAAAGGGTTGAACTGTTGTTGTAAAAACGCGTCAAGTACACCACTGGTAAAGGCACCGCGCATGCCTCCACCTTCTACAACCAGTGCATTACGGGAAAAATCTGTCATTTGAAAAATATCTAATTACTGAGTTGATTGCTTGTGTTCTTGCATATCCATTTCAGGCATATTGTCACTATGTTGAGCGTGTTGCTCAGTAGAGTGTTCAGCCTTTTGCTGCATTTGCTCTTGTTGAGCTTTGCGCTGTGCACCTGGCATATAGTCAGGTTCATTACTCATCGCTAAATAGAAAAAACCAAGGAAAATCGCACTTAAGACACCAACGATCAGAACAAATTTCCAGCCTAAAATTGCTGACTCGGAAGAATTTTTATCGGACATAAGGATTTCTCGAATGTGCTGTAGAAGCACAAAAATGAAGTCTATTTATAGCATATTTAGGTGGGGGCTGAAATCTTAAAGGTTATAAAGAAAAACCCATATAAATAAAATATATTTATATGGGTAAGGTTTATGCAGTTTTTGAATATTCAGTACGTCTAAGTTATTGAATATTTTGTTTCTGCTCAGCTTTAGCTTTTAGTAATGCAGGTGGGGTAAAACGTTCACCATATTTTGCAGCCAATTCTTCGGCACGTTTTTGTGCTTTATCAGTACCATACTGATTTAGGAATTGAATTGCTCCTCCCGTCCAAGGTGCATAACCAATTCCAAAAATAGAACCGACATTGGCATCAATTACAGACTCTAATACACCTTCTTCATAACAACGTAAGGTATCTAGCGCTTGTACAAACAGAATGCGATCAATCATATCTTGTTCAGAAATATCATGATCTTTTTTCCAGCGGTTTAAGCCTTCCCAAAGGTGCTTTTTGCCATTTTCAGGATAGTCATAGAAACCAGCACCAGCAGCTTTACCTTTACGGTTTAATTCATGAATCATGGTGTGAACCACTTCATCTACAGAAGTTTTCGGTAAATCTTTTCCTTCAGCTTGTAGAGCTTTACGTGCTTCACTGGCAACATGCTCAGTTAAGGTTAAAGATACTTCATCTTGAATCGCAAGTGGTCCAACTGGCATACCAGCTTTCAGTGCAGCCATTTCAATGCGCGCTGGATGGACGCCTTCGGCAAGCAAGCGCATACCTTCTTGAATAAAAGTACCAAACACACGACTTGTAAAGAAACCTCGGCTGTCATTAACGACAATTGGTGTTTTTCCAATTTGTTGTACAAAGTCGTAGGCTTTAGCAAGAGTTTCACTTGAGGTATTTTTGCCTTTAATAATCTCAACCAACTGCATTTTGTCGACAGGACTAAAAAAGTGTAGGCCGATAAACGCTTTATCATCCTTACTTGCTTGAGCTAAACCCGTAATTGGTAGGGTTGATGTGTTGGAAGCCATTACGCCGTTTGCAGCTAAGTATTGTTCAGCTTCTTGAGTAACTTTCGCTTTGAGCTCTTGATTTTCAAATACCGCTTCAATAATTAAATCACAGCCTTGTAGATCTACTGCTGAAGCTGTAGCTGTGATGAGCGATAAAACCTGATCACGTTTTTCTGCAGTCATGCGGCCTTGTGAAACACGTTTATCAAGGAGCTTTTGTGAATAAGCTTTACCTTTCTCTGCATTTTCAATAGATACATCTTTAAGTACAACAGGAATGCCTTTAATGGCTGTTGAATAAGCAATACCGGCACCCATCATGCCTGCACCCAATACACCCACTTTAGTGGCTTGCCATTTTGCAACGTCGGCAGGGCGGCTTGCACCAGACTTAATTGCATTTAGACCATGCCAGAAAGTGCCAATCATATTTTTAGAGATTTGGCCTGTTGCTAGTTGAGTAAAGTAGCGAGACTCAATACGCAAGGCGGTATCGACATCGACTTGAGCACCTTCAACTGCGGCAGCCATAATCGCTTCAGGGGCAGGGTAACAACCTTTGGTTTTGTCTCTTAACATGGCTGGTGCAATTGCAAGAACTTGTGCAACTGCTGGAGTTTTTGGATCACCACCCGGAATTTTATAACCCTTTACATCAAAAGGCTGCTGAGATTTTGGATTAGCTTTTATCCAAGCAATTGCCTTATCTAAAAGTTCTTGTTCATTTTCAGCTGTATCGTGGATTAAGCCTAAAGATTTTGCTTTATCAACACCGAACTGTTTGCCTTCCATTAAAAATGGAAATGCATTTTGAAGGCCAAGTAGGCGTACCATACGTACAATACCGCCGCCGCCTGGTAACAAACCTAAGGTAACTTCGGGTAGGCCAAATTTACTTTTCGGATCATTAATTGCAATACGGTGATGGCAACTTAATGCGATTTCCCAACCACCCCCAAGTGCTGTGCCATTTAATGCTGCAACAACTGGAATACCAAGCGTTTCAATTGTACGTAAATGGCCTTTTAGCTTTTCAACCATATTGAAAAAGTCAGTCACATGTTCAGGCTGAACTTGAATCAGCTCATCTAGATCACCGCCTGCAAAGAACGTTTTTTTAGCTGAGCGAAAAATAACACCTGAAAGTTCTGTTTCTGTTTTAAGTTTCTGAGTCGCTTCATCGAGCGAGTCACGGAACTCTGCATTCATGGTGTTCGCAGATTGACCTGTTGAATCAAGCGTTAAAATGACAATATTGTCGGCATTTTTTTCGTATTGAATTGCACTCATCTTTTATATCCCTAATTTTTATACGCGTTCAATAATGGTGGCAATACCCATTCCACCGCCCACACAGAGCGTTGCTAAACCGCGCTTTTTATCTTTTCGTTCAAGCTCATCAAGTAGTGTGCCTAAAATCATGGCACCTGTTGCTCCTAATGGATGGCCTAAAGCAATCGCGCCGCCATTTACGTTGACTTTTTCAACAGGAACGTTGAGCTCATTAATAAAACGCATAACAACCGCCGCAAATGCTTCGTTGACTTCAAATAGGTCAATATCATCGATCGTGAGGCCAGCTTTTTCTAAAGCTTTACGTGCGGCAGGAGCAGGTCCTGTTAGCATGATAGTTGGGTCAGTACCGACTAGGGCAGTCGCCAAAACTTTAGCGCGCGGTTTTAAATTTTGTTCTTTTACCGCTTTTTCAGAAGCCAATAAAACTACAGCTGCTCCATCGACAATGCCTGATGAGTTACCTGCGTGATGAACATGATTGATTTTTTGTGCTTCAGGATATTTTTGCAAAGCCACTGCATCAAAGCCCATTTGCCCCATCATTTCAAAACTTGGGTTGAGCTTCGTTAAACCTTCGAGTGTGGTGTTGCCTTTAATAAATTCATCTTTATCTAAAATCACCACGCCGGCGTGATCTTTTACTGGCACAACTGAGTGATTGAAATAACCATTTGATTGAGCCGCTGCCGCTTTTTGTTGTGACTTCACAGCAAAATTATCGACATCTTCACGGCTATACCCATCTAACGTTGCAATGAGGTCGGCCCCAATGCCTTGTGGAACAAATGATGACTTAAGGTTTGTTTCTGGGTCTAAAGCCCATGGCCCACCATCAGAACCCATTGGAATGCGTGACATTGATTCAACGCCACCAGCAACCACTAAATCTTCCCAACCAGAGCGGACTTTCATTGCTGCCATGTTGACTGCTTCTAAACCTGATGCACAAAAACGATTGATTTGCACCCCAGCAACATCATCGTTCCAACCTGCTGCAATCGCTGCTGTTTTAGCAATATCACCACCTTGGTCGCCAATTGGTGTTACACAGCCTAAAACAATGTCGTCAACTTTAGATGTATCAAGTTGATGGCGCTGCTGTAATTCATTTAATAAGGTGGTCAGTAATGTGATTGGTTTTACTTCATAAAGAGAGCCATCTTTTTTTCCTTTTCCGCGTGGGGTGCGAATGGCATCAATAATATAAGCCTCGCTCATAGCAGTTCCTTTTTTATTACTTAAACTTTGTTGTGTTTTGAGTGTACTGGTTTTAATAGCGAGTGCAATGACGATAAGCGCACCCATCAGGTGATGATTTTTGCCAATAGAAATACAAAAAAGCCCAAGTTGAACTTGGGCTAAATGTAAAGCTAAATAGATTTAAGTATTAATGGTAACCGTGTAGCTGGCGATAAAGGCCAGGGGTTACTCCCGTCCATTTTTTAAATGCACGGTGGAACGTACTGGTTTCACTAAAACCAACTTGTTGAGCAACGTCTTCAAGTGTTAACTCGGGGTTGAGTAACAGGTGAATTGCAGCATCTCGACGTAAAGCGTCTTTTACGCCTTGATAACTTTTACCTTCGGCAGCTAAGCGGCGACGTAAGGTTTGAGGAGATAGATACAACATTGATGCAACATCATTAAGCGTTGGCATTTCTTCACCAATCTGGCTTTTGAGCACTTCACGAATACGAGAAGTTAGCGAATTGGTATTTTTGAATTTTACTAAAAGCTGAGCAGGTGCTGCTTTTAAGAACTCTTCTAGCGTTTTTTCGTCTTGGCGGATTGGCAAATCAAGATAATCAGCTGCAAAGGTAATTTCCGTACGCGGTGCATCAAACTGCATGACTGGTGCAAAAAATAATGCATCATATTCATCTGCATGTGCAGGGCGTGGATAGCTAAAATGAACACGTTCTAATGGTAAACGGCGTTCAATCAACCATGATGCTAGACCGTGCCAAATCATGAGCATACTTTCAGTAATGAAATGATCTGGATCTAAAGTTTTTGGAATAAGAGGAACGAGACGTGCTTCGTGTTTGTCACGTTCTAGTGTTACCGACCATTCATCACCAAATAATTTATAAAATTGAGATGATAGTTCAAGGGCTTGGCCCAATGTTTTTGCGTGAATAATCAACTGACACATAATGGCAAAAGTGCCCAGACGACGTGGTTGTACGTCAAATCCAACGTGTTCATCCTGCGTGACCATCCACAACATTTTTATAAAACGAGTGTATTGTTCTGGTGAGATTCGAGCTTTAGGTTGACGTAATAATTCTGCTTCAATACCCACATGTGAAAGGAGCATTTCAACATCCATGCCAAGGCGTTTTACGCCTGTCAAAGCCGCATTCACGAAGTGGATGCTAATCGTATCGCGACTCATATTGAATCCTTCAGTCTCTTTGATGTTCACTTTAAATTGACCTAAATGACCGTCTAAAAAAATAAATTGGCGATTTACAACAGAGTAAAAGCACTTTTTACATGTTAAATTGCCGAAATGATCAAGGTAAATGGCTGAACATGACATTGTTTTACTATATTTGCTTAACTAATATAAAAGAAAATTCGAATAATAGTGGTTAAAAATACGATGACGACAGCATTAAATGGACTTAAAGTTCTCGATTTCTCGACGCTCTTACCTGGACCTTTTGCAACAATGTATCTGGCCGATATGGGAGCCGAAGTCATCCATATCGAATCTCCATCACGTCCTGATTTAATCCGAATCATGCCACCATATGCAAATGGTCAAGCAACAGCACATAGTTATCTAAACCGAAATAAACAGTCGATTGTTTTGGATTTAAAGGATAAGACGAGTATTGATCTGATTAAAGCCAAAATTTCTGAGTTTGATATTGTCATAGAGCAGTTCCGACCAGATGTCATGCGCCGTCTCGGATTAGACTATGCGACACTTGCCGAAATTAACCCGCGTCTCATTTATTGTTCAATTACAGGATACGGACAAACAGGAAGCTATAAAGACAGAGCTGGGCATGACATAAACTATTTAGCTTTAGCTGGTATTGCTGGATATAGTGGTCGACAAGACAGCGGTCCGCCTCCGCTCGGTATACAAGTTGCAGATATTGCGGGTGGTTCACTTCATGCGGTCATTGCGATTTTGGCTGCGGTCGTCGAACGCGGACGTAGTGGAATGGGGCAATATATTGATATTTCTATGACTGATTGTGTTGCTAGCCTCAATAGTATGGCCGCATCCGCTACACTTGCGGCACAAGTTGAACAGGCTCCTGAACATGGCATGCTCAATGGTGGCATTTTCTATGACTATTATATGACTCAAGATGGTCGTTATCTTTCAATAGGTAGTCTTGAGCCACAGTTTATGTCTGGTTTGTCAGTAGCTCTTGATTTACCTTTATTATTACAAAAAGGTGCTTCTTTGAATGTAGAAGACAGACAAGAAGTTAAACAAGCAATTCAAGAGAAAATTAAAAGCAAAACATTTAAAGAATGGCATGAAATTTTCGCAAATCTTGATGTATGTGTAGAACCTGTTTTAAGCCTATCTGAGTCCCTAAACTCGCCTTTAGCACAAGAACGTGGATGGATTGTGGATGTACCTTTGCAAAATAATGCGACGGATACAGAATCACAATTGGCTTGTCCAATTAAGTTTTCAAGATCGAAAATGAGATATTCCTTTATTGGTCAAAAACTTGGTGAAGGACATTGGTAAAGAGCCAAGGCTGTTTCTTATACAATGTGTATTAAAATTATTATTAGATTAATCAATCGATTAACATTTTGAATAATTTCTTTACATAAAATTAGCGTACCCTTTATAAACAAAGACATAAAAGGTATGTAAACATGAAAACACATAAATCCTTGATGGCTTCCTGTTTATCCGTTTTATCAATTACTCTTTTTATACAGCATGCACAAGCTGCTGCTGCATTCGACCCAAATAGTCCTTGGATGTTGGGTGATTGGAACGGTCAACGCACTGCGTTACAAGCACAAGGTTATGATTTTTCTTTTGGATATACCGGCGAATATGCCGGTATTTTAGATTCAAAAAATACATCTACGCATGGTAGTGCTTATACGGGGCAACTGGCATTAGGAACTCATTTTGATCTAAATAAAATTTTAGGTTGGCAAGATACTGAAGCTCAAATCACATTAACTTATCGTGATGGGCAGTCGCTTTCTGAACATTCACCAGCTTTAGCAGGGCACTTAAGCTCTGTACAAGAAGTGTGGGGGCGTGAGCAAACTTGGCGTTTAACTGATTTGTGGATTAAGAAAAAATTCATGGATCAAAAATTAGATGTTAAAGTCGGTCGTTTTGGTGAAGGTGAAGACTTTAATAGTTTTGATTGTGATTTCCAGAACTTGGCACTTTGTGGTTCGCAAGTCGGTAACTGGGTGGGCGATCAGTGGTATAACTGGCCGGTTAGCCAATGGGCAATGCGTGTTAAATATAACTTGCAGCCTGACTTATATACCCAAGTTGGTGTATATGAATACAACCCGGAAAATCTGGAGCGAGGCAAAGGTTTTAACTTAAGTACTGATGGTTCTCACGGTGCAATTATTCCTGCCGAAGTGGTTTGGTCACCTAAATTAGGTGCTCAAAGTATGGCGGGTGAATACCGTTTAGGTTATTACTACAGCACTGCCGATGCTGAAGAAATTACGAATAAGGTTCAAACATCTCATAAACAAGGTGTATGGGTAACTGCAAAACAAAAATTATTCCAGCCTGCTGATCAAACAGATCGCGGTTTAACAGGTTTTGTAAACCTGACTTTTCACGACTCTGACACCAACAAAATTGATAATATGCAAAATGTAGGCTTAGTCTATAAAGGTTTGCTTAATCAACGTCCTCAAGATGAGTTGGCGCTCGGTGTGGCTCGTATCCATATCAATGATGATTGGAACGATGTTCAAACTAAAGAATATGACACCGAATATAATACCGAGCTTTACTACGGTATTCATGCGACGAACTGGTTAACTATTCGTCCAAATGTGCAATATGTTCGTCATGTTGGTGCATTAAAAAATGGTGATAACACTTGGGTAGGCGGCATTAAATTCTCAACCGCATTCTAAGCGTAATTACTCCGAAAAAACGGATTGTCGAGGGCTAACTCATTGATTGAAGTATCCTGACCTTCCGTTTTTTTCTTTATGCCTGAATTTTGTTTTAGATGTATGGGTAATGTCGATTTTTAATTAGAAACTCGGCATATCTTTCCTATAAAAATGATGATTGATAAGAGGTGGTTTATGAATCAACCTACTTCAAGATCAGGTTTAACGACTTTTACCGTAATTATTATTGGGTTATTAGCGTTATTCCTGTTAATTGGAGGTATTTGGCTCGCTACATTAGGCGGTTCAATTTACTACATTATAGCTGGAGTCTTGCTCCTCATTGTTGCATGGCAACTCTACAAGCGTGCTTCTACTGCTTTGTGGGTTTATGCTGCATTAATGCTAGGAACTATTATCTGGAGTGTCTGGGAAGTTGGAACAGACTTTTGGGCGCTTGCACCACGTTTAGATATTTTAGGTATTCTTGGTTTATGGTTATTGGTTCCGGCTGTAACTCGTGGAATCAACAACCTTGGATCAAGTAAAGTTGCTTTATCTTCAACTTTAGCAATTGCAATCGTGTTGATGGTTTATTCAATCTTCAATGATCCGCAAGAAATTAATGGTGAAATTAAAACTCCTCAGCCTGAAACTGCTCAAGCCGTTCCGGGCGTTGCAGAGAGCGACTGGCCTGCTTATGGTCGTACTCAAGCTGGTGAACGTTATTCTCCATTGAAACAGATCAACGATCAAAACGTAAAAGACTTGAAAGTTGCTTGGACTTTACGTACTGGCGATCTCAAAACAGGTAATGACTCAGGCGAAACGACCAATCAGGTTACACCGATTAAAATCGGTAATAACATGTTTATCTGTACGGCTCACCAGCAATTAATTGCGATTGATCCTGCGACAGGTAAAGAAAAATGGCGCTTTGATCCGAAGCTTAAAACGGATAAATCGTTCCAGCATTTAACTTGTCGTGGTGTGATGTACTACGATGCAAACAATACAACTGAGTTTGCAAAGAGTCTTCAAAGCAAGAAATCTAGCTCTACACAATGTCCGCGTAAGGTATTTGTACCAGTGAATGATGGTCGTTTAGTGGCTGTGAATGCTGACACTGGTAAAGCATGTACTGACTTTGGTCAAAATGGTGAAGTGAACTTGCAAGAGTTTATGCCATACGCGTATCCAGGCGGTTACAACCCGACATCTCCTGGTATCGTAACTGGTTCAACAGTTGTTATTGCTGGTTCGGTAACCGATAACTACTCAAATAAAGAACCATCTGGTGTAATTCGTGGCTACGACGTTAACACTGGTAAACTTCTTTGGGTATTTGATACTGGCGCAGCAGATCCAAATGCAATGCCGGGCGAAGGTACGAATTTTGTTCATAACTCACCAAATGCGTGGGCACCTTTAGCATACGATGCCAAACTTGATATCGTTTATGTACCAACAGGTGTAGGTACACCAGACATCTGGGGCGGTGACCGTACTGAGCTGAAAGAGCGTTATGCAAACTCAATGTTAGCGATTAATGCTTCTACTGGTAAATTAGTGTGGAACTTCCAGACAACCCATCATGATTTATGGGATATGGACGTACCATCACAACCATCTTTAGCTGATATTAAAAACAAAGCTGGCCAAACTGTTCCTGCAATCTATGTATTGACAAAAACAGGTAATGCCTTTGTTCTTGATCGCCGTAATGGTCAACCAATTGTTCCTGTGACTGAAAAACCAGTACCACAAACAGTTAAACGTGGACCACAAACTAAAGGTGAGTTCTACTCAAAAACTCAGCCATTCTCTGACTTGAACTTGGCACCACAAGACAAATTGACAGATAAAGATATGTGGGGTGCCACTATGCTTGATCAGCTCATGTGTCGTGTATCTTTCAAACGTCTAAATTACGATGGTATTTACACTCCACCATCTGAAAACGGTACTTTAGTTTTCCCAGGTAACTTAGGTGTATTTGAATGGGGCGGTATGTCGGTTAACCCTGACCGTCAAGTTGCTGTAATGAACCCGATTGGTCTGCCATTCGTAAGCCGTTTAATTCCGGCTGATCCAAACCGTGCAGAAACTGCAAAAGGTGCGGGAACTGAGCAGGGCGTACAACCGATGTACGGCGTACCTTATGGTGTAGAAATTAGCGCATTCTTATCTCCGCTTGGTTTACCTTGTAAACAACCAGCTTGGGGTTATGTAGCTGGCGTTGATTTGAAAACTCATGAAGTGGTATGGAAAAAACGTATTGGTACAATTCGTGACAGCTTACCGAACTTGTTCCAGTTACCAGCTGTGAAAATTGGTGTACCTGGTTTAGGTGGTTCAATTTCTACTGCCGGTAATGTCATGTTTGTTGGTGCAACTCAAGATAACTACATACGTGCGTTTAACGTCACTAATGGTAAGAAACTTTGGGAAGCACGTTTACCAGCTGGTGGACAAGCAACACCAATGACTTATGAAATCAATGGTAAGCAATATGTTGTAATCATGGCTGGTGGTCATGGTTCATTTGGTACGAAAATGGGCGACTATTTAGTGGCTTATGCCTTACCAGATAACAAATAAAAAGCTTTTATAGAAAGGGCCCGGATTTATCCGGGCTTTTTTATGGCGATTTGTATTAAAGCTTATCAATAAAACCGTTATTAAATATGCAAAAAAAGCATTTTATTGATGAATAAAAGCTCGCTATGCTATCCGCCTTAATAATGAATCTACTAGCCATACGCCATGTATTTATATACCGATTTCGACCAGCAGCTGGTTAATGAACGAGTTGCTCAGTTCCGTGATCAAACAGAACGCTATTTAGCTGGCAAACTTTCTGAAGACGAATATCGTCCATTACGTTTGCAAAATGGTTTATATGTGCAACGTTATGCGCCTATGCTGCGTATTGCTGTGCCGTATGGCTTAATGAATTCTAAACAATTACGTAAAGTCGCTGAAGTTTCAACCGCTTATGACCGTGGTTACGCACACGTATCTACACGTCAAAATATTCAGTTGAACTGGCCTGCACTTGAAGATGTGCCAGACATTTTGGCGGAACTTGCAACTGTACAAATGCATGCTATTCAAACCAGTGGTAACTGTATTCGTAATACGACAACTGACCAATATGCTGGTGTGGTTGCTGGTGAAATTGCAGATCCACGTCCAACCTGTGAATTAATTCGTCAGTGGAGTACATTCCACCCTGAATTTGCATTCTTACCACGCAAGTTCAAAATTGCTGTTTCTGCACTTGAAGAAAAAGATCGTGCGGCGACTGCATTCCATGATATTGGTGTTTATATCGTACGTAATGAAGCGGGCGAGATTGGCTATAAAATTATGGCTGGTGGTGGTTTAGGCCGTACTCCAATCATTGGTAGTGTCATTCGTGAGTTTTTACCACGTGAAGATTTAATTGCTTACTTAGAAGCGGTTTTACGTGTTTATAACTTGCATGGTCGTCGTGATAACAAATATAAAGCGCGTATCAAAATTCTAGTTAAAGCATTAACGCCTGAAGTGTTTGCACAGAAAGTTGAAGCTGAATTCGAACATACACGCGAAGCATTGAAAATTCAGCCAGAAATCTTGAAAAAACTGGATGAAGAATTCACACCGTTTGATTATCAAGCTTTAGAGGATGAAGACTTCACAGCTTTATTTGCTGAGCATCCAAAATTCAAACAGTGGTTCAACATCAACACGCATGCGCATAAAGTGAAGGGCTATCGTATTGTTACGATTTCTCTAAAACGTGCAGGTATCGCACCGGGTGATATGACCACTGAAGAAATGAATTTTATTGCAGATCTTGCTGATAAATACACTTTCGGTGAACTTCGCACGACTCACGAACAAAACATTGCTTTGGCTGACGTACCTCAAAAAGATTTGTTTGATGTATGGCAAGCGCTTGAACAACAAAATATGGCGCGTGCACATATTGGTTTTATTACCGATATCATTAGTTGCCCGGGCGGTGATTTCTGTTCACTGGCAAATGCGAAATCAATTCCAATTGCTGAAGCCATTACACGCCGTTTCGATGACTTAGACAAAGTTTATGATCTTGGTCATTTAGATCTCAATATTTCTGGTTGTATGAATGCTTGTGGTCATCACCATGTAGGTAACATCGGTATTTTAGGTGTAGATAAAAAAGGTGCTGAATTCTACCAAATTACATTAGGTGGCAATTCAGACCATGATGCATCAATCGGTGACATCTTAGGGCCATCATTTGCAGCAGATGCTGTGCCTGATGTCATCGAAGAGGTATTGAATACTTACCTTGATCTACGTACTGAAGGTGAGCGTTTTGTTGATACATATCGCCGTGTAGGAATTCAACCATTTAAGGAGCGTGCATATGCTTAATACAGCTCTACCAGTGCTTTATAAAGATGGCACGATTGCAGATAATACTTATCAAATCATTGCTGAAGATGGTGTTGTTCCACAAGGTGATGTTGTTGTAACAACAGCTCAACTCGATCAATTGGCAAACATTCAAGGTAAAAAAGCTTTGTATGTAACTGTGAATGATTCACCTGAAGAACATACATTTCCATTAAATGAACTTGATGCAATCTTTATTGAGTTTGCTGGTTTTGGTGATGGGCGCGGTTATTCATTCGCTGCACTATTGCGTCGCCAAGGTTTCCAAGGTGAACTTCGTGCAACAGGTGATGTATTTAAGGATGTTTTAAACTACTTAAAACGTTCAGGTTTTGACAGTTTTGTGATTAAAGAAGGTAAAGATGTGCAAGAAGCAGCAGCTGGTTTGCAAGACTTTACTCGTCCATATCAAGCTTCAACAGGCGTACCGCAAGCAAGTTATCAAACTGGTGCTTAAATAGCTTTAAAATATAAAGGCTGAACTCCGGTTCAGCTTTTTTTATAAATAATTTTTATATGACTCAACTGAAGAACAATAATGTTAGGTTTAATTTCAAAAATAAATCCCGGTGCTTGGTGGCTACTCTTTGCTATTGCGACAGATGTACTCTCAACATTTTATTCTGCTAAGGGGAATGGATTAGTTAATAAAACAGCTCAGGGCATTGCTCTGGTTTTATATATTATTTCTTTTGCCTGCGCTGCTATTGCTTTGAAGTATATGCAAGCTGGAATCTTATATGTGCTTTGGTCTGGAATAGGTGTATTAGCGACGGCTTTTTTAGCAAAGATTTTTCTTGGTCAGAATATTGATATTGCAGGGTGGATAGGAATCGGCTTTATTACGGTTGGTTTAATGATTATTGCACAATATTCCAATATCGATGTTTAAAGCCCTTATAGAAATAATGGGCATCTCTATAAGGGCTAAATATTGAAAATATTAAGTATCAAGCTGGCAGTTAACCATCCACTTTATACCGAATTGGTCGGTAAAAGCACCGTACAGTGCACCCCAGAATGTTTTTTCTAGAGGCATTTCAATTTGACCATTAACAGATAAGGCATCAAAAAGCTGTTTTGCTTTTTCTTGCTCATCTTTTTCAAGGTTGATCGAGATATAGTGATTATTTCCTTGAGTAAAAACGCTGTTAGGCGCACAAAACTGATCATTTGTATCTGAGGCCATAAGCACGGTGTACTCATTAATCGGTAGAGAAACATGAAGAATCAGGTTTTTGTCGGCTTCCGATAAAGTTACTCCTTCAGGCGCGGGCATATCACCATAACGGCTTAACATACCGAATTCACCACCAAATACTGATTTATAAAAGTTAAAGGCTTGCTCTGCTTGACCTTGGAAATTGAGATAGTGATTGAGTTGCATTGTTATTGTCCATTGTTGTTTTCGTTTAAAGGAATAAGTTAAAACTTAAAAGTGATTTTGTGGGTCATTTTTTGTAGTTTTTTCATA